>JAAUUH010000145.1 GCA_012031145.1 Oscillatoriales cyanobacterium SM2_2_1 | reverse complement strand
GGGGCACCAGCGCGTTCGTGCCAGCCTTCACCAACAACCCCGTTCGTTTTCACAATCACGCAGCCGACCCGGGGATTCGGGGCCGTGCGTCCCCGTTGGGCTAGCTCAAGGCAGCGCGCCATCCAGTGCTGATCGCTTTCTAGAGCAGCTTTTGGCTCAGTTGGTGCTGGTTCCATAGGGTTTGGTAGGTCTCTGAGGTTTCGAGCAGTTCGCTATGGCTACCTACTTGCTTCACCCGTCCCTGCTCCATCAGCAGGATGCGATCGCAGGTAGCCGCCGCCGACAGGTTGTGGGTGATAAAAATCACCGTCTTAGACTGGGGCAAACTCTGGAGGATCTCAGTAGCCGTGCGGTTGTCCACGCTGGAAAGGGCATCATCGAGCACTACCACCGCCGCATCCATGAGCAGAGCCCGCGCCAGGGCCGACCGTTGCCGTTGTCCACCGGAGAGGGTAATACCTCGTTCGCCAACTAGGGTTTCATACTGTTGGGGAAAGTTGATGATCTCGGGATGAATGCGAGCTTGGGTGGCGTAATCTTCTACTTCATTCATGCCACTTTCGGGACGACCATAGCGAATGTTGTTGGCGATCGTGGCGCTGAAGAGAAAGCTTTCTTGGGGCACAAAGGTAACAGCCCGACGCAAATCCTCAATTTTGAGGTTCGTGCTATCCATACCATCCAAAAAAATTGTTCCTGAAGGTATATCCACCAGTCGCAGGAGCACATTGGCCAGAGTGCTTTTGCCGCAACCGACCGGTCCAATGATTGCGATCTTTTCCCCTGCCGCGATCTGAAAGCTAACGTCCCTTAGGGCAGTTTGTTTGCTGTCTGGGTAGGAGAAGCTCAGCGATCGCACTTCCAACTCTCCCTTGAGGCTCTGGGGTTCTAGGGCCTTGGCATCGCCCGAATCGACAATCGCCGACGGAATATCTAACACATTTTGGATCCGATCAATACTCACCTGTCCCCGCTGATAGGCCGTAATGGTAAAGCCAAGCAAAGCGGTAGGAAAAATCAAATAATTGACATAACTGATAAGGGACAACAGTTCGCCAATGTCAAAACCCGGTTCCCGATTGACCAGCTTTTCGCCGCCAAACCACAGCAACAGCAGAAAACTGATACTAGCAATTCCTCCTAGCAGCGGAAACAACACACTACGGGTGCGGGCAATTTTGAGATTTGCGCCGAGAAGACGGGAATTTAAATTGTGGAAGGCCTTTTGCTCATTCAGTTCCTGGGCATAGGTTTTGATGAGGGCCATGCCGTTGAGATCTTCTTGGAGCAGATTACTCACATTGGAAAGTTCTTCCTGAATCTTGAGCTGCTCATCTCGCAGTTGCCCCGAAAAAACACTCACCAGCCCAAACATGATCGGGTAGACCGATAGGGCAATTAAACTGAGTTGGGTATCAATCAAGAACATCACCGGCAAGGTGAGGGCATAGGCAAAAAAGGTGTTAATCAAACTAAGAATGGCAAAGCCCAACAAGCGACGAATATTTTCTACGTCGCTAGTGGTGATGCTGATAATTTCTCCAGCGGGATGGAGGGCAAAATAACGGGTGGGTAGGGTAACAATGTGTTCAAAAATTTCTTGCTTGAGTTGATATTCGACTTTACGCCCAATACCAAATAGCAGCATGCGTGACCCCATTCGAATCAGCCACATCACCGATGCCAGACCGGCGATCGCCACACCATAGAGGGCTACGCGATCAGCGCTGAACTGTTTTTCTAACTCATTGACAGCATCTTTAAGCAGCCAGGGAATATAGGTGGCAAGGATATTGACCAGCAGTAGGGCCAGAACCCCAAGCAGAAATTCTCGCCAATGGGGACGCAGATAGGAACGCAGGATCGGCAAGTGGGAACGGGTCATGCAGGGTGGAAGTCAACGCCCTTCCCATTATGCCACCGGCACGGAATCAGCACTGATGGCATCCAGCTCGGCCCTCAGGTCGGGTGGGATGGTTTTGGTGGTCGTCCATTCTTGAATCAAGGTTTGCACAATTTGATGCTCGCCACTTTTTTGGTATAGGGTGATCGCATTCATCAGGGTGAGGCGAATGGTTTTGGGCTGCACCGTAAACAAATAGTCAAGGGCCCGCAGTTCTTCATCGGCCGCAAGGCGGTAGAGGGTTTGCGCCCGTTCCGGTTCATAGCGACTGAGACAAACTCCTGCTTGACGGGCGTAGGCTTGACTTTTGGTGTGATGGCTAATCCAGCTCATGGGTGACATGCTAAAAAAGGTTGAAAGTCTCGAGGGTAAAAACAAAAAGTTGCGGTTAGCACCTTGTAGTCGGTGTCATAACGAGCTGCATAACGCCACGAAATCCTAGGATTTCATACCCATTGAAATCCCCATCCTAGCAGTGGATTCAGCAATTTTTCAGAAATTGTTCCTGCAAACTTTTATACCATGCCTAGAAATTTCTGAGGACGACATCCCTGTGATAAGTTGGCATCATCCAATCATTCGTCACCCATGGTTTCGCTTCTGACCCAAATTCAAACCCATGGAGATCGCCCAGCCCTACGCCTAGGGCCTCACACATGGAGCTATGGGGACTTGGCGGCGGCAGCGGCGGCAATTGGGGCGGCGCTTCGGGTTTACCCTTGCCAGAATATTGGGTTGATGGCACCGCCGGGTTTTGGCTATGGGGCAGGGTTGCTGGGGATTTGGGCAGCGGCAAAAATGGCCGTGCCCTTGGCATTGAGCTACCCCCTACCGGAACTGGAGTACGCCCTCAACCACGGAGAGGTGGGCTGCATTGTCGGCGATCGCACCCTAGCGACAGATGAGTATGAACGGCTGCAGGCAATCGCCCAAGAACAATCCATTCCCATTGTGTGGGTAGGGGATTGCCGCCCACTGGAGGCACCCCCAACCCTTGAGTCTTCGTCACCGGAGCAGCCAGCGCTGATGCTTTTCACCAGTGGCACGACGGGTAAACCTAAGGGGGTCGTTCACACCCACGGTAGTCTCAGGGCCCAGATTTTAAGCTTAACGGAGGCATGGGGCTGGACTGGGGGTGATCGTATTCTCCATGTTTTACCCCTTCACCACATCCATGGCATTGTGAATATTTTGCTCTGTGCCCTGTGGTCGGGGGCGGTGTGTGAATTCTTGCCGCGCTTTGTGCCCTCCCAAGTTTGGGAGCGGTTGGCGGATGCAACCCTATTCATGGCGGTGCCGACCGTTTATGTCAAGCTCATTGCCGCCTATCAGCAAGGCGATGCCGCCACCCAAGCCCGTGATCGTGCCGCGGCCCAGTCCCTTCGTCTCATGGTTTCTGGCTCGGCGGCACTGCCAGTGTCGGTACTGGAGCAGTGGCAAGCCATCACCGGCCATCGGCTTTTGGAACGCTATGGCATGACCGAAATTGGCATGGCTCTTTCCCAACCCCTAGGGGGCGATCGCATTTCCGGCTCCGTCGGCCAACCCCTTCCCCATGTGTCCGTTCGACTGGTGGAGGATACGGGGATTCCCGGTAATGAAGGCGAGATCCAAGTCCAAAGCCCCACATTATTTTCCGAGTACTGGCGAAATCCTGCTGCCACGGCCGCAGCCTTTACTACCGATGGCTGGTTCCGCACGGGCGATAGGGCTCGTGATGAACATGGACAGTTCCACATTCTGGGACGCATCAGCCAGGATATTCTCAAAACTGGCGGCTACAAGGTCTCGGCCTTGGAAATTGAAGAAGTCCTCCGCACCCATCCTGCCATTGCCGAATGTGCGATCGTGGGTGTGCCCCACGCCACCTGGGGCGAAAAAATCTGCGCGGCTGTTGTCCTCCATCCCCAGCAGAATCTCACACTACTAGAGTTGCGACGTTGGGCTAAGGATCTGCTTGCTCCCTACAAAATCCCCATGGAGTTGAAATTGTTAGAGCACCTACCCCGCAACGCCCTCGGTAAGGTTGTCAAACCCCAGCTCAGATCCCTATTCCTATCGCCATCCGGCTAAGTACATCTGTTGGCAATGCCCTTTCCATTCATTAACCTATTAGGAGTTAGGTGTCAGAAAATTAGACTTTTCGTTAAATTAGACTTCCTATTGGAGGTAGTACTGAAAATTTCTGCAGGAGATCTTGAATGGTTTCCTTAAAACAGCTAGCATCCCCCAGCAGTGGCAGATCACCTTGAACTCAGCATCAGCGGCTTTCAACCGTCCGCCTGCATTTGAATTGTTATCCTGCCTTACTTCATGCGACTTTATAGCTGTAAATAACTTGGTTAGGACGGGGTGCGGGGGTGAAACCCCTGGCTGGGGGCGCAGCCCCCAAACCCCCTTTTCCTGTGATGTCCGAACCTACCCGAATATAGCTATAACTCAAAATTGCTCAATATTAGATTGGCGCGTGAGACATGCCAGTCAAATAGCGCCTTCAAAGATAAAGAAGTGCCATGAATCTTTTGTTCACAACCTCCTTATCGACAACTGCTCCACCTGCATTCATCACTCACCTATCCAACGCTAGCGATCGCCTCAACCTCAATCAGTATTGATGGTGATGCGAGGGAAGCGACGCCGATACCCGTTAAAGCTGGACGAGATTCGCCTAAAAAGTCAGCAAAAATAGGAGCAAGAGTTTCCATGTATTCTCCAAGTTCACCTCGAATGTACACGCGAACTTGCAATAACTGTTCGACTGATGAACCCGCAGCTGTTAGGGCAATTCTAAGATTGTCAAGTGCCTTTCTTGCCTGTCCTCCAATCGAGTTCTCTGTGGTTTCATATTGATGATTCCAATCCACCTGACCAGACACAAAAACCAGTCCCAATTCCGTCTCGATAACTGCCTGAGACATGCCAAATACCGCACCATCGTATAGTGCCTTTGGATTAATTAGTTTTTTGCTCATGTTCTCCTCCTAGTCGATTTGGGTAAACTCCAGCAGCTGTGTTCAGCCGCACTGCAGCAAACGGTTTTAAGCTTGAATACTATGCTCTTCATAACTATCCGCTTCGCTATAATTGTAGCCTGCGATCACGATCCCAATCTCAGTACAGCGTATTGAGGGATTAGGAGGTGGAATAGCAGCACTGGGCAAACCAGTTTTTGAAGAAAGATTTATCCAAAAGTAGCAAGAAAATTCGTAACACTTGTTGAATGGCAACGGCAGTCTGCGGTTTAAAATCAGGAGAACATCTAGGTACGTAGAGAAGCTTTGCCCCTGTATCTGTAATCATTTGCTGTACTTTCACGCTCTTATGTATCTTCAGGTTATCCATGACTACCACCTTGCCTTTGTAGAGTCTCGGACATAAATTCCCCTGCAAGAATGTCTCAAAGCCTTGACCTTTCATCGAATCCTAGATTGTCCTAATGCAGACCAAACCATCCATGGAGATAGCACCAACAAAAATATGTTTTTGCCCTCTGCACGATTTACGATATGCCCTACGACCTTCTAAACTCCTTGCCATTGGTCTTTCCATGCCCTCCCAAATCCCTGTCTCATCAATGCAGATTAAATCTTCGGGTTTGACATCTTTCACCTGTTGCCAATAGTCTAATCTTTCCTGCTGACACTCTGCACTTGTGGCTTTGCGACTCCGATATGTCTTTCTTTTAAGGTTAACTTCTGTTTCTTCAGATACCGACACATTGCACCTGTAGTTACACACACTCCTGTTCTCTTACCAATCTCTTCACAATACTGGGCTAAAGTCCAATCAGGATAGGCTTCCACTCTAGCAATCACCAATTCTTTGTGCGACTCTAACTGACTGGGGG
>JAAUUH010000034.1 GCA_012031145.1 Oscillatoriales cyanobacterium SM2_2_1 | reverse complement strand
TATCGATCGCAGCACCAGTGCCGGAAAGCGCCGCTCCCTGACAAATTCTAGGGCTTCGAGAATGCGTTTGCGGGGCCGGCTGGGCGATCGCCCGGTAACTTCAATGCGGGCAATCATTTTGCGAAATTTACGGTGAAACAGAGCGATCATGGCAGTTGGAAGGTATTTGCTTCATTGTAAGGATTTTTTGAGCAGCAGCCGCCGTCCCTGCCGCCACGGAAAAGGCTGCCATTGGGGGTCGGGACGCAAATAAACATAGCCGCGCTTGCGGTAGAGGTTCAGGGCGGCGCGATTGCTCTCCAGCACATGGAGATAGATGGCGGGATAGCCCCAGGACAAAGCCACTTTTTCGGCGGCTAGCATCAGGCGATCGCCGACGCCTTGACCGCGCCACGGGGGAGCTACCGCCAAGTTGTAGAGGTAGGGCATAGGTGCTACCCAAAACTGCTGCCGCACTGAGACTTCCAGCACGGCGATTACCTGGGGCGAGGCTTGAGTTTGAACGGCGACTAAACACAGGTGATGGACGTGACCCTCCTGGAGGCGTGTCCCTAAATCCACGGCGATGCCCCACCGGACTAGGGGGTGAAACCATTGGGTGAGCAATCGCAGGAGGGGATGGGGGGGTTGATAAAAACTGATGCCCAAAACCTGGGCGATCGCGTCAACATCAGTCGCTTTAGCAGTGCGGATTTCCAAGGCAGGCACAGTCGGTCTCGAATTTTCTGGCAATAGCTTAGCCCCTTTCCTCGGGTTGGATGGTTTTCTCAGCACACCGATTGCATCGCGGTCATCATGGACTGGGCGATCGCCTCATGGGTGTAGTGGATGCGCACATAGTCGCGCCCCTGGGCTCCGAGGGACTGCCGCCGATGGGCATTGGTGATCAACTCCGCCAAGTGCTGTCGCAACTCGGACAGATCGCCCTCGGAAAACACCATGCCGCCCCCCGTTTGGTGAATCAAATAGGGAATCTCCCCGGAATCCGATCCCAAAACCGGTGTCCCACAGGCCATCGACTCAATGATCACCCGCCCAAATTGCTCCTTCCAGTTGGGACGGGTCTCCGACGGCAGAAGGGTAAGGTCAAAGGAAGCCAGGTATTTGGGAGCCTCCACATGGGGCACAAAACCAACCCAAATCAGGCGATCACCCAGTCCCAGTTTTATTGCCTGGGAACGCAACGCCTGTTCATAGTCCCCGGAACCCACTAAAACCAGCCGCCAGTCCAGTTCCATCAACGTCGCCAGCACCTTCAGCAGCGTCTGCAACCCTTTTTCTTCCACCAAGCGCCCCAAATAACCTAAAATCACCGTCTGATCCGATCCCTGCCATGACCGCCGCAAATCCCCATCCCGCGCTTGGGGATGGTACAGATCCGGATCACTGCCATAGGGCACCTGAACACAGGGACGGGTAAACCCCTTCTGCCGGAGTACCGCCATAGCGCTCGCCGAGCCGGGAAACGCCATGGCACTGCGGTGATACACCTCCTGCTCTAGCCAGCGAAAGGGAAGAGGATAGTTTTTGTATAAGTTCTGCCAAGTACAAAACGCCATGGGACAGGGATGGAATCGCGCGGCCGCCCGATAGATTTGCCAAGTGGCGATCGCATAGGCCTCATGGTGGGCATAGAGAAAATCTGGACGTTCCTCCCGCAGCACCTGTCCAAAAAATGTGCGGTAGGCATGCAGGGGGATATTTCCCGATCCCCATACGGGAAAGGCAACCAGCCGCCCGTTGAAGGAGGGCCATCGCTGGGGTTCCAGAACCCTGCCATAGTCATTGCGCCATCGGGATGGCGTGATGACCGTTACCTGCCAACCCGAGAGGTGGGCTAGGGTAGCAAAAAACTCCTGATTGATGGCTGTGACACAGGCGTGGCTGAGAATAAGAACCCTGTTCATATCCCTATAAAACGCTATAGAGCATTACAAACAGAAGGCGGAATAAAATCATCACAATCACAGTGGTCAGACCCGCCAGTACCGTAACTGCTGCCATTTGTGGCGGTGGAAATAAAAAGGGTGCCAGTCCCCCAAAGGCGATCGCCCCCCAAGCCACCAGTCCTCCCAGCACCGAAAAAAAGGCCAGATCCTTATTGTCTAGAACCCTGCCCACCCGCAGCCAACTCAGAGCCGCCACTACGAGTAACAAAATTATGGCCGCTGACACCATCCCCAATCGTTCGGCCACGCCCATGAGCAAAATTTGTCCCCACAGTCCATAGTGCAGCCCCAACAAAAACGCAGCCGTTAACTGCACCCCCATCGGCACTTGCAACAGCCATGGGGTTCCCCGCAGCGCTGCTGGCGCTGGAGGCGAACTCGGCGATGGCACAGGGGGTTGGGCAGCCGCAGCAGCAACCGCAGGTTGGGGAGAGGGCGGCAATGCCGTTGGTGCCTGGGACGTTTGCATACTGGTGTGCATCTGCCGCAAAGCCACCAACACATCCGTTGCTGAAGCAAACCGCCGACTCGGAGTCGGCTCCAACATCTGGCGCAAAATTGCTTCTAGTCGGGGATGGAGGGTCACAAAGGGCTGCCAATGCCACTCATTGCTCTGGACATCGAACAGTTCTTCGGGGGGCTTCCCGGTCAGGAGATGGAGGCACGTTACCGCAAAGGCATAGAGATCCGTTGCCGCAAAAACCGTATCACCACGCATCTGCTCTGGTGCCCCATAGCCGGGCGTAAAAATCCCCGTAGACTTTTGCCCTGGAGCCATGCTGGCCAATTGTTTCACAGCCCCAAAGTCCAATAGGAAATAAACCTGATCCGACTTGCGGATCATAATATTTGAGGGCTTGATGTCCCGATGAATTGAGCCATTTTCATGGACAAACTGCAGCACCGGTAACAGACTGTGCATGATTTCTAAAACATCGGCTTCGGCGATCGCCCCGTGCAATTCCACCAACTGTTCTAGGGTAAAGCCGTCGATAAATTCCTGTACCAGATAAAAAAAATCATCCTTGCCGGCGGGCATCTCAAAAAAAGCCAACAGATCCGGGATCTGAGGATGCCGCCCCAGTTGATCCAGCACTGCTCCTTCTCGCTCAAACATCTGCTTAGCCAGTTCCATCTGCTGGGGGTTAAACCCAATGGGCTGCAACTGCTTCACCACACATTGACGTAAAGCGGGCGTGTAGCGATCGCGCGCTAAAAAAGTAGCGCCAAATCCACCCCGGGCCAGGGGTTTTTCCGGAATGTACCGCCCTGCCAAGAGTAACGGCATCCCGCAGCTCAAGCAAAACTTTTGCACGGCAGTTTTGAGGGTGCCGCCCGCGTCCAACTCTGGAAAACTGTTATGCGGCTGCGGACAAGTCGGGCGCGTGCAGTAAATTTCCACAGCAATGCAGGGTGAAACATAGGGCTATTCTATTACGAAACCACAGTGCCTTCAGTGAGGTTTTAACCCAGATCTAGCCGATGCCATGATGCCGGCAAACCAATGGGGGCGCATCAGAATCACCGTATCAATGACATGGATGACCCCATTATCGGCCACCACATCTGCGGCAATTACGGTGGCATTGTTCACCTCTAGGGTATGTTCATCACTGTAGAGGTCAATGGTAGTTCCCTCTAGGGAAACCAATTGTCTATGGTGGTTTAGGTCGGCGCGATGATAGCAGCCCGCCACCACATGGAATTTAAGAATCCGAGCCAATTGGGGCGGATTTTGCACCAAGCTGGTGATTGTTCCCGGAGGTAACTTGGCAAAGGCGGCATCGTGGGGGGCAAAGACGGTGAAGGGTCCGGGGCTAGCGAGGGCCTCCACGAGTCCGGCGACCTTAACGGCGGTCACGAGGGTTTGGAACGCATCATTACCAACGGCGATGTCAACAATACTGGGCATAGGGGTTACCGATAGGATTGACTCTGGATAGCGGTGAGGCGGGCGGCTTGGTGCATGCCGTAATCACGGCGGCAAAAACGGTTGATCTGGCCCTCAAAATAGGCGCGGTTGGCCCAGCGGTGGCGGGGATTGGAGTCATCAAGGGGATAGAGCAGGGCGGCCCGTCCGGCTTGAATCACAGCGGAGGTAACACAATACATTGACCGCTGGAAGCTAATGGCCAACTGGATCAGCATATCGTCCTCACCACGGCAATGCTGCCGGTAATAGTCCACCAAATAGGGGGGCAGAAAGTGGTACATATCCTGATGCAACAGGGTAGGAGGAATCCCAGCGGAACCAACAGGGAATTTGTCAGCATAGAGCACCCCATAGTGGAAATCGTTTTGGTCGGCGGGAATCTGCCGTGCTTGGGCATTGTAGGATTTGGTGCCACGGAAGGGAGAGGTGCGGTAAAACACGGCTTCGACATAGGGGAATGCCGCTTCGTAGAGCCAAGTAAAGCCCTTGGCGCGGGGAACGATGTCATACCACTCTCCCCGGATGCGGACGCGATGGTAAATGGGTCGCCCGGCGATCGCAAAGATGCCGTTCACCAAAAAGTTCATCGCTTCGGGGACGCTGGTAAGTTTACCCTCGTCGTAGAGGTCGCTCATTTCAAAAAAGACTGGAGCCATAATTTCCCAAAACAGCCCCAATACGGAGGTCATGGTGGCTTGGCGACACTGTTCAATAAATAGATCGGGGAACAGTCGGTACAATCCCAACATCACCGGGTTGAACTGGAAATAGGCCCGAATGGCGCGATCGGCGTTTTGGCGATATTCCTCGGAGTCCAAGTAGGTGTCCAATTCGCCGCCCATGTTCCGGTGCCAGAGCATGGCGCGCATACATTCTTCAGCAAACTCCATGTTGATGCGGTCATGCCACAAATGGTGGGCCAGCTTGGGTAAGGGGCGGTTGAGTTCTCCTTTAGTCATAAACTGCCGCAACTCTGGATGGGCCGTGGCTCCGCCACGCCAGATCCTGAGATCGGCCTGGTCGCCAGCGTAATGGTTGGCCAGTTCCAAATATTCCGATGGCAAAAAGTATTTGAAGATAGGCAGGGGATCAAGGAACACCTGCTCGGCAATGTACAGTAAATCCCGCCAGTAGAAGTCCATGGGCACGGCATAGGCCTTATACAGCCCGATGATCTGCATTAGGTTTTCAGGGGTATCGGGCAGCATAGTGCCACCTGCTTCAAGGCGGTGGATCACTTCGGCGAATTCGTGGGTAGAGGGGGGCAGAATTGGCTCAATCATGGTCATGGGAAAGCAACCTAGGGAGTACGGGTGGAGCGAAGGGCAATGACAGGCGGGGGCAGAAATGCGGTGGTGCCGTAGCTTTGGGCAGTGGCTTCGCTCCAGCGCAACAGCAGCCCAGGCTGCAGCCCTAAAAACACGATTAAAGTTGCCAAGACAAGGGAGGGAATACTCTCTCGCCCGCTAATTTTGGGGTAGTAGAGGCTGTTGTCCAGTTTGCCGAAGCAGGTGCGATTCAGCAAAATCACAAAGTAAACCGCGGTTAAGCCAGTGCCGGCGATCGCCATGAGGGTTGGCAGGGGATAGGACAGGAAACTCCCCTGGAAGATCAAAAACTCAGCAACAAAACCGATCATTCCGGGAATGCCCGCACTGGCCATGCCCCCTAAAATCAGAAGAGCGCTGGTGGTAGGGTAGCCCCGAATGGGGTTGAGCAGTCCGTTGAGAACATCGAGTTCGCGACTGCCGGTTTTCTGCTCGATCACACCAACGAGGTAGAACAGCAGGGCCAGTACCAATCCATGACTGACCATCTGGGCGATCGCCCAACCAAACTCAGGGAGGTTCCCGAAGCAGCGGCTAGCAAGATATAGCTCATGTGGCCAATGGAACTGTAGGCCACCATCCGTTTGATATCCTTTTGGGCGATCGCCGCAAAAGCCCCATAGAGAATACCCACCCCAGCCCACAAAGCCAGCCAAGGGGATAGCTCGGCCCAGGCCGCTGGAAACAGGGGCATGGCAAACCGCAAGATTCCATAGCTTCCCAGCTTGGCCAAAACGCCACCCAAAAACATGGCAACAGGCGTAGAGGACTCCCCATAGGTATCTGGAAGCCAGGTGTGCAGGGGCACTAGGGGGGCTTTAATGCCAAAACCAACCAAGAGGGCAATCAGAAGCAGCCGTTGCAGGGGCAGGGGGAGTTCCTGCTGCCGCAATTGGGTGTAGTCAAAAATGGGACTTTCTGTACCGGAAAGCCACCCGAGGGCCAGCACCGCCGCTAGGATCAAAACCCCGGAAATAGCAGTGAAGATCAGAAACTTTGTGGCAGCATATTCTTTTTTGGCGCTGCCCCAAACCGCAATCATGAGGTACAGCGGAATCAGTTCCAGCTCATAGAACACAACGAACAGCATCACGTTGGTGGCAAGAAAAGCCCCGTTAACCCCACCGTGGGCTAAGAGCAGAAGCACCATGAACAGGCGCGATCGCCCGGCGGAACCATCTTGGGCAAAGGCCAGCAACCAGCAAATCAACACATTGATCCCCACCAGTGGCAAGGACATGCCATCTAAACCCAGCGTGTAGTTCACGCCCAAGGCAGGGAGCCAAGCCAGGGATTCCTGGAACTGGAATCCACCCTCGCTAAGGAGAAATTGGCGGCTGACCCACAGAGTGAGGGCCGTACCCACTGATAGGGTGGCGATCGCCATGCCCCTAGCCGATTTAGCCGAGGGCATCAGTGCGGTTAGCACTGCGCCGAGGATTGGCAACCAAATGAGAAGCGTGAGCACCATAGGAATTTCTAAATAGGATTTTTAATAGAAAGCAGCGAAGGACGATGGCAACTAAGGGTTAACAAAAAGCAACAGCAGCAGAATCCCGCCCACTATGGTGAGGACATAAAATTGAAGCTGGCCAAAGGTGGTGTACTTGATACTTTCACCACTGAAAAGGGTTGCCACACCAAAGAAATTGCCAATGCCATCAATGATGTAACGGTCACCCCAGTCCACGAGCCGCGAGAACCGATCTACGAGCCATACAAAGCTGTAGCGGTAGAGCTTGACCGTGTAAAAGTCGTAGGCCAAGAAGCTTTGCAGCGGCACCAGCCAAGGAACAAGTGGCTCACCGGAACGACTGCGGCGAAACCACAGGGTGCCCAATCCAAGCCCCAGCAGACTGGAGACAATCACAGCAATACCACTATGCTGGGTGAACACCCCCCAATCCTGCACCACCCGCCACTGCCAGAAAAGGTGGGGAACATGGAGCACCACCCCAGATAAAACCATCATCGGCAGCACAATCAACCAAATCGGTTCGGGCGATCGCGCTGTCATTTGTTTGGGAGCACCACCAAAGGTTAACCAAAACAATCGCGCCATACTAAAAGCCGTCAAGCCATTGACGAGCAAAATTAGAATCGCCAACCCCCGCTGCTCATACCACAACTGGCTGACGAGTTCCTGAAAAATCCAAGAGGTGCCAAGGGGGGGGACTCCAACTAAACCGGTAATGCCTACGGCCATAGCAAAGGCTGTGACCGGTCGTCGGAGCAAGAGCCCGCCCAGTTGGGTAAGGTCTTGGGTGATGCAATTACTGATGATGCTACCAGCGGCCATGACCACAAGGGCGATGGCCAACCCATGGGTCATTACCAACAATAGCGCTGCCGATTCATTGCGGGTCGCCACAGCCACAAACACCAACCCCATATAGGCGCTCACGGTGTAGGACAGAATTCGCTTCAGGTCAATTTGGGCGATCGCAATCAAGCTGGTTCCCAATGCCGTTGCTGCCCCAATGGCGATCGCCACGGATTGCACCACGGGCGAGGCATCCAACAAGGGCAACAGCCGAATTAAGACCCAAGCCCCTGTAGATACCACCACTGACAGGCGCAGAATTGAACTGGGTAGCGGACTTTCCATGGCCTCATCTAGCCACAGGTGCAGCGGGAACTGGGCGCATTTGCCCACCGGCCCCGCCAGGAGCGCCAAGCCTACCCAAGCCAACGCCGTTGGGTCTGCGGTTCCCGATCTCGCCCAATCCGCCAGTTCGTTAAAATTCCATGTTCCTGCTAAAGGGAGCAGGGCGACAACGCCCATCAACAAAATCAAATCTCCCGCCCGCTTGGTTAAAAAAGCATCCCGCGCCCCAGTCACTACCAAGGCTTGGTTATACCAAACCCCTACCAGCAGATAGGTGCCGAGGGTGAGAGTCTCCAGAATGACGTAGGAGAAAAATAACGACCCACACAGCACGAGGGCACACATCCCGGATTCAAAGAAAGCTAGCAGTGCATAGAACCTAGCCCAGCCCCAATCCATCTCCATGTAACCCACGGCATAGACTTGGGCCAGCAGGTTTAGCCCGGTCACCAGGACGATCGCGCCAACGGTCAGGGTGGAGAACTCCACCGGCAGCGTAAATGCCAAGCCTGCCACTCGAAACCATTCCACTTCCCAGTACAGGGGCGATCGCCCCCAAACCACAACCAGAGCCCCCACTCCATGGAGAAAGCTCACCAACGTCATCAAGATATTGATGTATCCCGCTGGCCGTGGCCCCGTGCGTCGGGTAATGGACGGCACCCAGATCAAAGACAGGACTGCTCCCACTAGGGAATAGATAGGCACCAGCCATAGGGAATTAAGGAGGGATTGAAGCATGATTGGGAGTCTATTGTTTCCTGGAAGAGCATAGCTTTTGTTCTATTACTTAGACTAGGTCACCGATCCCCGTTTCCCCTAGAGGTCGGGCATTGAATCTTGTTATCCTAATCATAGATTAAAATCAATGCTAACTGACTGGAAATACCCGCAGACCCTTGCCTGCTGGCTTCTTCCCTTTCCCAAGTCCTTCGCATCGGGTTTACTATGGAACTATCCTCCCTGCTGTCATCGCCATTACCATGGAACAATTTCTGGAGCACACCGTACAAATCGAAGTCCAGCAGCCCATCGATCAGGTTTGGGAACTCTGGTCAGATGTCACCCAAATGCCCCGTTGGATGAAGTGGATTGAAGCGGTGGAAATGTCTGATGATCTGCCTGGTGTTTCAAAGTGGCGGTTGGGGTCAAATGGGTTTACGTTCTCTTGGCAATCGCGCATTACCAAGCAGATCAAGCATCAAATTATCCAATGGGAGTCCACCACTGGACTATCTAACCGCGGTGCGGTGCGGTTCTATGACCGCCATGGCACTACGATTGTCAAGTTATCCATTTCCTATCATGTCCCTAACATCTTGGGGCAGATGATGGATCGCTTATTCATTGGTCGCTTGGTAGAATCTGTCCTGCAAGCCGACCTTGATCGGTTTCGTACCTACGCCGACAGCAAGGCAGAGGCTGTCTCCACAACCGTATAGATCAGGGGCATAAGCAGCAGCGCTGGTAAAAAATTGGCGATCGCCATTTGGGTCACCCCTAGCAAATTTAGCCCTAACCCCACAAGCAGTAACCCGCCAACCCCGGTCAGCAATAGCACCGATGGGGCATCCGATGCCGTTGTTGCCAATAGTCCCGCCAACAGCGAGAGGCTGCCCTGATAGAGCAGCACCGGCAGGGCCGAAAAAGCAACCCCTACGCCATAGACGCTACCGAAGGCGATCGCCGCCACTCCATCCAATGCCGACTTTAGCCCCAATAGGGTCAAATCTCCCCGCAGCCCATTCTCTAAACTGCCCAAAATCGCCATGGGGCCAATACAAAACAGCAAACTAGCCGTGACAAATCCCTCTGTAAATTTGGCCATGCCCGGCGCTATCCCCACGCTTAAAATCCAACCCTTGAGGCGATCACCCCAAAGATCCAAATACTTTTCCACGTTCAGCCACTCGCCAATAATGCCGCCAAAAATCATTGCCACCAACGCCACGATCACGCCATCCACCATGCCGGCTTTAACCCGGAACAGTGTCCCCGCCAATTGGATGCCCAAAATCATGGTCAGCAAACCCAGGCTTTGGGTCATCACCTGCTGAAATCGCTGGGGCAGACGATCCCCAACGGCGGTTCCCAGGGATGCCCCAAGGGTGATCGCCGCCACATTAAGCCAAGTGCCACTGGTTTGCTGCCAAAAAAGATGTTGCCAAAGAATCATTAGGTTAGGCGATCGCTGAAAAACAGTCGCCAAAGAGATTAAGCGGGACAGGGAACAGAAAGGAAGAAGACAGATGGCGACCCAGTCAATGTCTGTCACAGGAAAACAGCCCCCAAGTTCCCCCTAAAAACCAGAACTGTGTCGTAAAGAACCATGAAGAAACCTAAAAAAGTAGATGCACAGAATGCCACTTTTAATAACTATGGTAGTATGCTTGGGCAACGATTTGTTCGGTTGATGAATGTTTGATGCTTTATGTTCAGGCTCTCTCCGAATTAAGCCGTTATTGGTTCTTTTTTGATTTTTTGGAGAGTATTGTTGTGTCTATTTACATTGGAAACCTATCGTTTTCCGTTACCCAGGAGGATCTTAACGAGGTATTTGCAGAATATGGTACGGTGAAGCGCGTCCAAATGCCCATTGATCGGGAAACAGGCAAAAAGCGCGGTTTTGCTTTTGTGGAAATGGAGTCTGATTCGGAAGAAACTGCTGCCATCACTGCCCTAGATGGGGCTCAGTGGATGGGACGCAACCTAAAGGTTAACAAGGCCAAGCCTCGCGAGAGTCAACCTCGTAATTTTGCTCGGTAAGGTTTTGGAGCGCTAATTAAGACTTGGCGCAGTCATCGATTGGGAGGAGAACATCATTAGTTATTCTCCCAGTCATCGACTAATCACTAATTCCCATGAATTTGATGTTGCTTGGCCAGGGTGCTATGTCCGATCCCCACCGTGTTGTCTATCGTGAGTTCGGTGCAGCTTTTGAGCGTCCTCCTGAAACCGAATTGAATCTGACCCCAGCCCAGCAGGATCTACGAATTACCGTGACTCGTGCTGGACGCAAGGGTAAAACGGTAACCGTGATTTCTGGGTTTCGTGGCCCGTTACCCCAAGCTCAAGCCCTTCTGAAGGAGTTGAAGAATCTTTGCGGTGCTGGGGGCAGTCTCGACCAGTTGGGTGACCGCCCCTTACTGGAAATTCAAGGGGATCACCGTGCTAAAGTCTTGACCTATTTGTTAGAACAGGGCTATCGTGCCAAGCCCAGCGGTGGCTAAAAGTGGCAATGAAGGAATGCCTGATCGTCACCGGGGATTTCGTTTGCACCGGGGGTATGGATCGGGCTAATTTTGCTTTGGCAGATTATTTGCTACGCCAAGATTATCGGGTGCACTTGGTGGCCCACCGGGTGGCGGAGTCTTTAGTTCATCATCCCAATGCGGTGTTTCACCGGGTGCCCAAACCCAGAAATTCCTACTTACTGGGGAGTCCTTTGCTGGATTGGGTGGGGCGCAGGGTGGCAGCCCAGGTGCTATCCCGGGGGGGCAAGGTACTAGTCAATGGGGCCAATTGCTGGGTTCCGAGGGCAGTCAATTGGGTGCATTATGTTCACCACGCCTATGCTCCGGAGGGCGGTTACGGCTGGAGACGCTGGAAGGCACAGGTGCTACATCAGCAAAATTGTCGGGCTGAATGGCGGGCCTTTGGGTTAGCGACGCTATTGGTGGCTAACTCCTACTGCACACAACAGGATGTGGTTCGATTCTTTGGGCGATCGCCCAAAGATATTCCCGTGGTGTATCTCGGCATCGATGCGGGGCAGTTTGCACCCTTGGGGACAGAGGACCGGATGCGGCGGCGGCAGGAACTGGGCTGGAACTGTCCAACGCTGCTGTTTATTGGCAATCCCGACGACCCGCGCAAGGGGTTTGATCAGCTTTTGGCGGCTTGGACACAGGTGTGTCAAAGCTCGGATTGGGATGCCCAACTGGTGGTGGTGGGGGGCGGCGGTGAGATGAGGGCGATCGCCTGGTAGGACTGGGCTTTCGGAATGACGTGTCCCGGTTGCTACCGGCGGCGGATGGACTGGTGTCGCCGACCCGTTATGAGTCCTATGGTATGGGGGTGCATGAGGCGCTCTGTTGTGGCATTCCGGCGATTGTGACTCAGGGGGCAGGGGTAGCAGAGCGCTATCCCGAGGACTTGGGAGGTTTTTTATTACAGAACCCCAGGGATGATGGGGAGCTGGCCGTGAAACTGCGCCGCTGGCGGGAGGGAATACCGGGCGATCGCCAGCGAGTAGCGGCATTCTCGGAGCAACTACGGCAATACACCTGGGATCATATGGCAGCGGAAATTGACTCCCTATGGCACTAGCGGATAGCAACCTTTACCGCAATCTTTGGGATGGCTGGGGAAACCGGCTACTGACCCTAACAGCGCTAGGAATTTTGGGGATGATTGTCCTTGGGCTGTGGCACTGGGTTACGGCGATCGCCCAATGGCAGGTGGTACAGGTGAATCTGGCTTTTTTAACTGTCGGCTTTTACCCGTCGGAGCAATGGTGGCGGTTGTGGTTAATTGGCTACATGACCTTTGGATTATCGGGGTTTTCCTGGGGTTGGTGGGGGCAGCGGCAATGGTGGACCGGAATTCTGGTGCCGATCATGGTTCTCCTGGCAGCTCAGGTAAGCAGTTCTTGGGGGTGGTGTGGGCTGTTGCTCTCTGGGGGAGTGATTGCGGGGCTATGGCTGCGGCGATCGCCCCTAGTTTGTCGGGGGGTGTCACGGCTCCTCGCCGCTCTGTGGCTGGCACTGGTGCCCCTGAGTCTTTGGTTGATTGGTGGTGGGTGGGGGCTGGCACTGGTACCCCGTGAGCAGTGGAATGGACTGCTACTGACCCTGATGCTGGCGGTTTTGAGCATTGGCGGCACCCTACCCCTTGGAATTTTATTGGCCTTGGGTCGGCAGAGCCCCCTCCCCGTGTTTCGAGGGGCGGCGGTGCTTTACATCGAACTGGTGCGGGGGGTGCCGCTTGTGGGGGTCTTATTCGTAGCCCAAGTGATGGTGCCCCTAATTCTGCCGACGGGTTGGACCGTGGATCGGGTGACTCGGGCGATCGCCGCTTTCATTATCTTTAGCGCTGCCTATCTAGCTGAAAATGTCCGCAGTGGCATCCAAGCCGTCCCTCGGGGGCAATGGGAGGCAGCCCAGTCCCTCGGGCTAGCTCCACCCCTGATTTGGGGATTGATCATTCTCCCCCAAGCCCTGCGTATCGCTGTTCCTGCCATGGTGACCCAGTTCATTGCCCTATTTAAGGATACTTCCCTAGTGGCGATCGCCGGTTTGATTGACCTCATGGGAGCATCCCGGAGTGTCCTATCCCAACCGGAATTTTTTAACCGTGCCCCGGAACTATACAGCTTTCTGGCGTTGGTCTATGGCGGATTGTGCTTCATGCTTTCCCAAGGCAGCAAAGCCCTAGAACTGCGGCAAAGCTCTGACTTGAGGTAATGGTGTCGTTGGGTTATCTCAGCTCGCCGCCAATAAATGCCAACGGACGCAATTTTAGATGAATGCTGGACGAGCAAATGTGCTGCTGGGTTCGAGCCGAATTGAAAAACAGGATTTTAACTGACATGTATAGCTACATTCGGGTAGGTTTAGACATCGAAGGAAAAGGGGGTTTGGGGGCCGCGCCACCAGCCAGGGGTTTCACCCCTGCACCCTGTTAACCAAGTTGCTGACAGCTATCACTGACATGCAACTGGGCAAGGTGGGCAGCAATGCGCTCGGCCGCTCCCGCTTCCCCCATGCGCTCCCGTCCATTATGCATCGCCAACTGCACATAGTCGGGGTCTTCCTGGATGCGTTTGAGCACCCGGGTAATCTCGGCAGGTTTTTGAATCAGGTTGAGGGAGCATCCCAACAGACGACACTGATCCTGGGCAAACTGTGGTGTAAATTGGGGCCCATTCCCAGCGATCGCAATCACGGGTTTGCCTAGCCCCACCAGTTGTTCGGTGGCCGTGCCCGCCGTGGCAATGCCTAGGTGGCACTGGTGCAAACAGTCACTAAATCCCTGGGTGACCAGATGCAGCCGCCCATTTTGATGCTGAAACAGCGTTGGCTCCCCAGCACGCTGCACTGTCCAGCCCCGATGCTGCAAAATCTGGGTCAAAATCTTTGGGTCAAGGGTTGGGGCAATTGCGGCCAAAAAATGTACCGTACAGGGCAAATGGCGGAGGGCAATTTCGGCGCAGGTTAATAGTGTTACCCAGTTGTCGTAGGCCTCAGGGGGGCGGGAACCGGGTAATAGGGCGATCGCCCATTCATAATCTTGGATATCAAAGTTCAACCCCTTTGGCTCCAGTCCATCCATCATCGGATTGCCCAGATAAAGTGCTGGCAGATGCCCATTCTGAAGGTGCTCAGCCGTGAGGCGATCGCGCACCAAAAAAGCACGGCAATGGGGACTGCGCAACAATAATAATTCCAGAGGGTGGAAAAAAGACCCCCCCCATGGTGGGCGGTGCTTGGGTAGGGGGCCCTGCGATCGCGCCAGTAGTATTCCGATTTCGCCGTTGCCATAAAAGCAAAATCACATCCCCCCGCTAAGGTTGGCAGCCAGGCAAACAGCAAGGGCACCACATCCCCCACCGCCAGTACTAGGCGTTGCTCTGTTCTTGCCATGCGTGACCAGCGCCAGATCACTTGGATCTGTTTCCACGTTAGACGAACTAATCCCTCCTGAAGATCGCGCCATAGGTTGCGCCCATCCATCCGCACAAAGCCACCGGAGGGCAGGGCTTGGATGGCCTCCTCAATCATCGGGATTTGGGGCTTGCGATAGGCATGTCCCACTCCAACCAAGGGCAGGGCCATGGCCGATACTCCATGGGATTCAAGGGCAACACAGATGCGGGCGGCCACCTGATCCTCTCCATGGCCATTACTGACGCATAGGACTTCCACGCTAAAACTTGATCGGCTCCAACTGCTTGGCAGGCAGGGTTGTAAACTCGGCAACCACCTTGCGGAATGTATCCCCATCGACGGTTTCTGCTTCGAGGAGCAAATCCACTAGGCGGTCACACAAACCGCGATGCTCTGCCAAAATCTGTCGGGCCTTTCCATAGCACTGTTGGATAATCTCTTGAACTGCCTGATCGATTTTGTAAGCCATCTCCCGGGAATATTCCGCCCGTTGCACCCAGTCCCCACCGAGAAACACCTCGTTGCCGTTGCGTCCCTCTAGGGCCACCAGCCCCAGTTCAGACATCCCCAGTTGGGTCACCATGAGCCGTGCCCATCGGGAAATCTGCTCAAAATCGCCCGCTGCCCCCGTGGTCGTCTCATTCCGGCCAAAAATCAATTCCTCCGCGGCCCGTCCCCCAAGGGTCATGGTGATTAAATCCAGCAGATAGGCTCGCGTTTGCAAACCCATTTCTTCAGAAGGAAGGGGCTTAGAAAAACCACCGACTCCCCCCGAGCGAGGAATGATCGTTACCTTATCTAGGGGATCGGCGTGCTCCAAGAGTGTTTGTAGCAGGGCATGACCCACCTCGTGGTAGGCGATCAAGCGCTTCTTTGCCCCATCCAGCATTGGCTTCATACTCAACCCGATGGTAACCCGGTCAATGGCATCGGCCAGTTCCAACTCGGACATGGCTTCCTTGTGCCGGCGAGCAGTAAGGATGGCGGCTTCATTTAACAGGTTGGCCAAGTCGGCACCGGCAAATCCCGGTGTTCGGCGGGCGATCGCCTCTAAAGACACAGCCTCATCCAGCTTCTTGTTGCGGGCATGAACCTTCAAAATCGCCAGCCGCCCCTGATAGTCGGGATAATCCACCACGATTTGACGATCAAACCGCCCCGGTCGCAGTAATGCGGCATCCAAGACATCAGGTCGATTAGTGGCCGCAATTACAATTACCCCTGAGTTCCCCTGAAAGCCATCCATCTCCGTCAGCAACTGATTCAGGGTTTGCTCCCGCTCGTCGTTGCCGCCGCCGATGCCCGTGCCCCGCTGCCGACCCACGGCATCAATTTCATCAATGAACACGATACAGGGGGCATTTTCCTTGGCTCGCTGGAACAGATCCCGCACCCGTGAAGCCCCGACGCCCACAAACATTTCTACAAACTCTGAACCAGACAAGGAAAAAAACGGCACACCAGCTTCCCCGGCGATCGCCTTAGCAAGGAGTGTCTTCCCAGTGCCTGGCGGCCCCACCAGTAGCACCCCTCGGGGGATCTTAGCCCCCACCACCGTAAATCGCTCTGGCTGCTTCAGAAATGACACCACTTCCTGCAGTTCTTCCTTCGCTGTTTCAATGCCTGCGACATCTTCAAACACCACGCCAGTTTTGGCATCGGGGGCAAACCGTGCCCGGGACTTGCCAAAGCTAAGGGTCTGGCCGGGCCCGCCAGGGGCATTGCTGAGTCGGCGCAACACCACGATCAGCAGAATTACCAACAGCGTCGGAATTAGCAGGGTGCTGGCCAATTGCAGGAGGGCATTGGACTGGGGAGCGGCCTTAACGGCAAAGTCGATGTTATTTTCCCGCAGAATCTTGACCAGTTCAGAATTGCCATCACGAGCAGGTAGATTGATCCGCACCTTACGGGGTTCACCGCCCGATTCAGCTTGGAGGACGACCTCAGCAGCCAAACCATTGTGTTCAAAGTCTACCTGCTGCACCCGATTGCTTTTGATCTGTTCAATGAGAACCGAGTAGTTAATGGTGTCAGATTCCTCGCGGGCTGAGAGTCGGGAAGGAGCAATCGCCACCACTTGTGCTGACAGTGCTACTGCCAAGAAGGTAGATTGAAGCCGCACCCATCCATTACCGATCCGTTTAATCCTACTCATGCGTTGCCCGTGGGGAGTTTTGAAAAGTGAGTATTGCTTAGCCTAGTTTAGTCCACCCGGCTGGTGTTGATGGTGACGCCGGAGAACTTAAGGATTTTGCAATCAACCCAGGAATTCTACTCGGTAGAATAGATCCACCCTTTTGGCTTATCTTCAGTTCGATTGTATCCGCCATGACTGACCGCAAAAATGTCTCTTCCTTCTCTGCCGCCGATTTTGCCAATGCCCTTGCTCAGCATGACTACGAGTTTAATGTTGGTCAGGTGATCACGGGCAAAGTGGTGTCCCACGATACAACAGGAGTGTTTCTAGATGTTGGGGCTAAGTCACTGGCATTCCTGCCAACGGATGAAATCACGCCGCGCTATGCCAAAGACCTTGCGGGGCGACTTCCCATCGGCAGTGAGCATCGGTTTGTGGTCACTAGCGGGCAAAATGAAGACGGCGAAATCAAGGTATCCTTGCGGCAACTTTTGATCCGGCAAGCTTGGGAAAAGGCTCGAGAATACTTGGCTGAGCAAAAAATTTTCGATAGTCGGGTTTTAGATCACAACAGCGGTGGCGTGGTCGTTAGTGTGGCCGGGTTAAGAGGGTTTGTGCCCCGGTCGCATTTGGTGGATCGGGGGGATTTAGCGACCTTGGTAGACAAGATGCTAAGTGTGGTGATTCTGGAGCTGGACGAAGAGCGGGAGCGGATTATTTGCTCCAACCGTCAAGCCAGTAGGGTGTCAGCTTTTGGGCAGATCAGTAAGGGGCAAATTCTCGATGGTGAAATTGCCAGCCTGCGGGCCTACGGCGCTTTTGTGCAGTTACCGGGGCTCACGGGATTGCTCCATGTTAAGGAGATTAGCGCCAAACCCATTGGGGATGTAGCCGCGTTTTTTCAGATTGGCGAGCCAGTGCGGGTGGTGGCGATCGATGTTGACGAGTCCCGTCAGCGGGTTTCCCTATCCACCAAAATCCTAGAGCTGCACGATGGAGAAATGCTAGACAACCGGGCCCAGATTTTTGCCGAAGCCGAAGCTCGGTTGGAGAAAAATATCGCTAAGCTCTGGGATGCTGCGGCCTCCTAGGAGGGAGTAGGGGCATGGGCAGTTACTTTTTCGCCTTTGAACAGGACTTCGTTACAGATTTGCGCTGTATTCCCATGGCAGTGCGCTATAAGCTGGATCGGGCGGGGTTAAAGCTAAAACTCCTCGATTGGCAGCGCCTCAGCGCCGAAGACCGCCAGTGCCTGTGTGCGTTGCCGGGCGATACGACAGTGGCGGTGGAGATGTTTGCTCGAAAGCTGCTGTCCTTGGTGCCGGAACCCTTGGCATCCATTACCGAGGTACCCCTGTGGGAAGCGCCTGAGCCTCCGGAGGTGGTGCGATCGCGCTGTGAGCGGTTTGGATATTCCATGGCCCCAGAGTGCTGGCAATCCTTAGCGCTTTTGCAACGCTACGCCCTCTATAAACTTTGTCGCTCTCACCACGAGCATGAGCATCGCAATTTGCCCGCAGCCTTGCGAGAGTTTGGTTTGGTTCTGGCATCCGGGTGAACCCTGTTCCTCGGCGTTGGGGTCTAAAAATACGTTGTTACCCGTGGAAGATTTCTATGTCCCTAAAGCTTTTACTCGGCTCTGTGTCTACTTTTTTGGCGATCGCGGCTGCCCCTGCCCTAGGTTTGGCAGAACCTGCAAACTATGATCTCCTGTCCCAAGCGACCATGGAGCAACGCCCGATGAACCGTCGGGGAGAGGGCCTCGGGCAAAAACTTAACCTCACCGACGCGCAAAAGCAGCAAATGCGGTCGATTCGCGAGAACACCAGGCAACAGATCCAGGCTATTTTGTCCCCCGAGCAGCGCTCCCAACTGCAAACAGCTATGTCTTCGGGCGATCGCCAAGCCCGTCGGGGGATTTGGCAGCGCCTTAACCTCACTGATGCCCAAAAGCAGCAGGTGCGGACAATTCGAGAAAACAGTCGTCAGCAAATCCAAAGTGTGTTGACCGCCGAGCAACGGGCCCTTATGGATCAGATGCGGGCCCAACGGATGCAGCGTCGTGGCACCTTTGACAATCCGCCCCAAAACTAGATTCTGGTGGACGGCTTGAAGGGCACCTAAGGAGCTTGCCCACTGTAGTTGAATGGAAGGAAATGGAAGAACGTTGACCTAGGGGGGCGTCTTGTCCGGGGGGAAGCGCTTCTGAAGTTGCTGTCGCCAGCTTTGTGAAAGCAGCGGACACTGAACCAATTTCCATGTATCGGCTAGGTTCTGGCGATCGCGGTGCATTAAATAGTTGACCCGGGCGATCGCCCATTCCGGCAGCGGGCGCTCTAGTAAGATCAGTTCCTGTCCTGTCTCCATCATGCCTTCCTCAAGCACCCGGCAATACCACCCTGTTTTGCCATTGGCAATCACCTCCTGCGCGAGGCTATCCCTACGCCAGCGACGCGAGAGCTTCCAGCAGGGTTGGCGCGGTTGGGATACCTGAATTATGGCGGTGCCGAGGCGATAGCTGTCCCCCACACAAACGGTTTCCTCGGTCTGGTTTGTAATGGTCAGGTTTTCGCCAAAGGCACCATAGGGCAGAACTCTGCCGATTTGCTCTTGCCAGTAGGGGTAATGGTCTCGACTGTAGGCCAAAACCGCCTTGTCGACACCACCGTGTTTGGTGAGGTCGGCCTGCCCATCCCCCGCTAGGTTGAGGCGACTGAGGGCAACGGGGCCAGTAATCGCTTCTTTATAAAATCCGGTAGTCCACGGACGTTCCCTAGGGTTGTGGGGATCACCTAGGGTGCGTGGAAGTCCAACTTGCAGGCTATGCAGAGATGGTGAACCCATGGATTTCCCTAGGCGCGGCGGGGACGAATAAAATGGGCCCACACATCGCCATCGACACCACACACCCGCCGCAAATAGTCATTGGGGTAGCGCAGGGAGCGCCCCTCGGTTTGAGCATAGCCAGTGAGGGCATCGCCGTAGGGATCGTGCACCACTAATCCCTGCTCATCAAAACCAATGGCACAAATAATGTGGCCGCCGTGGGTAAAGTAGCCCCCCAACACCACGGGGCGACCGTCATGGATCTCATGCCGAATTGCTCCCCAAGTGCGGCGGGTGCTAAACTCGCCGCTAAACCCATAGGCACGATATAACTGCTCTAACACCGCATTGTCTGTGCGCGCCTGGGCCCCATAGCGATCAATAATCCACTGGTAGAGCTCGTCTTCTAGCTGCCCCCCGCGGCGTGATCGCACACCGTAGTACCAGAGCACCATAGCAATGGCAGTGACATTACAGGTGGAAAAGGGATCCCGGGGATTGTCCCTCTGGGAGAAATAGGGCACGCCCAACGTCCGTCGCTGGGGGCGAAACTCGATTGGGCGATCGCCCTGCCGGAGGGTCACATGGGGTGAAAACAAATAGCCCGTTGTTCCCACGGGAGCCACTGCTTCGGTGAGCACGAGGCGCAGATGGGTGCCCTCAAGGTTGTAGGCATCGACACCAACAACACGCCCGGCGGAGAGGTGCCCCATTTCTTGAGCCGCAAGCTGCCGCGAATCCATGGGGCGGGTTTTCCAAAGTGTGTTTTGTTTTACTAAAACTGTCCGCATTTCTGGATCGTAGGCAATCACCCGCCCCCGCCGGGATAACTGTACGTGCTGCCAAAAAACATACCCCACCGAGCCAATGGGAGATAGGGGCTCCACAAAACGGACGAGGAAGTGTCCTGCAGTAGCGGCATATCCGGTCACGGCATAGGAGTCCCCGGCGGTCAGGGCAATTTTTTGATCGGCATCGAGTTCTTGGGATTCTACCGGAGCCGCCTTGATTAAGGTATTGCGGGTCGCGGTGAGGGTTAGTCCCTCCACCAAAATTTCATTTAGGGAGGGAGAGCGCCCACTCAGTAATTGGGGGGCGAGGGGAGCGCCGAGTTGCCAAAGCTGCACGTGGGGTAAAAAGAACCAGCCGTCGGTGCCGACGGGCGATCGCCCAGAACCCAACCGCACTTGGACATGGTTGTTCTCAACCGTTAGGGTTTGTTCAAGGGCCAACACCAACTCCGTATCGGCAGGAACCACGGCTTTTTGATGATCGGCTAGCAGGTTGGATGGAGCAGTTGAAGATTTGAAAATCGTTCTCTGCAGTACCCTCAGGGTCATGGGCGCGCTGACACTCACGTGGGGCAAAAAGAAATAACCAAAGGTGCCGACTGGGGCGATCGCCTCCGCTAAAACCACCTTCAAATGCCCATCCACTACCCCATAGCGCTCTAGGATCAGGACTGTTCCTGCCGGAACGAACACCTGGCGATCGCTGGGCAACGTCGCTGCATCATCGGGGGCAGCCTTGAAAATTGTTGACTGCTTCACTGTTAAGGTCACGGCGGGCGATCGCACAGAAACTGGCAGCAACTGAAGGATGATTCGTTCTTGGGAGGCACCAAAGGCCTCCAGCCGAATCACCACTGTCCCCACCGTGGCAAAGCCCTCTGCCAATGTGGCCTGCCAGGAACGCCCCTGGATTGTTACTTTCAGAGACACCGTCGCCCCCTCCACCGCCGCCCGCACCGCTTGAATCTTTTGGGGATCTAAGATTCCTTGGAGTCGATAGGGCAGCCCCACCGCACTCACCTGCGGATAGGACGTTACAGTCAGCACCTCCATTGATTCTGCAGCCATGGACATCCCTAGCAGCTAGCAATAGGACGAAATATCTTCACCGTGATCAGCCAAAAAGCTGAGGGAGCGGAACCGTAACCCGACCAACTGATCGTAAAACGGATTAATTTTGCACATTGCTGGAATATGGGCTACTTTTCGCCCAAACAACATCACATCCCGCTCAAAGGGGCACTGGGAGGGAATCAGGCGGCAAATGAACCGCGCCATGCGGTCATCGTGGA
The DNA here is from genome assembly GCA_012031145.1 of Oscillatoriales cyanobacterium SM2_2_1. Classification (GTDB taxonomy): domain Bacteria; phylum Cyanobacteriota; class Cyanobacteriia; order Pseudanabaenales; family Pseudanabaenaceae; genus UBA999. The sequence continues at coordinate 5,901 of JAAUUH010000034.1, read as the reverse complement.
TATCCAGATGATCTAGCCAATCCTTCACTGGTGATAGAAGGCTGGGGTGCTGCTCGTCGTAGGCCGACGCTTGTACTTTCATGCGAAGCTCCGCAAGGGGATGGATATCTTGACCAAGAGCGCGACAGAACGATTGAATCACCCCATCCTCACTCTGGGAGTAATGCCCATCGGCCATCGCCATCATGACAGCGGTGCGTAAAAAGTTTTGAATTAGGGGCAGGTCACCACCGAAGGCGGTTGCAACTTCCTCTGCCGTAATCGGCGCTTCCAAGTCCTGCTCCACCGGGAATTCGGGGTTGCGGCTCAGTTCTTCAAAAAGCTCATGAAAAAGTTCTCGTTCGTGCTCGCTGTAGTCACCATCGGCAAGGGCAATGGTTTTGAGAGCACGCAGCCATACCTGAAATTGCTGGGGGCTGTAGGGCTTAAAAGTATCGACCATGGCACTTAACAACTGCTAAGAAACTGCTAGAGACACCCATCATGCCAAGAAAAAACAGGTAAAGGCAAAATAATCCTTTATAAAACAATCACTAAGTAAACTACACACCAGAAAGATAGGGCTATATGTAGTTAACGATAGTTTGTCATTAACAAATGGCACCAATCGCCCACAAGTCTAACAAGAACGGCAAGGCCTGGACATTTTCTAGGGTTCTTTTGGGGGGAGAAGCCGCAGCCCATAGAAGAACCTCTATCGTGGACGCGCTTCCGGTAGCCGCACGAACACGCGATCACCCGCCTGCAATCCCGATAAAATTTGGGTGCGGTTATCCACCGAAGTGCCAAGGGTGACCTCGCGGAATGTGGGCTTGCCAGACTCGTCGGGCACCAAGACTCCGTTTTTGCTGTTTTCGGTGACGATCGCCACGGTGGGAACGGTCAGAGCATCGGGAATGGTTTGCCCCACAAAGCGCAAATCCGTATTCATCCCTGAGCGCAACTGCTCCCGCCCCGTATCCAAGCTGACCCGTACCTGAAATGAAGTTACATTCTGTTCTAAAACAGCTTCCGGGGCAATGAGGCGCACCCGCCCACGAAAAGTCTGATCGGGAAAGGCATCGGCGGTAATTTCTACGGACTGCCCTACTCGAATGGCGCGCACGTCTACCTCCGGCACCCGAGCCAGGATTTCCAACCCCTGGGCGATGGCCACAATGGAGGAGGACGTGGCGGAATTAGTGGCAGAGGCGCTGGTGGTAGGCGTCACAAAAGCGCCGCTGTTGGCATACTTTTGGGTGATGATGCCGTCAAAGGGTGCTCGGATCGTCGTGTCTTCTAGTTGCACTTGGGCGGCTTGGAGGCTGGCTTCGGCTTGGGCTCGCTGGGCCTCGGCCTGGGCAATGTCCTCAAAACGGCTACCGTTACGGGACTCTTCTAAGATGCGCTGTTGTTCCAGAAGGCTGGCCTGGGCATTGTTGAGATCGGCGCGGGCATTACGCTCCTCGGTCAGGACTTCATCGAGGCGATCGCGATTGATCGCACCCTCCCGTTGCAAACTGCTGAAGCGGGCGGCACGAATGGTAGCTAAGTTTAAACGGGACAGGGCCGTATCAATGCGGGACTGGGCGGCGATCACTCGGGCTTCGAGGGCGGCGATGCTCTCTAAGCGTGGGCCGTTGCGGAGTCGGGCTAGGTTGGCTTCGGCGGACAGCAGAGTGGCTTGGGCTTGGTTTACCTGGGGCTCAATGTTGCTGGCATCCATGCGGGCAATGACCTGTCCACGACGAACCCGATCGCCCTGCTCCACCAGCAACTCCGCTAAAATACCCGACTGTTTGGGGCTAAGGTTTACTGTTTGAATTGGTGTGATGGAACCACTGGCCCGAATCCGCAGGGCTAGGGGTTCTTGGGTTACGGCGATCGTGGTATCCGCCAGACCAACAGCGCGAGGCTCCCCTCGAAACTGCATGGCCACCCAACCCCCTGATGCCACAATAAGGGCGGTGACGAGGGCCCATTTGCCCCACTGGCGCTTCGGTTCCGTTGCTTTGATGTCCATGCCACTTAACTTTTATTCTTTTTTAATCTATCGCGACTGGCTGCAATCCCGCACTGTCTGGGGATAGGTTTCAGCTACAATAGCGAGACGCTTTTTGCCAACGGAGAGACCTGTGACTTTTGACTACGATGTGATTATTATCGGTGCCGGGGTAGGTGGGCATGGCGCTGCTCTCCATGGGGTGTCCTGTGGACTCAAAGTTGCCATTATCGAGGCGGCAGATATGGGCGGCACCTGTGTCAATCGTGGTTGTATTCCCTCCAAGGCCCTGTTGGCAGCCTCTGGCCGGGTGCGGGAACTACGCAATCAACATCACCTCCATGCCCTAGGAATCTCGGTGCAGGGGGTGGGTTTTGATCGGGGGGCGATCGCCGGACATGCTGACACTATGGTGAAAAAGTTGCGCGGTGACCTGACCAACAGTCTAAAAAAATTGGGTGTAGCGGTGTTGGCAGGGCGGGGGAAAGTGGCGGGAACGCAGGCCGTGACCGTGGATGGCCGAATTCTCACCGCCCGCGAGATCCTCTTGGCTCCTGGCTCGGTGCCCTTTGTGCCCAAGGGGATTACCCTCGATGGCAAAACGGTCTTTACCAGCGATCAGGCCGTGCGTCTTGACTGGTTGCCAGAATGGATTGCCATTGTTGGCAGCGGGTACATTGGGCTGGAATTTTCCGACGTTTATACAGCCCTTGGCAGCGAAGTGACCATGATTGAGGCCCTGGATCAACTGATGCCCGGTTTTGATCCAGACATTGCCAAACAGGCGGAGCGGATCCTGATCAAGCCCCGCGACATTGAAACCCATACGGGGGTGTTCGCCGCCAAGGTTACGCCCGGTTCACCTGTACGCATTGAGTTGGTAAATGCAAAAACTAAGGAGGTCGCCGACCTTTTGGAAGTAGATGCCTGTTTGGTGGCTACGGGACGAGTGCCTGCTACCCAGGATTTGGGGCTGGATACCGTTGGTGTCGCGCCCGATCACCGGGGTTTTATTGAGGTGGATGACCACATGGCCGTCCTAAAGGGTGGTGCAGCCGTCCCCCACTTGTGGGCCATTGGCGATGCCACGGGTAAGATGATGCTGGCCCATGCGGCCTCGGCCCAGGGCGTGGTGGCAATTGAAAACATGTGTGATCGCCCCGCTACGATGGACTACCGTAGCATTCCCGCTGCCGCCTTTACCCATCCTGAAATCAGTTTTGTGGGGCTGACCGAACCCCAAGCGCAGGAAGAGGCAACCGAGCATGGTTTTAAGGTGGGTACGGCGCGTACCTACTTCAAGGGCAACTCCAAGGCCCTAGCCGAGGGGGAAACCGATGGACTAGCCAAGATTGTTTATCGGCAAGATACGGGGGAACTGCTGGGGGTGCACATTATTGGACTCCATGCGGCGGACTTAATCCACGAGGCGTCGGGGGCGATCGCCCAGCGGGCTAGTGTTTACCAACTGGCTCGTCAGGTTCATGCCCATCCTACCCTGAGTGAAGTCCTAGATGAAGCCTATAAGCGGGCAAGTCATGCCGTGCATTAGGAGATTAGTAACCCTGCCCATGGGCGGGGCCTGGATAACGGCCGCAGTGTTGTCGATGGCGTTGCCTGTTGCCGCTCAAAACTCCTCCCCTGTGGCAGCCGACATCCCTGAGGAAGTGCTGCGGTCAGAAATTTACACAGAGGCGCGATCGCCCGTAGATGGACGGCTGCTGAGTGCCTCGGCATACGCAGAGTTGCAAGAGACCCTGACCTCCCTAGAAAACCTGCCTCCGGAGGGCTTTGTCTCCGATGAAATACGTGAACTAGTGGGACTACTGCGGCTGCGGCAGTTTTTGCGGCGATTCGTGCCCTTTGTTCCCTAGGGACGGACTAGACTAAACTAATAGAAAAGCAATGGAACGCATTTTACCCGCTCCTCCAAACCCCTATTTTTTGACACCCCTATGGCTAGCGCAGCAGTTCAGGAATCTCGGCTGGAGGTAGAGGAGTCTATTCCTCTGCGGGTGATGGTGCAGTTACTAGTATTTATTGGCATTGGGGCAGCGGATGTTGCCACGGGATCGACCAATAGTTTTTGGGCAATTCCCCTCAGTGCGATCGGGGCAGGCTGGGGCTGGTATGCCCGCCATCAGCGAAATTTGGTCGTTAAATTCCTGATCGCAGTCACCATGATCGTGATGCTGGTTTTGTTTTTACGGGATTTACTTACCCTCCAAGACGAAACCCGCACCCTGTTGGCACGACTCCTAATTCAGTTGCAGGTGTTACACAGCTTTGACTTGCCCCGGCGGAAGGATTTGGGGTACTCCGTGACCATTGGTATGATTCTGCTGGCCCTAGCGGCGACCCAAAGTCAAACCATGGGGTTTGCGGTGTGGTTGGTGATTTTTCTGGTGGTGGCGCTGCCAGTATTGATTTTGGATCAGCGATCGCGCTTGGGGATTCTCACGCGCCAGTTTCAGCCCCAGAAGCTAGGACTGTCTCCGGCTCCGATGCTAGGGCTACTGGCGGTGGTGCTGGTGCTGGGTTTGGGAATTTTCCTGTTTTTGCCCCGACTTCCGGGACTCCAACTGCAAGACTTTCCCGTAAGTGTCAATATTTCAGTGCAGCGTCAGGTGCCTGCGGGGGGGATTATTTCCCGTCCCAACACCCCGAATACGCCGACGGGGGTAGACCCCTCTGGTACCGGCGGTACGGTGACGCCGGGGGCCGAGGGGGATGCCAGCTCTTTGCCACCGCTTTTTGGCGAGGAAATCGATACCACAGGCAACGCTTCCCAGTCCCCCGATCCCCAGCTAGTCATGCGGGTGCGATCGCAGGCGGCCCTATTCTGGCGGGTTTTAGCCTATGACGAATACACGGGCAAGGGCTGGCGGATTTCCCGCAATGATAAGGATAAGGGGCAGATCCGCACCTTTCGCCGGGCTCCGTGGAACTATGAATTTTTGCTCGCTGATGGGCGGTTCCAGGTGGATTCCTCGGCGCTCCGTCAAGTGATCCAAACCTACACGATTACCAGCCGGGATTTCCCTAACCTAATCCCCGCGGCCAGCATTCCCTTTCGTCTGTTTTTCCCTAGTGAAGAAATTGATGTTGATTTAGAAGGGGGTATCCGTTCACCGGGCCCCCTACCCGAAAGTTTGACCTACACGGTGGTTTCAGCGGTGCCAATTCGGGATGAGGCGGTGCTGCGCAAGGCACCGGCCCGGTACCCTCGGTTTATTCGGGATCATTACTTAGCGGTGCCAGAGGCGATCGCCCCGATGTTAAAGCAGCGGGCGGAGCAATTTTTTGCTGAGGCTAAGGATGCCGACGGCCGCCCCATTGATCTGTCTTCGCCCTACCTCAAGGCCAACTATCTGACTTCTGTAATCAAACAAAGCTTTAAGCTCAACGACCAAGAGTCCGATGGAAGTGATTTGGTCGGTCAGTTTCTGACCAATGGTGGCGGACGGGAATCCAACTTCGTCACCACCTTGGCGCTTATGCTCCGCAGCGTAGGGGTGCCAACACGGTTTGCCACGGGCTTTGCCCCGGGTAACTTCAATCCCTTTACTGGTCTATATGAGGTCTACAATTACGACACGATTTCGCTGGTGGAGGTGTTCTTCCCTAGGCGGGGGTGGCTAGCCTTCGATCCAGTGCCCGGTCGGCCGGTGACGCCTCCCTCGATTGAGCAAAACCGTACGTTTAGTGCCCTAGAGGCTTTTTGGCAATGGGTGCGCAGCCTGTTACCGGAGCCAGTGGCCAATGTTTGGGGCGATCGCCCAAGGGATCATCCGAGCTATTACAGGATTGGTGGCTTGGATCATTGTGACCTTGAGTGAACTGGGCTGGGTCGGTGTGGTCTACGGCATCATCGGCATTTTTGGACTGGGTTAGCGGGTTGGGGCTGTGGCAATTGGGGC
>JAAUUH010000144.1 GCA_012031145.1 Oscillatoriales cyanobacterium SM2_2_1 | reverse complement strand
GCCGCCGAGGCCCGCAGATCCGTAGCCATCACGGGGCTCCCGACAGGCTGGGCACCCCGGTGACCACGGCCACGTTGCCCTTGAGCCGAATGTTAGCCCCCATACGGCACAGCTCCGCCACATGCTGGAGGCGATTTTCAAATACGGTTTCCGTAATGACGCTGTTGCCCTCGCTCAATGTTAGCAACGCCATCAGTTGCGCTTGCATATCCGTGGGGAAGCCAGGAAAGGGCAGGGTTTCGATGTCTGTGCCCCAGTGCCGATCGCCCCCCCGCACTTCTAAAGTTTGTCCATCAAGGAGGTTCACCGCTACGCCAATGTCTTCTAGCTTGGCAATCACTGCCCGAATGTGGTCGGGACGCACTGGGGAAAGGATCAGGGTGGAGCGGGTGATGGCTGCTGCCACCATGAAGGTGCCCGTTTCAATGCGATCGGGAATCACTGTGTAGGTGGTGGCATGCAGGCGCTCCACCCCTTGGATGGTGATGGTTTTGGTGCCGGCCCCTTGAATGTGCGCCCCCATGTGAGTGCAAAAGTCGGCTAAATCCGATACCTCTGGCTCCTGGGCGGCATTTTCAATGATGGTTTCCCCCCGGGCCAAGGTGGCGGCCATCATTAAGGTTTCTGTGGCCCCCACGCTGGGATAATCCAAATAGATGCGGGATCCTAGAAGCCGTCCATCCTGTTGCCGACACCGTGCTTGGACAATGCCATGATCGATCTGCACGTCTGCTCCCATCGCTTGTAAGCCGCGCACATGGAGATCGACCGGACGTGCTCCAATGGCACAGCCGCCGGGCAGAGGCACTTGGGCTGAACCGAGCCGGGAGAGCAGGGGCCCAATGACAAAAAAGCTGGCCCGCATCTGATTGACCAATTCGTAGGGGGCGCGATCACTCTTTAGGGAAGCTGTTCCCAAGGTCAAAGCCGTGCCTTGACGCTCAATGGACACCCCCAAGGCTGCCAGGAGCAGTTCCATCCGCTTCACGTCTAACAACTCGGGCACATTCTCAATATGGCAATGATCATTACAGAGCAATGACCCCGCCATTAGGGCCAACGCAGAATTCTTAGCGCCGCTAATGGGAACCCGCCCCGCCAAGGTGGATTGGCCCCTAATGTGCAAGCAGGCTCCCGTCCATTCGGCCGTGGGGATACTAGGAGCAGCAATTAGGATGGTCATAGTGCATGCAATGGGGAGTCAAGTGCGGGCATTCTATAGTAATAGCGCTAGCCTCGCAATGGATATGTCTAAACCCGAATCCAGACCCTATACCCGAGTGGCGATCGCCGATGTCGGCGACCCCCTTGTTCCCCTGCCGGACGATCTGGTCCGCATTACCCCCCACCCCTACCAAGCCCTAGGTGCTCCCTATGGCGATCGCGATCCCTTTTGGTTGCGCCAAGGTGTGGTGAGCCGTCTGCGGTTAGCCCAAGCTTGGTTGCAAGCACACACGGGCTATTCCCTACTGATCGTTGACGCCTACCGTCCCTTGGAGGTACAGGAATTTATGGTGCACCATGCCCTGCGATCACTCGTTGAATGGGAAGGTAAAAGCTTGACGTCCCTCTCTGCCCCGGAGTTATGCCAGTACCAATGGCGTGTGTCCCAATTTTGGGCCTCACCTAGCCCCGATCTCGCCACGCCACCGCCCCACAGCACGGGTGCCGCCGTTGACCTTACCCTTCACGATCCATCGGGTATCACCTTAGATATGGGTTCTCCCATCGATGAACTCAGCGATCGCTCCTTTCCCGATTATTTTGCCTCCGACGCCCGCCCCTTTCACCAACGCCGTCAATGGCTGTGTCAGGCGATGGAATCCGCTGGTTTTCGGCAGCACCCCCACGAATGGTGGCACTTTTCCTATGGCGATCAACTCTGGGCTTGGCGATCGGGAGTCGCCACCGCTTTCTACGGAAGGGTAGACTAATGCGTCAGTGTTTCCAATCCGCCCTTGTCGGCATGGCCGAGCACCTTGGCCCTAACCTCGGTGAACATGTCCTCAGCCTGCTTGCGGGCACCCCCGGCACCGATCCCGCTGATCGTCTGCTGGCGTGCCTGTACCATCACACTACCCCCCAACCCCACCTCCTTGACCGGGCGATCGCCCTTTGTTGCCAGCGCCGCTTTACCCTGGAACGGTTTTATGAGTTGGTCGCCGCCACTGATCCCGCCGCGGCCCAAATCCTCCAAGAGCTTCTGGATGAATCCGTCAGCCCCCCGATCGCCCAAACCCATTTACCCGAATCCCTGACCCTGTGGTACCCCTTCCTGCTGGGTCTGGATGCCCCCACTGCTTGGTGGCGCTACCCCGACACCCTCACCGCCGCCGCCATTACCGGCAGCTACTGCTGGCAGATCCTCCCCTGCACACCCCAAAGCCGGGAGCTGGGAATCCTCTGGGGCGATCGCCTCTTCAGAGCTTGGGCCGGACTCCTAGCCCCCCCAAAATCAAGCCCATCCATCACCGTGCGATCGCCGCTCACCTCTTGGCACGATCCGCCCACCTAACCGCCCATTGCAGGACATCCCCATCTGTGTAATTCTGAATGCAGTCTCTTGGTGTTGCTATGTCCCAACCCATCCGCGTTGTCCTCATTGAGGATCATGACCTCACCCGCATGGGCATGAAAATAACCCTGCAGCAACGCAGCGATATTCAACTCCTCGGCGAAGCCGCCACGGGGGCTGAAGGTATTGCCCTGATCACCCAAACCCACCCTGACATCGCCATCATCGACCTGGGACTACCCGACATTGATGGCATCGAAGTTACTCGGCAAGTTAAGGCATTGACGCCCGAAACTGAAGATCGCCCTAATATTAAGGTTCTAGTCCTTACCCTGACCGACAACCAGGACTCCGTTCTGGCCGCCTTTGCCGCCGGGGCTGATTCCTACTGCATTAAGGACATCTCCTCTGAAAACCTGATTCAAGCCCTGAAGCTGACTGCCGAAGGTAACGCTTGGATTGATCCGGCGATCGCCTCCGTTGTCCTTTCCCAAATTCGCCGCCCCAGTGCGAGGGTTGAAATCGAAGCCTCCGAGCCCGAGTACCAGCAGATCCTCCAAGCCACCCCCCTTACCGAGCGGGAACTCGAAGTTCTCTCGGAAATTGTCAATGGCTTCAGCAACGCCGAAATTGCCGAGCGGCTTTACATCACTGTCGGCACCGTCAAAACCCATGTGCGGAACATCCTCAATAAACTCTGCGCCGATGACCGCACCCAAGCTGCCGTCCGCGCCCTTCGTTCCGGATTGGTTAAGTAACATCTACACACCATGAAAAAATTCGTCATGTGGGGCACCTACTGTGATCAGGTGCTTGAGAAGCGGGCTCCCCATCGCCAAGCCCATCTCGACAATCTCCAGCGTCTTCACCGCGCCGGACAGGTATTCACCATCGGCCCAACCCAAGATCTCACCCAGGTCTTTGGCATTTACATCGCCGCAGATGAAGCCGCCGCCCGCAACCTGATCGAATCCGATCCCTATTGGCAAAACCAAATCTGGACTAGCTATCACATTTACGAGTGGATTCAAGCCCTCTGAATCTTTGCTCCTAGCGGCTTCGGGCGATCGCAGCGCCTTAGTTTTTTGATGACTTGGGATGGGGTGTTGGGCTGAGGAATTGAAACCCCCGTGGTACATTGAACGGGTTCTTGTTTGGGATGGTTATGGCCTTTGCGCGTGCGAGCGGCATTTTGCTGCACCCTACCTGTTTTCCCAGTTCCTATGGCATCGGTGACCTTGGCGGCGCGGCCTATCGTTTTGTGGACTTTCTGGCTTCGGCAGAACAGCGCCTGTGGCAGGTTTTGCCCTTTCCCCGACGGGCTACGGCAACTCCCCCTATATGAGTTTTAGTGCGATCGCGGGCAATCCATTGTTGATCAGTCCAGATGTATTGGTCGATCAGCAGTTACTCACCGCCGATGAGGTGCAGTCGCCACCAGAATTTCCAACAACGTGGGTAGATTTTGCGCGGGTGATTCCCTACAAGATGGATTTACTGTCACGGGCGTTTCAGCGGTTTATGACCCAGCCAACGGAGGCCTTTCACCTGTTCTGCACGGCGGAGGCATCCTGGCTAGATGACTATGCTCTGTTTATGGCTTTGCAACAATCTCAGCCCGAACTCATCTGGACGCAATGGGATCCTGCGATAATCCGACGGGAACCGGAAGCCCTAGAGGCAGCTACGGAGCGCTTGGGGCAGGACATTCAGTTTCAGCAGTTTCTCCAATTTCTGTTTTTCCAGCAGTGGCGATCGCTCAAAGCCTATGCCAACGAGCGACAAATTAAAATCATTGGCGATATTCCCATTTATGTATCCCACCACAGTGCCGATGTTTGGGCCCAGCAAGAAGCCTTTGCCCTCGATCCGGAGACCGGAGCCGCTGCCCTGATGGCCGGTGTGCCCCCGGATTACTTCAGCGAGACGGGGCAACTGTGGGGGAACCCGGTCTACAACTGGGAGTACCTAGCTAGTACGGAATTTGCCTGGTGGATCAACCGCTTTCGCTTCTTACACCGCCACGTGGACATTATTCGGATTGACCATTTTCGTGGTTTTGAGGCCTACTGGCAGATTCCGGCGGGGGAGACCACGGCGATGCATGGCGAGTGGCAGAAAGCTCCGGGGCAAGAGTTGTTTGAAACCCTCCAACAGGAACTGGGGGAGCTACCGATTCTGGCCGAAGACCTGGGGGTGATTACGCCGGAGATGGAGGCCCTACGGGATCATTTTGGCTTTCCGGGAATGCGGGTGCTGCTGTTTGCCTTTGGTGGCGGCTCCGATAATTTCCATCTGCCCCACCACTACCCCAAAAACTCCGTAGTCTATACCGGCACCCACGACAACGATACGGCGGCAGGCTGGTGGCAACAAACCCGCCAGTACGAACGGGACTTGTTCCACCGCTATGTGGTGGGCTACAGTGCCGGGGAGCCGATCCATTGGGCCCTGATCCGGCTGGCCCTGGCATCGGTGGCTGATACGGCGATCCTGCCCCTCCAGGATCTCTTGGGTCTTAATAACAGCGCCCGGATGAACTACCCAGGCACTACCGAACGGAACTGGGAATGGCGCTATGCCCATCCTGATGTGCTGACGTCCCAATTGGGCGATCGCCTCCGGGAACTCACCCGGCTGTATAGCCGCTCCTAAAAAACTCCTCCAAAATCTCTAGCAGCCGCCCCAGGTAGGGCACTCGCTCTCTTTGGGTTCCACACAGGTGGGCAAAGTCTAGGGCGCGGGTAAGTTCCACAACTTCGTTCCGTCGCTTGTGGTAGGACAGCCCCACTAGGCGATAAATTTGGCGCAAAAAATCGGCGGGATGGGAGAGGTGTTCTACGGATTCAGTGCGGGGGTCAAACCCCAATTCCTCCTGGATTCGTTCTGGCGTTAGGTCAGGGTCGAGGACAGCAAAGTGATGCCATTCGGCGATGAACCAAGCTTCTAACTCCAACACCGCCAAGGTGATTGCCATGGGAATTTTGGACTTTCCCTCACGCTGCAGAGTAGTCCGCAGGGTGCGTTCCAACTGGGATAGCTTCGAATAGGGCAGGGGATAGACATCTCGCAGTCCCAAAACTTGCCCGTAACCATGGGTCATTAGGCTGGGAGCCTGCTCCAGCATATCGGAGAGCACAGTACTGTCACCGCAACAGTTGCAGAGCATGACCCAAAAGGGTGGTGCCGGATCGGGAAGGGGGCGGTGGTGGATCAACTTCAACAGGCGTACCCCCCGCTTGCCCCGGCCAGTTCCCGTTCGTCGATATAAATTTTTTGCCGAGACGCTAGATATCCCAACAAATGGCGCAAAAAAAGTTAGTTCTGTTTGCC
>JAAUUH010000143.1 GCA_012031145.1 Oscillatoriales cyanobacterium SM2_2_1 | reverse complement strand
GCAACCCCAGCACTTGGTGATGACCTCCGTCAAGGCCGATCGCCCCCACGGGTACCGGATTTCGCCAATTAATGCCCACTCCCACCACGGCATAGACCAGGCGATCGCCCAGCATCCGTGTTTCGGTGAGAATCCCCCCCAACTTACGCCGCTCCAAAATTAAATCATTAAGCCACTTTAGCCGCACCGCCGCCCCCACCCCCTGAAGGGCGATCGCCAGTCCCCATGCCACTGCAATAGTTAGTAATGGGGATTGTGCCGCCGGACAGGGAGGCTGCCAGACTACCGACAGGTACACTCCCCCGGGCGCCGCCTGCCACGGCCGCCCAAACTGACCCCGCCCCGCCGTCTGCTGGTTTGCTATGATCACGATGCCATGCTCCGCCTCCCGTCGCGCAATCATTCGCCATGCCAGAGCATTTGTTGAGTCCACCGTGTCATAAAATAAGCACTTCATGTTGCGGATTGAATCCCTGACCTATCATCCTGCCGTTACCCCGCAGCCAATACTGAAAAATATCACACTAGAACTGGCCACCAATCAAGTGGGTTTGATCGTTGGTCAAAGCGGCTCTGGCAAAAGCACCCTCCTAGAACTCCTGGCCGGCTTTACCCAGTGGCAGTCCGGCGACATTCACTGGTTCTCCCAAGAGCTTACCTCCGATCACCTGCAACAACTCAGCGGCCTGGTCTTTCAGTTTCCCGAACGGCACTTTTGTGGCAGTACCATTCTTGAAGAACTCCGCCTCGGTCACTTGGCCCTAGAGGGCGATCGCATCACCTCGGTTCTCAGCACCGTTGGGTTAGGGCATCTCAACTGTGATACCCCACCCCACTTCCTTAGTGGCGGACAGCAGCGCCGACTGGCCCTTGCCGTTCAACTCCTCCGTCAACCCAGCCTTTTGCTTTTAGATGAACCCACCGCTGGACTCGACTGGTCGATGCGCCGCCAAATCCTGGAGGTACTGAAACAACTTAAAAAGCAATGGACGGTAATTGTCGTCAGCCATGAACCGGAGGAACTGCTTTCAGTGAGCGATCGCGCCTGGCGACTGACCCAAGGGGAACTAAAAGAACTCGCTGCCCCAGCACCCATCCGTGAGTGAAGGTCATTTGCTTTATCCATTGAATTGGGAAGGGCAACCATCGAGGAAATAACCGCAATCCCACTAAAAAAATTCCCGACATCGACAATTGCCCTGCCATGCTCTATTTCAAAGGTGCTAGGGGCTGCCGCTATTATTATGACTATCAAAATTATGGCTATTAAATTCCTTCGCGGCGAGTCCTTCAGTCCCTACCGTGCCACATTCGACGGGCACGGTAGCACTTACCCCGTAGAGCTTCTAGCTTAAATTGATGACAGGCCCTGATGCAATACGTCAAGAACTAATCACTAATCATTAATTGAACTATTAATAACTAAATAATAATTAAATTATTAATAGAAGACCAATGGAACCGGGCAGAGTCGAACTGCCGTCCGTACCAGATTCTAACGCCCTAATCGTTCACAGGTTTAGCCGCTCTAACCCTCGCAGCGGGATTCCCTTATTATCCCAAGGGACAGGATGCTCTGATGGGTTTCTTAGATCGAAAAAGCATCGGAGGACATTTTCGATAGCATCCGTTGGGGGTTTATCTAGAATCCTTAACGGAGTCAGACACTAGACCTCGAAACCGAATTTACTGGTTCTTAGGCAGCAACAGTAGCTGCTTTACGAGCGAAGGGTACGATGTTGTTCGCATTTACTTTTTTTGAGCTTTGATTTACGAGAGTGAACTCCCTCTCGACCTGTATCATAGGGAGGCTTACCCTGACACGTCGAAACCGTTACGGTCCCAAGTAGGAGTCTATACTACCACAACTTTCAACCTTAGCGAAAGCCGCAAGCTTAACCTTCCCCCGGGAGGAGATGTGCCACACTAGATGATTATTTTTAGCTTTTTTAAGAACTGATGATTGCTCACCACAAAGCGAAGGGATTGCGGGCGGGACAACGGCGTCCGGCGAAGGAATTGTGCAGCGAATGCGGACTGTGTGACACCTACTACATCCACTATGTCAAGGAGTCCTGCGCGTTTATTACCCAGCAGATTGAGTCCATGGAGGCGACCGTGCATGGGCGATCGCGCGACTTGGCCCAGGAGCGGGAGTTGTACTTTGGTGTGCACCAGGAAATGGTGGCGGCTCAAAAGCGGGAGCCGATCCCAGGAGCCCAATGGACAGGGATAGTTTCCAGTATTGCGATCGCGATGCTGGAGCAGGGCTGGGTTGAGGGGGTAGTCTGTGTGCAGTCCCAGCCGAGCGACCACTTGGCACCCCGGCCAGTGCTGGCGCGGACGCGGGAAGAAATCTTAGCCGCACGGGTGAATAAGCCAACGCTGTCACCGAACCTATCGGTACTGGAAGAAGTAGCGGCTTCGGGGATGAAGCGATTGCTGGTCATTGGCGTAGGGTGCCAGATTCAGGCGCTGCGTGCAGTAGAGGACAAGCTGGGGCTGGAAAAGCTCTATGTGTTGGGAACGCCATGTGTGGACAATGTGACACGGGCGGGGCTGCAGAAGTTTTTGGAGACAACGAGCCGCTCTCCCCAAACGGTGGTGCACTATGAATTTATGCAGGACTTTATGGTGCACTTTCGCCACGAGGATGGGTCGGAGGAACTGGTGCCCTTCTTTGGGCTCAATACCAAAGAGTTAAAGGAGGTGTTTGCACCTTCATGTATGAGTTGTTTTGATTATGTCAATGGTTTGGCGGATCTGGTAGTGGGGTATATGGGGGCTCCCTTTGGCTGGCAGTGGCTTGTTGTGCGCAATGATACCGGACGAGAGATGCTGGAATTGGTTCAAGATCAGTTGCAGGTGCAGCCCGTATCGGAAGCTGGCGATCGCCGGGCGGCTGTGCAGCAGGGAATTGGGGCCTATGATCGGGCGGTGACCTTGCCAATGTGGCTGGCCTGGCTAATCGGTTTTGTGGTGCAGAAGGTAGGGCCAAAAGGCTTGGAGTATGGTCGGTTTTCGATTGATTCCCATTTTGTGAGGAATTTTCTCTATCTGCGGCGGAACCATCCCCAAAAAGTGGATAGCCTAGTACCGGAGTTCGCCAAAAAAATCGTGTCCCAATACCGTTTGCCGCCACAGTAAAAGAGTTGCCCAACAGTGATAAAGAGGAACTAGAGTCTAAACCTAGAAGTGATTAGCACCGTTGGCATTTCTTGGCTCTGAGCTGGAATCTACAGGGAATAGAACAGGCTAATCGATAGGCTGTAGTCGGCGACATTGAGACGACATTGATTGGATAGAGTTGGTTTGGCGCAAGCCTGAAGGGTCACTGGTGGCTGTCATACTATCGCTGTCAAATGCTTTCAGGGTTGGGGTTTCAGCCCCTGGCCCGTAAAATTTGACGGGCACGACACCACTGCTGTAAGGCTTCTAGCTTGAATTGATGATATAGCTGTAAATAACTTGGTTCGGACGGGGTGCTGGGGTGAAACCCTTGGCTGGAGGCGCAGCCCCCAAACCCCCTTTTCCTTCGACGTCCGAAACTGCCCGAATATAGCTATACGTTCTAGTGTCGGATGAGCGATTTTAATCACAGTGACCTGAGGTTAGTAGAAAGGTCATTAGAGAGCTTAGTAGATCAATCCCAAGAAAACTGGGACATTACCCGGTGCCATCCGCTGCGTCAGTTATCATGACTGGCGAACGTTCCTGCCCTAGGGCTGTCCAAGAGACACTATGAACACCATTGACTATTTGCGGATCAGCGTGATTGACCGCTGCAACTTTCGCTGTAGCTACTGTATGCCGGAGGATGTCAGCCTCTCCTACCTGCCACCCCAGGCGGTGCTCAGCGATCGGGAACTTCTGTTCCTAGTGCAGGAAGTGTTTCTACCCCTAGGCATCAATAAATTCCGGATCACGGGCGGAGAGCCACTTTTGCGGCATCGGATTGTGGATTTGATCCGGGCGATCGCCCAACTCCCCAAGGTGGGTGATCTTTCCTTGACCACCAATGGCTATTTTCTGTCGGAACTGGCGACACCCCTCTACCAAGCCGGATTGCGACGGCTGAATATCAGCTTGGATTCCCTCGATCCCCAAATATTTGCCCAGATTACCGGGCGCGATCGCTGGCAACAGGTTTGGCAAGGAATTCTGGCTGCCTATGAAGTTGGATTTAGCCCCCTCAAACTCAATGTGGTCGTGATGCCCCACGTCAACGAGCACGAAGTTTTAGACCTCGCTGCCCTGACCCTCAACCGTCCTTGGCATGTTCGGTTTATTGAGTTTATGCCCATTGGTAATACGGCTCGATTTGAGTCTGAGGGTTGGGTCACCTCGGCCGATTTACGGACTAAGTTGCGCGATCGCTTTGGCTTATCCGAGGGACAGTGCCTGGGAAATGGGCCCGCCGATGTGTTTCAAATTCCTGGAGCCCTAGGAACTGTGGGGTTTATTAGTCAGATGTCCGAATGTTTTTGCGATCGCTGCAATCGGCTGCGGCTCTCTGCCGATGGTTGGCTTCGCCCCTGTCTGCTTAACGAATCGGGACAGGTTAATCTACGTGATGCCCTACGCCAGGGAACCGATGCCACGGCTTTGCAACAGATTGTTCGTGATTTAATCACTGCTAAGACGCCCATTAATTTCAAAGAGCGCGATCGCGGCACTCAAAGCACCTACAGCCGAACCATGTCCCAAATCGGAGGCTAACGCCACTTGAGCGGCAGCGATCCCATCCCTATTCAATTCGGTGCTACTGAACCTTGATGAATTGCCCGATTGGAAGAACCAACCAATGCGCGCTCAAGCGATGTGATTTCCAATCTCAAAATGGAGCCGTCAATTAGGGCGTGCGGGTTGTGTCCTCCGTGGCTTAGGAGCACTAAATCCACTGCCCTAGGATTGATTTGGTGAAGCTTCTTCAGTCACGTTCAACCCCATGGGATATGAACCAATCTGCTCCAAGTGACGGTATTCGTCTGGGTGGTTACTGACAGTTCATCAAAGCTTCAAGGTCTGCCGCGACAATCTTATGCAGGTTTCGCGTAATTTTCCCGATATCCCAATTCCACCAAGCGATTTCAAGTAAGGCTTGGATCACATGATCATCAAAACGCTGACGAATACACTTCGCTGGGTTACCACCAACCATGGTGTAGGGTGGCACATCTCTGGTCACGACGGACTTTGCCGCAATGATCGCTCCGTCTCCTACCCGCACCCCCGGCATCACCACCGCTTCATAGCCAATCCATACGTCATTGCCGATCACCGTATCGCCCCTATGGGGTAGCTCATCTGGTGAAGGTCCTAGGGTTTCCCAACCATTGCCAAAAATCTGGAATGGATAGGTCGAAAACCCATCCAGCTTGTGGTTTGCCCCATTCATAATGAATGTGACGCCCCGTGCTAGGGCGCAAAACTTGCCAATCATCAGGCGATCGCCAATAAGGGGAAGTGGTATAAAACGTTTCGCTCGAAATGTTCCGAGTCTTCTGGATCATCGTAGTAGGTGTAATCGCCAATGAGAATATTGGGATTGGACACAGTGTTTTGAATGAAACAGATTTGTGGAAATCCCTTCATTGGGTGCTTATCTTTTGGATCGGCTCCGTACAAAATAGCCTCCGCTTTTAGAGACTTCCTATTTTTGCATCATAGCTAAGAATCCTAACCCGTGACTTCAATCGATAACCGAGCTGTCGAATCCGTGGCTATCTCACCTGGGTGGGTGGGGCATCTAAAAAAATGCAGGGGATGGGAAGGGTGATGCCGTTGCTGATCATCAGTGCAATTACCGGTTATAGCTATTTCAGATTTATTTGAGACAATCTCGCCCTCACCCCCAGCCCCTCTCCCATAAAGGGCGAGGGGAGTAATAGTACTCAAAAACAACTATAATTGTGTC
>JAAUUH010000142.1 GCA_012031145.1 Oscillatoriales cyanobacterium SM2_2_1 | reverse complement strand
GGGGCCGCCTCTTCTACATCGGGGCTGGCACCAGCGGGCGATTGGGGGTGCTAGATGCCGCCGAATGCCCCCCCACTTTTTGCACTGATCCGGAACTGATACAAGGGATCCTAGCCGGTGGTTCGCCCGCCCTAATGCGTAGTTCTGAAGGTCTTGAAGATTCTCCCGAGCTCGGCGCAGAACTGATTGCTCAGCACCAAGTTACCAGTTGCGATGTGGTTTTGGGCATCACCGCAGGTGGGACTACCCCCTTCGTCCATGGGGCGCTCCAGGAGGCCAGATCGCGCGGGGCCCAAACCATCTTCTTCGCCTGCGTACCGCCGGAGCAGGTGCCCACTACCTACGATCTAGAACTGCGTCCCCTGGTTGGTCCAGAGCTGCTATCCGGTTCTACTCGCCTCAAGGCGGGCACCGCCACCAAGCTCGTTTTGAATGCCCTTTCCACCGGCGTGATGGTGCAACTGGGCAAGGTCTATGGCAACCGCATGGTGGATGTGGCGGTGACCAATGCCAAACTGCGGGATCGGGCCCGTCGTATTCTCATGGATCTGACGGAATTATCCTGCGATCGCGCCGAGTCCCTGCTCGAAGCTGCCCACCTGCGGGTTAAAACTGCCCTGTTGATGCACTGGGGTCAGATGGATCGGGATGCTGCCGAGGGGCTGCTCGTCGCCCATCGGGACAATTTGCGCCATGCCTGCCAAAGCCTCGCGCGCGATCGCCTAGAATAGGGGCAAGTCCAGCGATTCACCATGACCGGAACCGAACTGCGCGATCTAATTCGCCATAAGTGGGGATACTCCTATGATGTTCAACTGCGACACACCCAGGGGAAACTCTGGCTGCAGATCATGTGGCGTTACCAGGAGCAAGTTTCCTTTCCCATGACTGAGGTTGAATTCTGCCAACACCTAGATGGGATTACTACCTATTTGCGGGACTGGGGGGTATCGGAACAGGTGCTACAGTTTGTGACCCAAACTAAACAAAAACCCCGCCTCGGCAAGGCGATTAACGTTCCCCTTCAAGTGGGTGATCGGGCACGGGAATGGATTCTAGAATAGGACGAACATCGCGTTTGATTACCCTCCTAGGATTTCATTTACTCCAAGCCATCCCAAAATGACTTAATGTTCACATCAGTAGGAGTGGAGCATCGGGCACAGTCGCCGTTTCGCTGAGAAAAACATATGGGGCAAGCAGGAAGCAATCCGTGGGAGCGGCAATTTGTAAACTTGGGGCGGGTGATGCAACAGCTCCGCGAGGAATCCAATGTGGATGCCCTTGTTACTGGCGTGATTGACTACCTGCGGGAAAACTTTGACTATCGCCTAATTTGGCTGGCCTTCTATGAGCGCCACCACCATCGGCTCCAGGGAAAAGGCGGTGTGACCCCTATGGGGGAGCTCAAGTTTCTTAAGGAGCGGTTTGCCCTGCAGCCCGGAGACCTCCTGGATCAAGTTATGTTACAACGGGTGCCCGCCGTCGTTGCCGATTTGCGGCAGGAGCGCCGCGCCGGTGAATGGCAAAAGGCTGCCCAAAAGCTGGAAATTCAGGGAACCCTGATCTGCCCTATCCACCATCAAGATCAACCCTATGGGGTACTCCTGCTGGGCTCCCACCTGTGGAATCCCTCACCCCGCTCCGATGAAAAGGCGCGGCTGTCGGTGCTGCTGGGGGGGCTGGCCGTAACCCTGGCAGACCAAGAAGAGTCCTGGCAACAGCAGCAGGTCAAACGCCCGGATCAGCCCTTGGTGGAACTATTACAAAAGCTGCGCTCCCTGGGCACTCTGACCCTGCGGCTTCAGGAAGTAATCGATAAGACCCACGCCTTTGTGATGCCGACTATGACCAGCATCTACTGGTTCGAGCGGGAGCACCAGTACTTTTGGCGGCGGGAAGTCAACCGCCAGGCTGGCATTGGCAGTCGCAAGGCGGCGGATAATTCGGCGGGCATTACGGTGCAAAATGCGCCAGGACTATACCAATTGTTGCTCAAGGAGCAGTTGGTGGTGGTGGTGGATGCCAAGGCTATGACCAAAAATGATATTGGACCTCGGGTGATGGAGCAGTTTGGGGCGGCGGCACTGATGGTGGCCCCCATTTTTGCCCAGTCGGAGTTGCAGGGCTTTCTTTGTGTGGAGGGTAACGAACCACGGCTTTGGACAGAGGAGGAGCGGCTGTTTGTGCAGGGGGCGTCCCAGTTACTGTCCTACGCTGTGCCCCAGGAGGAGATGGAACTGGCGGTGAGCCGTCTGGCGGCGGATCAGGCGCTATTTGCGGAAGTGGCGCGGGCGATTTACACCGAAACCGACTATCTCAATGCCCTGAACCACACGGCGGAGCAGATTTGCCAGCGCCTCCGGGCGGAGCGGCTGTGGTTGCTGCGCTATGACCGCGACCTAGGTACCTATCCCCTTATTTTTCAACACCATGCCAAGAACCGCCGCCCCCTGCCCTCGGTGTTTGCAGAGTTGCCCCTTGTGGATTTCCAGATGGTGGAGCAATCTCGGCAGGCGATCGGTGTTGACAGCATTGAAAATGACTACAAGTTTTTGCCGTGGCGACCCAGCTTGCAGGATTTAGACGTGCGATCGCTGGTGTTATGTAGTACCGCCTTGGGGCGATCGCTGGAAGGAATTTTGGTGGTTGGCCATGAAGCACCACGAGCATGGAGTGCCTCTGAGCGGGATGTGGTGCAGGCAGTGTCCCAGCAGTTGGGGATGGTGGTGCACCAGCATGAGTTGCAACGGGTGACCGATGAGCGGCAAAAACTTTATCAGACCGTGCAACAAGGGTTGATGGCGCTCCATGCCGCTCCCGGAGTTGAAAATCTCAATACAGTAGCAACAGCATTAATTGCCAATGTGCTCCAAGCGCCCCTGTGCCTGATGATCACTTGGCTGCCGGGACGCCCCAATGGACAGATTGCATCGGTGCTGACGACCCGGGATGAATTTAAGCTCAACCTCCAGGAAACGGCCCTTGCTGTCCATGAGGATGTGTTGGTGCAGTGGGCACTGCAAAATGAAAGTGGCGTTTTGCCCCTTAATGCTAATGATTTGCCGCCAGGGACAAAAAATTGGCTCAATGCTGCGGCGATCGGTAGTGTGCTGGTGACTGCTTTGCGCACCGCCCCAGACCATGAACCGACTGGGGTGGTGTTGGTGGCTGACAAGGTGGGGCGGCGGTGGCTGGAGCGGCAACTCCAAGCCTTTGCTTTAGTGGTGAGTCAATTGGCGTGGTCACGGCGGCACTGGCTGTTGGTCGAGCACCTGCGCCACCATCGCCAGGAATTGGAGCGACTGAACTGGTATAAGCACCGTCGAATTGAGGATGTTTACCGTACCGTGGGCAGTGGAGTGCAGCGGCTTCTGGAGATGGACGGCCGCAGTGGCGGATCGGTGGGTAATCTGGTTATTCAAGGGTCGCTGAAGCAACTTCAGATCTCTATTTCTCCCTTGACCCAAGTGATCCGTAAGGAGCAATGGCGGCTGCGCCCAGCCTACGAGAGTGCCACCCTGGCGGGCATCCTCAAACGGGCCCTAGAGCGGGTGGATTCTCTGATCAAACAGCGGCAGATTTGGACCCAAGTGCACAATCAGGCCAACGTGATGGTGGGCGGCGACATTGCCAAGATGGAGATGGTAATCCATGAAATTTTGCTATTTGCCTGCGGGCGATCGCAAGTTGGGAGCCGCATTGACCTGTGGTGTCGACAGTTGGATGATCACTTTCTAGAGCTTTCGATTACCGACTACGGCGAGTTTGACCCCAATTTACTGCGGGAACTCCACGAGGGGCGATCGACCGATTTACTTGCGCCCTCATCCCTGGACTACCCCCCCGGGCTGCACCTGTTCATTAGCCAATCCCTCATGCATGAAGCGGGGGGCGAACTGACGTTTTACCAACTGGAAGACAACCGCATCCTTAGCCGTTTGGTGCTGCCCCTCTCCCAAAATGCCCCCAGTTAGGTCAAGATCTTCTGCTACAGTGCATATGACCCCGATGGTTCAAGCCCATGACCGTTGACCTCCAAAGTGTCCAAGCTCAACTCCAAGAACTTTCCACGACGGCCCAACGGGCGATCGCCCAGACCGAAACTGCCGAGCAGCTCGAACAGGTGCGGGTCGAATATTTGGGTAAAAAGGGCAGTCTCTCCGTTGTTTTAGGGGCCATGGGCAAACTCCCCCCCGCTGACCGACCAACCATTGGCGCGATCGCCAACGAAGTTAAGGAACTGGTACAACAGCAAATCGAGACCCGCAAAACCGAACTGCAACACCTCGCCATCCGCCGCCGCCTGGAAGCCGAAACCCTCGATGTCACCATGGATGGGGTGCAACGCTGCCCCCAAGGACGGGTGCATCCCCTAAACAGCACCATTGACCGGATGCTAGATATCCTAGTGGGCCTGGGCTTCACCGTGGCCCAGGGGCCGGAAATTGAAACCGATTACTACAACTTTGAAGCCCTCAATACCCCCGCCGACCATCCCGCCCGCGACATGCAGGATACCCTCTACCTCGCCGATGGCAAACTGCTGCGATCGCAAACCTCCTCTGTCCAGATCCGCTATATGGAGACCCATGAGCCGCCGCTGCGGATCGCCTGCCCTGGCCGGGTGTATCGCAAAGATGACATTGATGCCACCCATTCCCCCATTTTCCATCAGGTGGAACTCCTTGCCGTCGAAGAGGGACTGACCTTCGGCGACCTTAAGGGCACCGTACGCACCTTTGTTGAAGAATTGCTGGGAGAATGCGACCTGCGGTTTCGTCCTAGCTACTTTCCCTTCACCGAACCCTCCGCCGAAGTGGATGTGCGCTGGCAGGGACGCTGGCTCGAGTTAGGGGGCTGTGGCATGGTCGACCCCAACGTTTTTAAGTCCGTCGGCTATGACCGGAGGCAGTCTCAGGCTTTGCGTGGGGATTCGGCGTTGAGCGTGTGGCTATGGTGCTCCACCAAATTGATGACATCCGCCGTCTGTACACCAGCGACCTGCGCTTTTTACGCCAGTTTTAGGCATCTAGTTGGCCCTAGCTAGGGTGCAGAAAGTGTGTAGGAATAGTGCCGCTGACAAGCCATTAAGTCGTCTCGGGCGATCGCCCGGGATTGGGAACGCGTGGCAACTGAATCCAAAACCGGCTGCCACAGCCCTTGCCGGGGCTTTCGGCATCGACGGTGCCCCCGTGGCTGGCCACAAGAGCTTGGGTTAGGGAAAGCCCCAGACCTGTGGATAGCTCTCCGCCCGTGGGTCGGGCGGCTAATTTGGGAAAGCGGGAAAAGAGACGGCCTTTTTCTTCGGTGGTAAAGCCCTGACCCGGATCGATCACTTCCACAACGACATGGTCGGGGAACCGCTTCAGCCGGATCGTAATGGTGGACTGGAGGGGAGAAAATTTAATGGCATTGCTGATCAGGTTTTCGATTGCAATGTGAATTTTGCCGCCATCGGCCGTTATGGGGCAAGGGGTATCGGCGGTAAAGTCTAGCTGCTGCTCCTTAATTTGGGCCAGTTCCTGGTAATCAGTGACAATTTCAGCTATAAGTTGGGCAAGGTCTAGCTCTCCTAGGTCGAGGGTGAAGCTTTCGCTGGCGATCGCCGCCTCTAGAAGAATTGCCTGGATCAGGACAGACATTTTTTCTACGTGCCGACAAACCCGCTCGGCTGCTTTAGAGGCACCTGTGCCCTTGGCCCTTTGGAGGGTCATGCTGCTGGAGAGCATTAGGTTTTGCAGGGCATTTTTGAGTTCGTGGGCAGTGAGATAAAACAGATCTTGGCTTGCTTTTTGGCTGGCAGCCAGGCGCTGGTTACTCTGGCTGAGGGACGCTTCCCGGATGTAAAGCTGCCGATTTTTCAGCCATAGGATAGCAGTCGTAGCTACGGCTAGCACCATGGTGGTAACACCGCCCAGAAGGTTAATCTGCCGCGCCAACCGGTTCTGTTCCTGGGCGGCGTCGTTGAGGGTCAAGGTTTTCTGCTCTAGCTCAAGTCAATCTGGGCACTGACGACGCGGACTTCACGCATCAGGTCTTTACT
>JAAUUH010000141.1 GCA_012031145.1 Oscillatoriales cyanobacterium SM2_2_1 | reverse complement strand
TCCAAAGCTGGGGCAGCGCCGTGGGGAGAAGGGATCGAGGTAGATGGCATCGGCCCATTGCGATCGCACGGTTTGAATGCTCTGGCGGCATCGGCGATCGCGAGGGTTACGGTGAGATCGGCAGCATGGTATGTCCCCTGGTTCGCCACTTGGGACAACACCCTCTGGGTGGTGGGGTGCCAGATGGCGGTTAGGTTGTGGGTGATCGCCCCCTGGGGAACCTGAAGGTTGTTTTCTAAACCGATCAGTTCCAGTTCCGTGGCTTGGCGATCGCTTTCCCCATACCAAAAATCGAGGGTTGCTGCCGTATTGAACCCCAGACCGTAGCACACATCTAGCACCTGTAGCCGGGACTGCTGCTGGGCCCGCTGTGGCAAACCCGTTGCCAGGACATACTTGATCTCCGACTCCTGCTTGGCCCCGTGGAGGCTGTGGAATGCCTCTTGAAACAACTCCGAAAAAAAGGTCAGAGAGCCATCGGCCGTGGGGTACAAGCGTAGCGAATCCATCCCTAACGCCTAGGTCTCGGTCTCGATGGGGGGGGCGATCGCGGGTGATTCCGGTAAATAGAGCCGCTCCTCCCCCGCATCATATTCAAACATCTCGGCATAGCGTCCCCAATCCACAGCCGTGGCAAACAGCCGCTCCGCCTCCGTTGTGGGGAAATATTCATTCCACAGATCAAAGAAAAAGTCTGCCCGCATGGAGCGACTCCGCTTTTCCCGCAGGGTCTGGACAATGCTGTTGATCACTGGAACGTGCTGAAGGATCTGCTGCCTAAAGAGATCCTTACTCCGCAAAATAGTCGTTGTTGCAAAGTCCTGTCCCACTGCCGTCAGACGCACATCCCCCTGGGAAACTTCCGCAAACCCCAACAGCACTGAGGCATCGAGAATCGGCAGCAGGTCATCTACTGCCAACTGTAACCGTTCTGCCAGCCGGGGAATATCGTCGGTGCCCTGGGGCTGGTCAACGATCAACTCCAGGAGACCGCTGATGCCGCCCACCCGCACATGGGGCAGGGGCTTGGCGTAGGGAGACTGGGTAGTGACCTCCGGTGTGGGTTGGGGGGCCACGGAGACCGTCCCTGTGACCTCAATTTCTGGGTTAGTCATAATCGTATAGATGTACTCCACCAGGGACTTGAATCGGGGATGGGTGCGATCATGGGGGCGAGGTAAATCAATCACCACTTCGCCGCGGACTCGCCCAGGATTGGCTCCTAAAATAATGACGCGATCGCACAGAAACACCGCCTCCTCAATGTTGTGGGTGACGATTAAAATACTCTCCGAAGGAAAGGTCTTGGCATTCCAAAGGTCGTCGATTTCTCCCCGCAGGTTCTCGGAGGTCAGAACATCGAGGGCACTGAAGGGTTCATCCATAAACAATACTTGGGGCCGCAGGACGAACGCGCGGGCAAACCCCACCCGTTGCTTCATTCCCCCCGAAAGTTCCTTAGGGTAAGCGCTCTCAAAACCGTCTAAACCCACTAAGTCAATGGCTTTGAGGGACTGGCGCAGTCGATCGCCCCGGCGCACCCCCCGAGCCTCCAGCCCCAGTTCCACATTTTCTAACACTGTCAACCAAGGGAGCAGGGCAAAGCTTTGAAACACCATAGCCACCTTGTCATTGGGCCCCCGCAGCGGACGTTCATTACTCAACACCTCACCTCGGGTTGGGGGAATCAATCCCGCCATAATCCGCAGCAGGGTACTCTTACCGCTACCGCTCCGTCCCAATAGGGCCACCACCTCCCCGGTGCGGATCGACAGGCTGACGTTGCTCAACACGGTAAACTCACCTTTCCCCTCGGGGAGGGGGAAACTTTTGGATACCTGATCGACGGTGATCAAATTGCTTAATTGACCGTTGGTTGCTGCCATTACCCGTCTCCTTAACCCTAGAAATGATATTTGGTTTCTGCCAGTTGATAAAGCCGCCGCCAAATCAGACGATTAAAACCAACCACAAACAAGCTCATGACGGCGATCCCTAGGGTTATTTTGGGCCAGTCCCCCACGGCTGTGGCTGTGGCAATATAGGCTCCCAACCCCGTAGCTGTAAGCTTGTTGGTTCCCCAAGCCACGATTTCGGAGACGATGCTGGCATTCCAAGCGCCGCCACTAGCGGTCACCCCGCCAGTGACCCAGGCGGAAAAGATGCCCGGAATAATTAATTTCTGCCAGCGTTGCCAGCCCGCCAGTCCTACATCGTCGGCCATTTCCCGCAGATCCGTCGGGATACTCTGGGCACCGGCAATGGAATTGAACAGGATGTACCACTGCGCCCCCAGGGCCATCAGCATAATACTGCCAAAATCAAGGCTAATCCCAGTTCTGAGAAACAAGAGGGTGACAAAGGGAAAGATGAAGTTGGAGGGAAAGGATGCCAAAAATTGCACCAATGGTTGCAGCAGGCGTGCCAGACGGGGATTAAAACCAATGGCGACCCCAATTGGCGTCCAAATCAGCGTTGCCGCCACCAGCAGCACTGATACACGTACCAAGGTCAGAAGACCTAGTCCCAGGGTTTTAAACACCTCGGCAATGCCCACTGTTGACAGGATGAACTGGAGCACCGACGCCAGACAGATGCCAATAATACCTAGGAGGGCCCAGTCGAACCAGCGATCGCCATTCCGTATCGTTTGATCCTGCCTTGGAGCGGCGGGGGATGGGGTCATCGTCGCCAAGAAGTGACTGATAGACTCTTGAAGGGGCAACACAAACTGGCCGAGCAGGCGGGGAATGCGGGCAGTGGTGAGCAGGTCATAGACCCAAGAGCTAGGAACTTCTACCGACGCACTTTGCTCGACGCGAAACTTATCGGACCAGGCAATGAGGGGACGCCAAAACAATTGATCGACCGCCACAATCACCACCACGATGGTAAGAAGGGCCCAACCCAAAGCGGGCAGATTTTCTTGGGCGATCGCCGTAGCCACATAGGAGCCAATGCCCGGCAAGGTATATTCTTGGTTGAGAACGCTGATGGCTTCACTCTCGGCCACAAAAAACCAGCCGCCACCAAAGCTCATCATGGCATTCCACAAAAGCCCAATCATGGCGGAGGGAACCTCCAGTTTGGTGAACCGCTCCCAGCGGGAAAGGCGGTAGAGAACTGCTGCTTCGTGGAGTTCCTTAGGCACGGTGCGCAGGGACTGGTAAAACGAAAAGGTCATGTTCCAGACTTGGCTGGTGAAAATTGCGAAGATCGAAGCCGTTTCTAGCCCCAACAGGCTGCCGGGAAACAGGGCAATAAATCCCGTTACCGTAATTGATAAAAAACCTAGGACGGGAACGGATTGCAAAATGTCTAGCATAGGAATCATGATCCTCTCCGCCCGCTTACTATTGGCCGCGATGTACCCGTAGGCCAGCGTAAACATCCACGAAAGAAATAGGGCCACAAACATCCGCAGGGTGGAGCGCCCCGCATAGTAGGGCAAATTCAGCGGGTCAAGATTGACCTCCGGCAATATCTCAGGGGGCTGAAAGCTGACCGTGGTTCCGGCACCAATGTTGGCGACAAGTGCCAAGAGAATCAGCGTTCCCAAAATTACAGCGACATCTGCCAAGCCAAACGGAAGTCGCTGTAGGGCTTCGGGTGAGGGAAAGGTTTTCATCGCCTTAAGATTTGCTTAAACCTGCGCCCTCAGTATCCCACGGGATGGAAGTGCTAGCTAGCCTTGACTCCGCCGCATGTGCAGCCAGTGTGGCGGCAGCCGGACTGACCGTCGCTGTGACCAGTGGCACAGGCTTGGCTACAGTAGGGCTTGCCGTTTACCATGATCGCGCCATCGAGGGAAACGATGCACAGACAGTCGGGACAGGCACATTTCATTTGGGTAACCGTTGTCATAAAACCTCCAGGGTGAGTAGATTAACATCGGGTATGGATGTATCCAATTACTATACATGAACAAATGTTCATACGTCAATATCTTCTTTTCTGTGGCTGCGTTGCGTAGGTGGGCCAGATACACTGGTGATGATTTTCGGTAAGATGAAGCCATGAACCATGCCATACCCACCCTAGGAGGGCTTGTCAACGCGGATCGGACAGTTCCGGTTTTGGAAACCACCAAGGCGCAGGAGATGGCCAGTTTTTTTTGCCATGTTGGGTGATCCCAATCGTTTGCGCATCCTTTCGGTGTTGGCCTTGGGTGAGGTTTGTGTCCAAGATTTGGCGGCTCTGGTACAGATGAGTGAGTCGGCGGTCTCCCATCAACTCCGGGTATTGCGAGCAATGCGGTTGGTGCGCTATCGGCGGGAGAAGCGAAAGGCGTTTTATCAGCTCCTCGACCACCACGTTTTGGAGCTCTATCGCGCGGTTTCGGAGCATTTGGATGAAACCGACTGAATTGTTGTCAATTAGGAACTGGACGGTTTCTTATCCGGGAGCCGATTGGGCTGCAGTTGATCGGGTGACGCTGTATCTGGCACCTGGGGAGGTGCTGGGGCTAATTGGGGAGAGTGGCTGTGGCAAGTCAACTTTGGGGCGATCGCTACTGCGGGCAGTTGGGATTGATGGGTTACCCCCGGGAACCGAGGTTACAGGAACCCTGGACTGGCGTGGCGGCACCATGGGGTTGGTTTTCCAGGATCCCATGACGCGGCTGAATCCCCTGATGTCGATTCGAGAGCACGGTTTGGAGGTGTTGCGATCGCACCATCCCCGAATGCTTGAGGTTGAGCGGCGGCGGCGCGTTGCCGATACCCTTCGGGCCGTGGGATTAGATCCGGGGCGATCGCGACAGTTTCCCCATGAATTTAGCGGCGGAATGCGGCAACGGGTGGGCATTGCCCTTGCCTTACTGTTGGAACCCGATCTGGTGATTGCCGATGAGCCGACCACCAGTTTGGATGCCACGGTGGCCCACGAAATTTTGCGGGAGTTGTGTCGCCTGTGCCGCGATCGCCAAAAAGCTCTGCTGCTGATCAGCCATGACCTAGGGATGGTTGGGCAATACTGCGATCGCCTAGCAGTAATGGATGACGGGGCAATTGTGGAGTGTCGTGCCACCCAAGCAATGTACGCCCAGCCCCAGCACCCCTACACCCGGCAACTGCTCCAGACCCATTTGCCCCAGTCTGGGATCCCACCAGAGTCAGCGCCCCTGCTCCGAGTTCAAGACCTCTCTAAGTCCTACGCTGGCGGGGGCTGGGGTTCCAAGGGTCGGGTTCTTGCCCTAGACCAAGTTAGCTTTACGGTGTGCCGCGGTGAACTGCTGGGAATCATTGGTGAAAGTGGCTCCGGCAAAAGCACCCTCGCTCGCCTCTTGCTGCACCTGATTCCCCCCGATCACGGCACGGTGTGGTTTCAGCAACAGAACCTGACGACCCTCAAAGGCCCAGCCCTCCGTAAACTGCGATCGCAGATGCAACTGATCGTTCAAGATCCTCGGGCCAGCCTCCCCCCGCATCGCACCATCGCCGAAATTCTCGCCGAACCCCTAGAAATCCACCAACCCCAACACCCCAATATTGGTGCCGCCATGCTGGAGATCCTAGATCGCGTAGAGTTACCCCGCGCCTATGCTCAGCGCCGCCCTCGAGATCTATCGGGTGGACAACTACAACGGGTGGCGATCGCCCGGGCCCTGATCATGCATCCCCAACTGGTGATTTGTGACGAACCAGTGAGTATGTTAGATGTCACTATTCAGAATCAAATTCTTGAACTACTCCTGAGCTTGCAACAGCAAGAGGGGCTGACCTACGTTTTGATCACCCATGACCTTCGCATTGCCCGGGCCCTTTGCCATCGGATTCTGATCTTGCACCGTGGGCGAGCCGTGGAGTTGGGTCCTACCGCCGAAGTATTTGCCCACCCCCAGCACCCCTACACCCAGCAGCTCTTACAAAATATTTCCGCATAAAGGTTGCGGCAAAAATTCTTGGGTTATAATTTCGGCGATTACAACGTCTCGGCAAAAAGGGAGTAAAAAGTGAACGTACCCCTCAACTGTAGCCGTGCTCTGGGTGTTCCCGTCCCGTCCACACCCGACGAACTGCAGCGCGCGCTCCGTGATCGGATTCTCTCAATGCCGCGACG
>JAAUUH010000140.1 GCA_012031145.1 Oscillatoriales cyanobacterium SM2_2_1 | reverse complement strand
AGTCTTCATTTTGTCTACTTCTCGCTCGTTGGTGATGTCCCGAATTAATACGGCGATGCCGAGCCAATTTTGGTTGGTGCGATCGCCTGGACGGAATACCCCTGTGGCGATCGCCATGCCCACCCGCTCATGGGCAAGGGGGACTTCATGGCAAACAATCTCCGTGGGAACAGACCGGGAACGGTCAATCACTTCTGAGAGGGGGGCGATCGCCAATTCTCGGTGGTGCTGATCTGCTAACTTTGTGGCAGGTATGGTTAATAGTTGGAGGAACTTTTGGTTCCAACGACTGACCATGCCGTGAACATCTACTACCAATAAACCATCCGCTAAATGCTCCAAAATTGCATTGAGTCCTACAGCTTCAGCGAGGGAGTCTCCCAGTTGTTTTAACACCTGTTCCTTCTCGCGATAGATCTGAATATAGGTAAGACAAATGCCGCCAAAGGGCACCAAGTAGGCAACTATTTTCAAGAAATGGGCGACATTAAAGTGCCCATCAAAGAGTTGTCCCGATCCAAAGGTCATGTGCATCTGCACCGCTATTTGGGGAACCATGCTAAACCAAAGGCTGAGGCTAAAAAGGCTGGGATACTGGCGGTAGAAATGTGGCAAAACAAAGATGCCGGCAGTGATAAACAAGATCAGGGGTGCAAAGTCGTAGGGGCGCACCAACCAAGAGCCGGGAAAGGTTGTTTGTGGCAGATGCGTCGTGTTCACGCACCAGAGGACTAATCCGTATGCTAGGGTTCCTAAAACCACACTGGTTAACGAAATTATCTTGAAACCATCTAAGAATTTCTGTTGCCCTCTGCGTAGCAAGAGCAATGTTCCTCCGCAGAGGATGACAGCACTAAAAGTGCGACAAATTGCCCATGTAAAGGGAATTAAATCATGATTATCTGCCGCGCCCTCGAGTAGGTGATCGGCGGCAAAGGTGTGAAAGGCATCCATGCAACCTGCAAAGAACATGGCGATCCCAATTAGGGGCGTGACCACATCCCGGCTAAAAGCATAGTGGGTTAATGACAGGATGACAGTGAAAATTGCTGTGCACACCGAAGACCATTCCAAGATCGTGTGCACAAAGCTTCCTCGCAGGACATAGTGTAGCCGCTCCACTATTTTGGAGGAGCTGAGAGGAATCCAGGCACCAACTTCTGGCAAATCTCCAAGGGAACTAAAGTCGACCCCAAGCCCCTGTAGGGTTACCGGCAGCAGTGAGGCGACAACCACAACTGCTAGAAAAACGCGCGCTACGGGTAACAGGGGCGACGCATCAAAATGCAACATTAATTATCCTGAATTTTGACAGCTTAAATCAATATTAATGATTCCAGTTTTCATGTTGCTATTTCGTTACATTGACTACAAAAAAATATAAGTGACTTCTGCTGTGCCTGTAAGACAGTGTTGTTGAGATCGGTGACGACCGAATCAGAGTAATTATGGCGGCGGCAGCCTATCTCTGCGAATTCATCAAGCTTAGGAATG
The DNA here is from genome assembly GCA_012031145.1 of Oscillatoriales cyanobacterium SM2_2_1. Lineage (GTDB taxonomy): Bacteria > Cyanobacteriota > Cyanobacteriia > Pseudanabaenales > Pseudanabaenaceae > UBA999. The sequence goes on along the minus strand of JAAUUH010000140.1, from coordinate 4,712 downwards.
CATTGGCAGAGGAAGCCATCTTTTGAGTCTTCAGACCAATAAATTTTTAGGCCAGTAAGTCTTCAGACCAGTAAAAAAATTCGAGTAACAAAAGTGGAGAACATAACTATTAGTTGCACCAAATAATTATGTTAATAATAGCGCTAATGGTGATGCTAAATCATTATTTCAAAAACTTCTGCTGCCCAGACAGGGCTGTAATAGAGAGTGGATGCGGCCATGAAACAAGTCCGAAATCCCGTGCTTGAGCCATCCATAATCATCGGGCGTATGTCACTCACAAAAACGTTCTTCCCTTCTGATTCATGGTGCCATTATTGTGTCAATCTGGACATTTTTATCCAAATTTCCTAAATATAGAATGTGCCAAGATTTGCTGCCTATTCTTGCCATTTTTTTGCCAAATAAGATAATTACAACTTTGTTGTATCTTTAAATTATCTCTTCGGTACCACCTCAGTTCCTATCCTATACAAGGGGATACTGATTTAATATCCGTGTCGGTGCGATTTCTAAGTTATATTGCAAAGGACAGGAGGCAATCTCCCGTAGGCTAGACTGCCAACAGCAGCCCCTAAATGTGCTAATGTTTCCATTCCTATTGCGCTCATCAAAATCTAAAGTTATTCCCCTAACTGAAACAGAGTTGGATTCCTACGATCAGCTATTCCAAGATTTGGAGTTCTATGCCTTTAATGAGCCGGAGCCGGGCAGTCCGCCAGGAACGCTGGTTATTGACGAGGATTCGGCTGCGCCCAATCTGTTCTTGATTGACTATTCAGCGGAGGGGGCAATAGGGAGACCGCTCCAAAGCCCTGAGGAGTGCCGTCCCTACCTCGACAGTCATTCCGTGTCTTGGGTGGATGTGCAAGGGCTGGGTTCAGAGGCGGTTTTGCAGCAATTAGCCCAAGTTTTTGAGTTGCATCCCCTGTTACTTGAAGACGTGGTGAATGTACCACAACGCTCCAAAGTGGAAGACTACAAACAACATGTTTTAGTTGTGCTGCACATGGTATTTGTGCCTTCAGAAAGTGAGGGATTCTTGAGTGAGCAGGTGAGTTTGATTCTAGGAAAAAATTATTTGCTCACCGTTCAGGAGGAACCAACCAAAGACCTGTTTGAGCCTGTGCGGCAGCGCATTCATCGACCGGGTAGTTTATTGCGATCGCACGGAACGGACTACCTGGCCTATGCCCTTACCGATGCGGTGATTGATGGCTTTTTTCCAGTTTTAGAAGACTATGGGGAGCGGCTGGAAAAATTGCAGGAGGAGGTGATTGAGAAGCCTAGCCGTCAAACGTTGGATAAAATTCATCAAATCAAGCGGGAACTTTTGCTGCTACGACGGACTATTTGGCCGCAGCGGGATGCCATTAGTGCTTTGATTCGTGAAGATACGGAATTAATTAGTGATCCGGTGCGGGTCTACCTCCGGGACTGCTACGACCATGCGGTACAAATTATGGACATGGTGGAAAACTATCGCGAACTAGCGGCCAACTTAATGGATGTTTACCTGACTTCAGTGAGCAACAATACCAATGAGGTGATGCGCTTTTTGACAGTGATTTCTACTACGTTTATTCCGCTGACGTTTATTGCAGGGGTCTATGGCATGAACTTTGACCGGGCTGTGGGCAATATGCCAGAGTTGGGCTGGAGTTATGGCTATGTGTTGTGTTGGGGGGGGGATGGGGGCGATCGCCTTAGGCTTGCTAGCCTATTTTTGGTATCGAGGTTGGCTATTTAGTCCCCGCTAGGCGTGGGTTGGGGTCGAGCTATGAAATGGATGGGCTTACTGATTGGATTGATATTAATGGTGTGGGGCTGTGTGGGCAGTAGCCCGCCAACTGGAGATGGACGGTTGCACTTGACCCTGTGGCATGGGGTGAATCCACCCACCAACCGGGATGTATTTCTGCAGTTGGTGCAGGAATTTAACCAGTCCCAGTCCCAAGTGGTGGTGGAGCCCGTGTACGTGGGGCAGCCAGATCAGCAAATTCCCAAACTGCTGGCGGCGGTCGTAGGGCAGGCTACGCCCGATTTATGGCTCTACGGCCCGTCCATCACTGGGCGGCTGGTGGAGTTGGATGCCCTGCGCCCCGTAGAGGACTTTTGGGGGGCATCCCCCCTGAGGCAGGAGATTGATCCAGCAATGCTGAGCACCATGCAACTGGGAGCGCACCTGTGGTCGGTGCCCATGAGTGTGACGAATATTGGGGTGTACTATCGCCCTAGTTTGTTCCGACAGGCGGGTATCGAACGACTGCCCCAAACCTGGGATGAATTCCGGGCTGTGGCCCAAAAACTCACTCGCGATCGCAACGGGGATGGCACTCCCGACCAATATGGGATTCAATTACCCCTGGGGCGGGGTGAGTTCACGGTTTACATCTGGTCACCGTTTCTCTGGAGTGCGGGTGGGGAATTGGTTTTGGAAGAAGAGTCCCGTCCCCAATTAAATACCCCGGCAGCGGCGGCAGCGTTGACCCTATGGCAGGACTTGGTGCGATCGGGAGCGGCGATTCTTTCGGCTCCAGAGCGCGGCTACGAAGAAGATAATTTTATTGCTGGACGGGTGGCGATGCAGATCAGTGGTTCCTGGGCATTGGGATTTATGGAGCAGCAACGGCGGCAGCGACCCAGCTTCGACTATGGTGTGATGCCGATTCCAATCCAAAAAAGTCTGGCAACCGCTTTTGGCGGCGACAACCTGTTTCTGTTTCGCTCCCAGCCGGAGCGGGAGCAGGCGGCATGGCAGTTTATGGAATATGTTATGGGGCAACGGTTCCAGACGGCTTGGGCACGGCAGACGGGCTTTTTGCCGGTAAATGTGCGGGCCCAACGCAGTGAGGAGTACCGCCAATTCATGGCTGAGCAGCCCAATAGTTCGATCTTTTTGCAGTTAATGTCTGCTGGGCGATCGCGCCCCCTCGTATCCAGCTATCCTCGCATCTCTGAACATCTGGGAAGGGCGATCGAAGCCACGCTGTTGCAACGGCGTAGCCCCACTGCTGCCCTCGAAGAAGCCCAACAAAGCCTCAATCTGGCCCTTGAGGGGTTACGGTAGTCGCCAAAACTGGGCCCGGTCTCGCAACCAGCCGGACTGGCGCAGGCGTTCAACACTCTGGCTCAGGCGTTCATGGAGGGGGTAATGATCCAATCCTCGGGGCATGGCGATCGCCAAAGAATGGCTGCCAATGGGCGCAAGGGTAGTGTAATCGGGGTTATCGATTAACCACTGGTGTAGGGCTAGGCGATCACCCGCCAAAGCGGAGACCTGTCCTCGGGTGAGGGCGGCGATTCCTTCGGCATAGGAGCCGATTCCTATGGTCTGAGCTTGGGGATGGTGGAACTGCACCATGGGAATCACATTGGAACCCCTCAGGACGGCAATGGTGTCTGGGGGTTGTTCGGGTCGGCGCGATCGCGGCACAATGACTACGGATTGGGCAGTGTAATAGGGGGGGGAAAAGGTAACCACGCGGCTGCGATTGCGGGTCAGGGTCACCTGGGCAATCACGAGATCGACCCGTCCCTCCCAGAGGGCTTCAAAGCGCTCTGCGTTGCGGAGGGGCACCAATTCCACCTTACTGGCGTCACCGAGCAGGTCTTGGGCCAACTGGCGAGCAATCTCAACCTCAAACCCCACCAATGCTCCTTGCCGATCACGGAATCCTAGGGGGGGAAGGTTATCCTTAACTCCCACAACTAGGCGATCACGACGTTGGATTACCTCCCACTGGGCCGCCGCTGGTGGAATTTCCCACCCTGAGCCTAACAATAGGCACGCAAGGGTGCCAGCGGCAACCCACCGCCCAATCATACGGCCTGTTCGAGGTGCGATCGCCCAAACCGGGACAGGGAATAGCTTCGAGTGTGCATCCGACGAACCCGCTCAATCGTCTGTTTCAACTGCTTGCGGCGCAGTTCCTTCCGCACTTGATCGATGCTCATGAGGATGTCCATATTCTTGCTGCTCTTTTTCCACTAATAAACTTAGCAAATTGTCCACGAATTCGATAGGGCGGCGCACCATTGAGAACAGCAACTCCTCCAGTTGAATCTCGTCGGGGGTTGGCTCCCGCACCGTGCGGAACAGTTCCCGCGCTTCATTAAAATCTATGACGAAACTATGGGACGGATAGCCTTCCACCAACTGCCCGATGGTCTTTTCGAGGGTTGGGTTTAGTCGCAGTCCATATTCCGAGGCAATTTGCATCGCCCGGTTCATCTCGCCTAATTTGAGGGGGTCAATCTGGCTGCTGATGGGGGCGAGCAGTTCAACGGCCATGTGGCTAGCCAAATCGGCCGCTGTACGGGTGGTAAAGGTGGGCTGACGGCGGCTGAGAATGGACAGTAAATAGTCTTCAAATAACAGAATGGCCTGGGCGGCAATTTCATCGAGGGCTTCATTGATATCTAGCCCTGAGCGGGAGCGGAAGTCATCCTCCTTGGAAACCTGAATGTCCAGAGGACCTAGTTCACCAAAATTGGACATCACAATCTCGTCCGCCCCGATCGCCAGCAGCGTGCCCGCACTCTTACAAAAACCAAACACACAAAGCGTAAAACGGTCGTACTGCTGCTGCAAAAAACGAGCCATGCGGTAGGCTGCATCGGGATCGCCGCCGAAGGTGGTGGCCACTAGAATCACATTGGGGCGTCGCTCTGCCAATCCCCGGATCAGCCGCATCAGCGATCGCCTGCAC
>JAAUUH010000033.1 GCA_012031145.1 Oscillatoriales cyanobacterium SM2_2_1 | reverse complement strand
TCAGGCGGGGTCGGTAGGGTGGTACGGGCCTCGCCAGTTGTCTGGGGCGATCGGGTGATGCCCAACTCCGCATCTGTCGGCTCCGAATTTAACTGCCCCCTGGGGGGGGAATCATTTTGGGGGGAGCGCAGTAACCGACTGGGTTCCCCCAGTTAACGTGCCTAGCACCTGGGTGGTTACACCATTCCAAACTAGGTCGCGGCGATCGCTGCTGAGGTCATAGCGGATGGTTACCACTGCTTGAAGTTCCGCATTGCCCAATTGTTCCAATCGCCCTCCCAACTTGGGTTCTAGTTCCCAGAGGGGAATGACTTCGAGCGGCGGGTTGAGGGTTCCTCCCCCACCCGGGAGCAAACGGGCCCCGGTGGTGCTATACACCGGCAGCCACGCGCCATTGCGCCGCACCAACAGTTGGTAGACCACATTGGCATAGCGGGTTATCGGTTTATTGCGCAAGTTGAGCTGAATCCCCAGTCCTTCAGAAACACGAACGAGCCGAACTTCACTACGCTCAAAGGGTGCCAGGGTTTGAGCCATGACCACAGGCGGTAAGAAGGCAAGGGGTAAAATCGACAGGGTTAAATGTCTCATCATTAGGATCGTTCTACTGTGCTGGAATAGAGTGTGTTGGAAGAGCGCGCGTTGGAATTTTGCCGGATTAAAATACTTTGCCGATCTATTTGGTGCCCGAGAGCAGCGAATGGGGCCACCTAGCTTAGCTTCCAGATTTGATTCAAGATTTTGTCTTAAGATTGTTTAAGACGAATCAATGCCAATCGAAGTTCCCAGAGAGACGGGGAGCAGGAGCCGGACTTGGCGGCGGCTCAATGGTCGCAGGCAGAGGAACCGCTTCCACATGGAGCAACGTTCCTTGCAGGGGGCAATGCAAAAAAACCGCCCGCTCCTTAGGTTTCAGTGCTTGGAACCGCACTAAACTGCGCACGGTGCTTCCGGTAGCATCCCGGATGGCGGCATAGATTTGATGGACATTGCGATCAGTATTGTTGATGGCTAGAGCTTCCAAACAGGCGGGATCTTTACCCGGACGAAAGGCTACTGGCAGATAGACGACCTCTTGGGGCGGGGTAGAAAACTGCGATATCGATGCTGCCATGGCGATGGCAAAGGGTGAGAGAAGCGGGGCAAGGGACATGGTAGATGGCTCCGGCACATAGGTGATGCGCTTAAACTGAACATGTCGTGGCTACTACAGCATCAATTGACTCAACCCGTCAATCCAGTCATTTGATCCCGTGATCGACGTAATCTAAAATACGCACTCTAAATGGTTAGCTGATCAATTAAGTTAGCTAATCAATAAATTGTGGGGCTAGTCAACGTGATTTAAGTAGTTTTGGCACGGTCTAAGGAATTACTAAGCACAAAAATCGTGCTTATTGTAGTGCAGCTCTTGACGTATGATCCATAGGAACCTGAAGCTTTTACGGCATGGTAGTTACATTTGCGCTTCCCAAAGGGGCTCTGTTAAAGGATTCCATTCAGTTGCTTCAGCGCATTGGATTTGACTTCAGTGCTTTTTTGGATAGCAGCAATCGACAATTGCAGATCACTGACCCCACGGGACGGGCGCAAGCCCTTTTGGTGCGATCGCAGGATGTGCCCATCTACGTTTCCTTTGGGCAAGCCCAGTTTGGCATTGTGGGTGAAGATGTCTTGCAGGAAAAGCCTGCGGCGGTGGCCAAGCTCGTGGATCTCAAGTTTGGGCGCTGCCATATGGCGATCGCCGTAATGAAGGACAGTCCCTACCGCTCGGTGATGGATTTGCCGCCCCACTGCCGTGTAGCTTCCAAGTTCGTCCGCTCGGCAACCCGATATTTCCGTGAGTTAGACCTGCCGGTGGAACTGGTTCCCCTCTATGGATCCGTAGAGCTAGCCCCAATTACGGGGATGGCAGAGGCGATCGTGGATTTGGTCTCGACGGGTAGGACGCTGCGGGACAATGGTTTGATTGAGATCGAATTCCTTTATGAAAGCACAGCCCGGCTAATTGCCCATCCCTTGAGCTGGCGACTCCACGACAAAGCAGTTCAAGATGTGGTCAGTCAGGTGCGATCGCATCTAGAGCAGGGAACCTAGGGCGCTTTACGGTTGAATCATTTTTGAAAAATTTATAAATTCCATGACGCCTATGCCCACACCCCGCCTCGCCGTGATTGATTACGACATGGGTAATCTCCATTCAGTCTGCAAAGGGCTAGCCGTGGTCGGTGCAGAACCCATGGTGACCACCGATCCACAGGTTTTGCTGTCTGCCGATGGGGTGGTACTGCCCGGAGTGGGGGCCTTTGACCCAACCATGCGCGGGATTCGCGATGCAGGACTAGAGGCATCTATCCGAGTGGCGATCGCCCAAAATAAACCCTTCCTAGGCATTTGCATGGGGTTACAGGCTTTGTTTGCCAGTAGTGAAGAGGGAAGGGAGCAGGGGCTAAGTCTGCTGCCCGGACGGGTCAAACGCTTTCATTCCGAGCCGGGTTTGACCATCCCCCACATGGGCTGGAATCAGCTCCAACTCACCCAGCCCGATTGCCCCCTATGGCAGGGAATCCCCGGGGAGCCGTGGATGTACTTCGTTCATTCCTACTATCCTGAACCCCTAGATCCCGGGGTGGTGGCAGCTACGGTAACCTATGGCTCCCAAACGGTACCAGTGGCGATCGCCCATGGGTCGTTGATGGCGGTACAGTTCCATCCTGAAAAATCTGGTGCCGATGGCATCCAAATTTTGCGAAATTTCGTCCGATATGTCAGCGGGTTTTCTACTCCACCCTAGGAGGATGAAAAACCGTGATACTGTTGCTCTGGTGATATTCCCCATGACATTTCCCATGAAGCAGTTTCTGAGATCAGCAATTCTGGCATCGGTGGCGATCGCCAGTGTTGGGGCAAGCTCAGCCCAGACTAATCCTGGCTTTATTCTCTTTGGTAGTAATCGTGACAACGCCCTCGATTATTGCCTTGATAGTGGACAATCTTCCGCCAATGACCGCTATTACCTCGAAGTCAAGCCGCAAAAATTCAAGGTATCCGAGATTATTCTTTCCTTTCCTGAGCACTACACCGGCATTATTGACACTGACCTTGTTGAATTGCGAGTCATGAGTGATGGCGAATGCCGAGGTGGTAAGGCGATCCCCATTACCTCTGCCAAGCTAGACCAGTCCAGCCGGCGGTTGGTGGTGATCCCCAAGGCAGAGATTCCGGCGGAAACGCGGTTGAGGGTCGTGCTCTCCAATGTTCGCAACCCAAACAATGGCGGCTTTTTTCAAATTGATGCGCGCGTTCTCCGGGCTGATGTGCCTGTGCCGGTTTACATTGGTTCCTACATCATGACCATTAACTAGGGCGCATTATTAATTATTCATTGAAGCTATTCATTAAAGTTAAAAGTCACAGGGTATGGGCGTTGCTGCGCCCGTTAATTTTTTATACGCTGGGGGTAAAAATCTTTGCTATGCAAGCATTTGTGCTATAAAACTGTTTGATATTTGTAATGATGACCGTTCCTTGCAGAATCCCATAGTCCGATCATTAAGCTCAGGAGGATACCATGAATGATCCCCAGCATGACTTGCCCCATCGGACTGCCTTTAGGTGGAGCCTCGGCGGCTGGTTCGGCTCCCAATTTGGGATAACCCTCTGGATGGTGCTTCTCAGCGTATTTGTATGGGCACGGGATCCCCAGACCGGGGCGATCGCCATCGCCGGAGCGGCGCTACTCAATTTCTGGGGTGTTCTACTCTGGCGACAGAGAAGGCAACGCTCAATGTATGTTGCCCTGCAAAGCTTTTTGGTACTGGCCACTCTCGTAACCGCCGCCATCGTTTTTTCCCTGAATCGCAATAGTAACCTGCCTGGGGATTTATTCTTGCCCTATTGGGTAATCGCCGTTCCCGTAGGGCTAATGGTTTTGTTCTTTTACCTGGAGCAATCCACCCAAGGTTGAACTTTGTCCTCCCTGCTCTGTCCGCGAATGTGGTAGGTTCTGGGCATTACTCCTATGGGGGTGAACGTCCATTCTTGACCTGAAACCATGATGCATCTTTTGATTAGCAATGACGACGGCATTTATGCCCAAGGGGTGCAAGCCTTAGCCGGGGCCCTGTGTGGAGAGGACTATCACATTACCGTAGTCTGCCCCGATCGCGAACGGTCAGCCACGGGTCATGCCTTAACGATCCAAGAGCCCCTGCGGGTGACCGAAATCCGGGACGTTTACCCTTCGGGGGTGACAGCTTGGGCCTGTTCGGGAACACCGTCGGACACCGTAAAACTGGCCCTTGATGCCCTGATGCCCCAACGACCCGATTTAGTGCTTTCTGGGATTAATCACGGGGCCAACCTAGGCAGTGATGTCCTTTATTCGGGGACAGTGTCGGCGGCGATGGAAGGAGTCTTAGAGGGCGTGCCCAGTATTGCCTTTAGTTTGACCAGTTTTGCTTCCCGGGATTTTGGGGCAGCGGCCGGGTTTGCGCGACGTCTAGTGGGGGCGATCGCCCATCAACCGCTGCCGGCAGCGATGTTATTGAATGTGAACATTCCCGCCATTCCTGCCAATGACATTTGTGGGGTGGTCGTCACCCGGTTGGGAATTCGAAAGTACCGGGATTTATTTGAAAAGCGCGTCGACCCCCGGGGCAAAATTTACTATTGGCTATCTGGGGAAGTTGTGGAAGAAGAAGCGGCTGCCGACACGGATGTCCAAGCCATTCGCAACAATTACATTACCGTTACCCCGCTGCATTTTGATCTGACTGGCAACGCCTATCTGCCCGTCCTAGATGGATGGGTGGCAGATTGTTTGGGTGCTCCCAACACATTTCACCTATAATGAGCCATCATTTATTGCTAAAAAAAGCGAATATCGGTGGTTTCAAGAACCCTTTTAGAATCCTTCTCTACGGAGAGCGGTCGCTATGTTGAACTGGTACATGTATTGGCGGAGCGCGCCCTAGTAGCACGGTACCGTGGTTCGATTTTGGGGGTCTATTGGTCGGTGCTCAGCCCGGTCATGATGTCGGTGATCTATACGGGCATCTTTGGCACGGCGTTCTTGCAGTATTACAATAATTCCTACTGGCACTATGCCCTAGCGGTGTTTACGGGCATGGTGACATTTAATTTTTTTTCGGGCGCGACATCCCAAGCATTGACCTCGGTCGTTCACAATGGGGGACTCCTGAATAAGGTGAAACTGCCGATGAGCGTGTTTCCCGTGGCGATTATCGTGGCAAATTGTTTCCAACTCGTGGTGGGTACCCTGCCGTTGCTGGCGATTTTGACCCTATGGCAAACCCAAAATCCACTTCTAGTGCTGGCGTTGCTGCTACCTTTGTTGGCGATGGTAGGGGTGTGTCTAGGGATGGGGCTGCTGGTCAGTGGGCTCTATGTGTTTTTTCGAGATTTACCCTACTTTTATGAAATCATGGTGGCAGTGCTGTCCATCGCCACGCCGCTGTTTTATCCTCCGGAGATTATTCCCCCGCGCTTTGGCGTGATTCTATCCCTAAACCCGTTGGCGGTAATTATCCAAGTGGTGCGGGGCATCGTTCTCGAAGGGGTCGTAGCATGGGATTTGATGGGCACCGCGCTGATGGCTGGAGGGCTATTGCTGCTTCTCGGACTGGTGATGTTTCAGTCTTGGCGATCGCACTATATGGATCTGCTTTAATGGGCTTGCTGTAAATGACAGAGGCGATACGCTTAGATCGGGTTACCTTGTGGCGGCGCACCCAGGAAGAGTTCTCCTATGATTTGAAGCGCACGATTTTAAACCTTCTCGAAGGTCAGTATCATCAACCGATTCGTAAGCAAATTTTGCACGAGGTGAGTCTGACGATCGCCCAAGGAGAGCGGTTGGGTTTAATTGGGGCCAACGGTGCAGGCAAATCTACGCTGCTAAAGGTCATCTGTGGCATCCTGTCCCCCACATCGGGGACGTTGCGGGTGCGAGGATCCATCACCCCTTTGATTGAGCTGGGGGTTGGCTTTGATCCAGAAAATTCGGTCCTCAACAACATCATTTACTATGGCGTCTTTCTGGGATTCAAGCGACGAGAGATGCAGGTGCGGGCGGCAGAAATACTGGATTTCGCTGAATTGCAGGACTATGCCTGGGTGCCCCTCAAGGGGCTGTCGTCAGGAATGAAAGCCCGTCTTGGCTTTGCGATCGCCACCCAAGTGGAGCCCGAAATTTTAATCCTAGACGAGGTGATGGCCGTGGGCGATGAAAATTTTCGTCGCAAGTCCCAAAAACGCCTCGAAGAATTTTGGCAGCGCCGCCACACGACGATTCTGACGGTTTCCCACAATTTAGACTCGATTCGTGACACCTGTCAGCAAGTGATTTGGCTGGATCGGGGTAAGGTGCGATTTGTCGGTGACTCCAAAGAGGCAATCACCCAGTACCTTGACGAATCCCGGCACCAGTTTGACCAAACTAACCACGCAACCGATCGTCCCTCGGACTGAGAAGAGTCCTAGGGTTTGGGGCGATCGCGATCAAGCTGCCATAGCCAGACAAATAGGGCAATCACCCCCACCTGCACAGATAAATTTCCCGCCGTTGCGAACCAATCTCCCCGTGCCGCCAGCAACTGGGCAGTAAAGATCACGGCACCGATAAAACCAGCTGAGCCACAGGCTAAATATAGATACTGGCGCAGCCCCCGGTAGGGATGCCTAAATTCTCGTCGCAATTGAGCCCGTTGTTCGGGCGTTAGGTTTCTTGCCATTGCACCTGTCCCTGTCGCAGAAGTTGCCAACCTGTCCCTGTCCACGCTACCACTGTGGAGGGTTGACCGCTGCCGCGCTGACCCAGGGGATCATCCCACACCCACACTTCTGGAAACTGTCGGGCGATCGCCCCCGGATCCAGTAAAGGGTCTTCCCCGCTGCGGTTAGCACTAGTCGTTAGTAGGGGCCCTGTCTGCTGCAATAGGTGGATTGCCCCCCCATGAGCTGGAATTCTGACTCCCAAAGTATCCTGCCCCGGATTGAGCGATCGCCCCAAAGCAGTGGCTGGTAAGATCACCGTCACCGCTCCAGGCCAGTGACTCGCCATCACCCGGTGTGGCAAATCCGACAGCACTACATAGGGCGCCATATCTGTCATTCTTGCTGCCATCAAAATCAACGGTTTGTGGGGCGATCGCCTCTTCAGCTCATATAGTCGCGACCTCCAATCCCCCATAATCGCCAGCGCCGGCACCGTGTCGGTCGCAAACGCCACTGCCAGCCCACTGCGGGCCGCCGCCACTGCCGCTGCCAAAGCTACCAAAGCCATTAAACTGCCATTAAATGCACATCCACCACCTTGGGCTCCACCTGCCGTACCGCTGCCACAATTCCCGGGCCAAAAAAGCGCGTCATCCGCTCCTGCTTTTCCTGCCATGTCTCCCAAGACACGTAGGGAGCCCGAAACCGCAGCACTAATTCGTAGCGCTGTGTTTCACTAAGTTGTTCATAAAGACCGACCAACACCGGCCGCTCCTGATCCGTTGGGCTTAGACCCAGCTTAGAAAGCGCCTCATCCAAATGGGCCTCAATCCCGTAGCGGTAGCGCATCACATCTCGCCGAATTTGGGCTTGGGTGGGCGTTTCTTGGGCAGAACGCACCTGTAAAACCTCCTTAGTTGTTGGTTCCAAAAGCGTCGCTGGAACCACTTCCGCCGATTTTAGTGCCGCTCCGCCCAGCAAAATTGGCACCCCATAGAATAAACCCACCAAATTCAGCGTTGAGTTGCCGATGCCATAGGCCAGCACCCCAACCGCGCTCAGCACTGCGCCTATCCAGATGCCAATCATTCCCAGCGAAATCCGCCCCAACATAGTTTTAACAATACTTAACAACCTGCTCAAATGTAGCGTGTTTTTGGCTCCGAAACACGACGGATGCGCTACTATTTCCCTGAAAACTGTCCGTTTTACCTAAGATTCACCTGAAATTAAGTTCATCGAAACCTTCCGAAAAACTATTCTCCAAAAATCTCATTAGAATAGTAGCCTGAACGCCATAATCACCTCGCCCCGGCGGGATATGGTAGTTCCGCATACTGGCTACTTGTCACTCTCTGGCGTCTGTCTTGCGCCTAGGGAACGTCCAGTATTAGACCTGTCCAACCTATTGCGAGCGATTTTGAGGAATCTGGCATGAGCAAAGCAGCCGTTGACTTATCCAAAGGAGTCATCTCTCCCCTGCCCAGTGATACAGACGTCGAGGAATCCCTTGACGATCTCGAGACCGAAGAACCAGATGAAGAAGATGACGAACAGGATGGCTCAATCTCTGGCTTTTTTGATGATGCCGACGACAGCGAAGACTCAGATGACACTGCGGCTGAAAAGCCCCCCGCCGATGACGAGAAGGCTGCTAAAACTAAGGGCAGTAAGAAGCGGGCTAGCCAAACTAAGCGCAAACACTTTACCGAAGACTCGATTCGGCTATATCTTCAAGAAATTGGGCGAATTCGCCTGCTTCGCGCCGATGAAGAAATTGAGCTGGCCCGTAAAATCGCCGATCTGTTGCAACTGGAGCAGAAGCGCGAAGAATTGGCCCAAGAGCAGGACTGTGATCCCGAGACCGTTCGTGAACTGGATTGGGCCCACAAGCTGCAAATGCCCCTGAGCGCTTTCCGGCAGCGACTGCACTCTGGGCGACGCGCCAAAGACAAAATGGTGCAGTCAAACCTTCGGTTGGTGGTTTCGATTGCCAAAAAATACATGAATCGTGGGTTGTCGTTCCAAGATTTGATCCAAGAAGGCAGCTTGGGACTAATCCGTGCCGCCGAGAAATTCGATCACGAAAAGGGGTATAAATTTTCCACCTATGCCACCTGGTGGATTCGCCAAGCCATCACTAGGGCGATCGCCGATCAGTCCCGCACTATTCGCTTACCCGTCCACCTTTACGAAACCATTTCCCGAATCAAGAAAACCACCAAACTCCTCTCCCAAGAGATGGGACGTAAGCCCACCGAAGAGGAAATTGCCACCCGTATGGAAATGACGATTGAAAAGCTGCGCTTCATTGCTAAGTCGGCCCAATTGCCAATTTCCCTAGAGACACCCATTGGTAAGGAGGAGGATTCTCGTCTCGGTGACTTTATTGAGTCTGACGGTGAAACCCCCGACGACCAGGTTGCTAAAAGTTTGCTGCGCGAGGATCTCGAAAGTGTTTTGGGTACCCTTAGCCCTCGGGAGCGGGATGTTCTGCGGCTGCGCTACGGATTAGACGATGGACGGATGAAAACCCTCGAAGAAATTGGTCAGATTTTTAATGTCACTCGGGAACGGATCCGCCAGATTGAGGCTAAAGCCCTGCGCAAACTGCGGCATCCCAATCGCAATAGTGTGCTGAAGGAGTATATTCGCTAGGGTGCGTCATCAATTCAAGCTAGAGGGTCTGTCAAGCTAGAAGGTTTGTCAAGCTAGAACGCTTGCGGGAGCACGTTACTGCGACCAGCAAATTTTGCAAGCAGGCGATAAAACTATAGTCTTGCCAGCATTTGACAGCTAAGTGATGACTGCCCCTAGTAGAAACAATTTCCCTGATGCTATAGTGGTTAACCTGTGACATAAACAACAGGAGGTAATGTTATGACCAAGCGCACCCTACGGGGCACGGTGCGTCGCAAGCGGCGGACATCAGGTTTTCGGGCAAGGATGCAGACGCCAACCGGTAGACGGGTACTGCGGGCACGGCGACGACGTGGCAGAAAACGCTTAACCACAGTTTAGTCGGTATGTTTAGTCGGTATGTGTAGATTGGCTCAATTATCCCCGTCTTCCCCCGAAGCCGATGAAGGGGATGGAAATGCAATTAGGGATAAGTCGAAGTCCATGATTGATGCCATTGGATCGTTGGCGCGAAAGTAGCTTTTGGCTCCAGTGCAGCGCTGATCAAAAGTTAAATTAAAAGTTAGCTGAAAAGTTGGGTTGTGACTCTGTGCTGCCTAAACCCCATCGGTTACACCGCCGCGACTTTCAGGAACTCTACCAATCTAGTGAGCGATATCGTGGCGTCTACCTGTTGTTGCGATTGCACTATCGCTCGTCTAGCTCTGACGCTAAACCCTATCCTTGCCGCATTGGCATCGTCATCGCCAAGAAAACGTGCAAGCTAGCGGTGCAGCGGAACAGAATTCGGCGACAGTTGCGGTTCATCTGCCAAGATTTTTTGTCACAATTAGGGCAAGGACGGGATTTGATCATCACCGTCACTAGCCTGGAAGGAAACCCCAGTTTTGAGGATCTCCGACAGGATCTGTGGCAGTTATTTCAGAAAGCAGAGGCAATTTATGGCAGTGAATGAAGAGGTGTTCTACGAAGGCGGTCCCCACATTGGTGATCTGCTTTTCGGCATCGTATTGGTGGCGTTGGTGATTACCCTGCCCCTGGGAGTGGCGGCCATTGCCCGAGCCCTCTGGGTGCGCTACCGCATCTCTGACCGCCGAATTACGATTACCGGGGGGTTCTTGGGACGCGATCGCACCGATGTAATTTATGCCGAAATTACTAAGATTGTGAAAGTTGCCCGGGGGCTGGGGGGCTGGGGAGATATGGTACTTACCCTTAAAGATGGCTCCCGCCTTGAGATTCGATCCATTCCCCGATTTCGCGAAGCCTTCGATTTTATGGAGCAACGCCTGACCTTGAAGGCTCAAGGCGATAGTGGTGCGGTTGGCAGCAAAGCCTAGCTGCGGTTATGATGCAGAAGGCAAACACGAAGGAATAGTCATGGATTTTGGGGTTAGCTTTTTATCAAACAATGTCATGTTGCCGTTTTTGGACTACTTCTACGGCATTGTTCCTAGCTATGGTTTGGCGATCGTAGCCCTGACCCTAGTCATTCGATTTTTGCTGTTTCCAGTCAGTGCCAACCAACTGCGGAGCATGCGGCGGATGAAGATCGCTAATCCGGTGATGCAGAAGCGAGTAAAGGAAATCCAAGAGCGTTACAAGGACAACCCCAAAAAGCTCCAGGAGGAGATGGCTCGGGTACAATCCGAGAATTTCAAAGAATTTGGTAACCCCCTTTCGGGATGCTTGCCTGCTTTGCTGCAAATGCCGATTTTGTTTGCCCTGTTTGCCACTTTGCGGGGATCGCCCTTTGCAGATATTAATTACACGGTCAACGTGCAGGTCTTTGACCAGTTGCCCCAAGTGGAAAGACAGGCGTTCCAAACCCCTCCCCAAAACGTCTACTTTGCGGATCGAGTGCATTATCCAGTTGTGGCTAGCCTGCCCCAGAGTAGCTCTTTAGTTGTTGGTGAAGAAGCCAAAATCAGCTTCCAGACGCTCCAAGGTCAGGATTTTGGGGCGTTAGATGCTCAGTATCCCGATATTGACCTTACCCCTCGCTGGCAGGTGACCAAGGGAGCAGAAAATGTCAGCCTTGCTCCAGATGGAACTTTCAAAGTGATCAAGCCTGGAGATGTGACATTTCAGGGCACAATTCCTGGCCTAGCCTCTAACAAAGGATTTCTCTTCATTCAAGCTCTAGGCGGTGTGGGCGTCACTCACCCCGATGGCACGATCAGCTGGGATATCCTTGTGATGATTTTGGCCTTTGGGCTGAGTCTGTATATCAACCAAACCCTATCTGGTGGCTCGGCAACACCTTCCCCTAATCAGGATACGGCGCAGCAGGACACGATGAACAAGGTCACGCCGGTCATTTTTTCGGGCATGTTTCTGTTTTTTCCTCTGCCGGCAGGGGTGCTGTTGTATATGCTGATTGCCAATATCTTTCAGACGCTGCAATCGTTTATCGTCAGTCGTGAGCCGCTGCCGGAAAACCTACAGAAGCTGGTGGAAGCTAGTGCCGCAGCGACGGCTGCTCCTTCTAAGGAAAAAGCAGCCCTTCCCTTTGAGCCGAATATCAAAAAGAATTCTAAGAAGAAAGGCTAATGGAAGCGGATTATATCCTTCAGGCTAGGACTTGGTTGAACGATCTATGGGCCCATCTCGGCTATGGAGAATGCCCATTGACCGCAAAGGAGTTGGCCGAACGGAATGTTTGGCTGACTTTGGATACCGATGGATGGAGCGAGTCCCAGATGGCTGCAGTATTGGGGAGTGGGGGGGCAACATTGGATGCTATTCAGTTACTTCTGAATGCCGCCCTTAATGCCGGACTTGCTGAGTCAGAACATTACTTTGTGACTTTAGAGGTCAATGGCTATCGACAGAAACGCATTGATGAATTGCAGCAACTGGCGACGGATGCCGTGACGCGCGTACGGCAATTGGGAGAAGACTTGGTTTTGGAGGATCTCAATGCCAGCGATCGCCGCCAAGTGCACCTGTTCTTACAAGATTTTCCTGATATCGCCACAGAAAGTCAGGGTAAGGAGCCGCATCGCCATCTCATTGTGCGGTTGGTTAAGTAGGAGGTTGTCATGGAGCCAGTCTATATTCCCCATATTGCCCAAGCCCCCCGGGGCACAGTGAAGCTGGAGTTTCGGGAGATGTTGCCGCAAATGACAACCCTGACGCCAGTGCAGGGAACAATTTCAATCCGCCATGGCGGCACGTTTTTGGAGGTGAATGCCCAAGCCCATACGATCATGACTTTAACCTGCGATCGCACCTTGGTGCAGTTTAATCATCGCCTAGCAATTGATGTCAGCGAGTTTATTTATCTGCGGTCGGAGTCGGGGCACCTGCCTAAGGAGCGGGAACTGGAACCGGAAGACCTTAACGAAACCTTGCCCCCGACGGGACACTTTAATGTGGCAGGTTGGCTGTATGAGCAGATGTGCTTGGCACTACCCTATCCTCAGATTGCTCCCGATGCTCCCGCGTCAGTCAATGTCCAGTGTGAGGGTGTAGCCGTAGATCGCCGCTGGGCGGCCTTGACCGCGTTCCAGATTGCGCCTACTGACTCCTAACCCCATGGGAACCCGTTGGCTATGGGTTCTGGCGGTGATTCTGGGATTAGGTTCTCTGCTTGGTGGTTCAAGCTGGTTATTTTCCCAAGAGTTATCGCCTATCGCCGCAGATCGGGTGTCTGCCCTTCATTTGACCTACCCGCCCCCGAACCATCGCACCACTGCTGATCGTCTGTTTTTGATTGGTTCCGCCCCGCCGGAGGGGGTGGTTAGGGTTAATGGTCGGGTGATTCCCCGCAGTCGTGCGGGACATTTTGCGCCGACTGTGCCCTTGGTTTTGGGACTGAACAACCTAGTACTGCACCACGACCGTCCCTCCCGTGAGATTAGGGTGCAAGTGCTTCGTGAGCCGATCACTCCAGTTCCGCCTACGGATTTGGATGTGCTGCGGCAAGGGTTTGAACCACAGGTGCCGGTGATGATTCCTGTCGGTGACGTGCTGTGCTTTCGGGCGATCGCTACTCCAGCGGCAGAGGTTTCTTTACAAGTGGGGGAGAATCGGATCTCCCTGATGCCCACTCCGGTTCTGCTACCGGGAAATGGCGCTGCCCTAACTGGACGGAACCAGCCCATCCCGGCAACGGGTCACTACGCTGGTTGTAATCGTTTTGAGCATCCCGATACTTTCACCAAAGCGATAATACGGCTGCGCCGTGGGGGGCAGGAACTCAGCCGAGAGCTGCCGGTGGCCATTGCCATTACCGCTGCGTCACCCCAGGCGATCGCCACCGTTAGGGTGCCCCAGGGAGTTGCCCGTTCCGGCCCGGGTACCGACTTTTCCCGTCTGACGCCCCTCCCCCGGGGCACGGTTGCCCATGTCATTGCTCGCCATGGGGATTGGCTGCGCTTAGCCTTGGGGGACTACACGGCTTGGATCCGTCAACAGGAAGTTGAGCAGCGCCCCGTCGCCCTGCTCCCCCCGGTGACCCTGCGAAGTATTTCGGCTAGGGATCGCGGTGCTTGGACAGAGATCCATATTCCCCTGGATCGCCCCGTTCCCCTTGCCATTGGGCAACGCCCCCATAGTTTAAGTCTTAGCCTTTTTGGTGTGACGCCCCAAACCGATACTATTGCCGTTCCGAATCTCTACTGGCAGCAGGAATCGGGCGATCGCCTCACCCTGACCCTCGAGCGTCCCCAGTGGGGCTACCGTGTACGCTATGACGGCACCACCCTTGTCCTCTCCCTTCGCCAGCCCCCGCGATCGCCCCAGTTGCGGGGGCAGACAATCCTGCTTGATCCCGGTCATGGCGGGCCGGAGGATCTGGGGGCCCGTGGTAGCACTGGGTATCCCGAAAAGGCCGTTACCCTCAGGGTTGCCCGCCTATTGCAACGGGAACTGGAGCGCCGTGGAGCTACCGTCATCCTCACCCGTACCGAAGATCGGGATCTGGGGCTACAGGAACGGGTGGCCCAAATTGAGCAAGCCGCACCCGCGATCGCCCTGAGCTTGCACTATAACGCCCTTCCCGACGATGGTGATGCAGCCCATACCGCCGGCATTGGCACCTTTTGGTTCCAACCCCAGAGCCAGCCCCTGGCCCAGTTTCTCCACGATGACCTGATTCGCCAACTCCAGCGCCCCAGCTATGGTGTTTTTTGGAATAACTTAGCCCTCACCCGCCCCACGGACGCTCCCGCAGTTCTCCTAGAGTTGGGATTTATGATCCATCCTGAGGAATTTAGCTGGATCGTTGACCCGTTGCAGCAGCAAAAACTAGCGATCGCCCTGGCCCAGAGCATTGAGCGATACTTCATCTTGCAGGGATCCTCCTAGGAATGCTCGAGGCGGAGCTTCTCCTGGCAGCGCTCGACATAAACTTGGGGCACTGCATCGCCGGGCACCAATTGCTGGTATTGCTGGAAATAATTCAGTGCCGATTGATAATTGCGATCATGGAACTCCACAACCCCCTGCTCAAACTCCACCTGATATTTCATCTTGTCTTCGCAAAGGTGGGGTGGGTCGGCATCAAAAATTTCATAGACCGTCACCGCCTGTTGCTTGCCCTTTACCTGCACCCGGTCAATCAGGCGATAGCAGTAATCATCCCGACTAGTGAGCCGCGAGAAGGTGTGCTCACTAATTAAAATCGAGACCCCATAATATTTTGTCAATTCCTGCAGCCGGGCCGCCAAATTGACACTATCACTGACGACCGTTCCATCCATGCGCTTCTTACTGCCGATGGTACCTAGCATCAAAGTTCCCGTATTGATGCCAATGCCCACCCGAATGGGCAACCGCTCCGGGCGCTGCCGGGTTTCGTTGTAAATATTCAACCGGTGCAAAATGGCAAAGGCACTCAAAAGCGCCTGATCCGCCAAGCAATCGAACAGCGCCATAATTCCATCGCCTAGGTACTTATCGACAAAACCGCCACTTTCTAAAATGGCAATTTCCATGCGTGACAGAAAAGCATTGATATAACGGAAACTATCCTCCGGTGTCATTTGCTCCGAGACCGTTGTGAAGTCGCGAATATCGCAGAACATCACCGACATTTCCCGCATACTGTGATCGCCTAGTTCCACCTCCACAATGCTTTTTTTACCCAATAGGCGTAGAAATTGCACCGGCACAAACCGTTCGTAGGCCCGATTGAGATGGGATAGTTCTTCGATGAGAACTTGTTGCTTTTCAGTCAATTCCCGTAATTGTTGCTCCTGTTGCAACAGCCGCTGCCGACTCTGGAACTGATTGAGCGCCTCGCTAACCGTTAGCCGCAAATCGACCCCCACCCAGGGCTTTGGCATAAATCGATACAGCGATGCTAAGTTCACCGTATTGGTGATCGCCTCCATCGTGGCCTGTCCGGTCAATAAAATTTTGAGGGACTCTGGCGCTAATTCGTGGGCGCGACCCAAAAATTCATCCCCCTTCATCAGGGGCATTAGGTAATCCGAAATAATCACGGCCACTGCCACCTGAATTTGCTGACATTCTGCAATCAGGGCCAACCCCTCCGCGCCACTGTCGGCGGTCTCGATCACGGCTAATTTGCCAAAGGCACGCCTTAGCTCAATCCGCAGGCTTTCCAGAACCGTTGGCTCGTCATCCACACAGAGAATGGCTAGCTTACTCATGGAAACTCCCGAAAAACATAGCCATTTCGCCCCTGTTCCTTAGCATCGTAGAGCGCTAAATCCGCCACTTGGAGCAACTGGCTGGGAATGTGGGCAGGCAGAGGCACGGTCACGGTGCCGCCAAAGCTGATGGTCACTAAACCGCTTACCCGAGAGCCGCTGTGGGGAATGCTTAGTTCTTTGATCCGCCGTTGAATTTCAGTAATCACGGCACGGGCTCCGCCAATTTCCGTGTTGGGTAATAGCAGCACAAATTCCTCTCCGCCATAACGGGCCACCAAATCGCGAGGGCGCTTGAGGGCAGTTTGCATTGATTTAGCAACCAACTGGAGACATACGTCCCCTTCCTGATGTCCATAGGTGTCATTGTAGGCCTTGAAATAGTCCACATCGGCAAAAATTAAGGTCAGCCGCTGCTGTTCCCGTTGGCAGATGCTCCATTCCTGTTGCAGCTTTTCGTCAAAGTAGCGGCGGTTGGGAATATCTGTCAAACTATCTGTGTTGGCCAGGCGGTGGAGCTGGCGATTGGCCCGCTCCAATTCAAAGGTACGATCCTGGATAATCGCCGATTGATCTTCGACAAGGCGCTTCAGTTCTTCATTCACACGCCGTAATTCAGCTTCCTGGGCTAAGATCAGTTGCTGCTGCCGGTAGTGGGCCAGAGCAGATTTTAGCGTTAGCAGCAGGTCATGGCTCTCCCAGGGCTTGCTAATGTAGCGATAGAGTTGGGCGGAATTGACCACATTGGCGATCGCCTCTACTGTGGTCTGCCCCGTGAGCATGATTTTCAGGGTTTCGGGCGAGCGGCGGTGCACTTCCCGGAGCAATTCATCACCGCGCATGTTAGGCATCAGATAGTCGGCAATGACCACCGCCACATCTTGCTGGCGCACTTGGAGATCATCAAACACCTGCAGGGCTTCCTCACTGCTTTCTGCGGTTTCAATGAGGTAGCCCTGACCCAAACCACGGCGCAGTTCAATTTTGAGACTCTCTAAAACTGCGGGTTCATCATCAACACACAGGATGACCGATTGCAGCATGAACTTTAGGCGCGGGGAAAGGTAATTGTGAAGGTGGTATTGCCCTTCACAGAGTCCACCGCAATGGAGGCCTGATGCTTACTCAAAATCTTTTGCACAATATCTAAACCTAGCCCACTGCCTTCGCCAATTGGCTTAGTTGTAAAAAAGGGTTCAAAAATACGGGGCATCACATCGGGAGAAATTCCTTCACCACTGTCACTAAAGCTTACGACGACATGTTGTGACTCTTCACGAATTGCAATCACCAGCGTTCCTTTAAATGACATAGCCTGCAACGCATTGTAGATCAAATTAGTCCAGACTTGACCCAACTCCTCCACACTGCCCAAAATGGACACAGGAATAGCGGGATAATCGCGAATAACTTCAACGCCATGGCGAAGATAGTGCTGATAAAGGGTCAAAACGGTTTCAATACTCTCGGAAAGAACAATTTCAGTCCGCTCCGTAGAGCCGCTTTGGTGGGCATAGGACTTGAGGGCAAAAATAATTTTAGCGGCCCGCTCAGTGGCAGTAGTGATGGCGACGGTGCTACGCTGCCAACTGGAAAACTGATAGGCCAGTTCCAGTACTTCCCGTCCATTGGGGGCAGTGAAAAGGGGAAGCAAAGGCAGAATGATGTCGAAATTGCCAATGTCCACGAGGCTGTCAGCCCAAACCTCGGCATCGAGGATCCCGGCTTCCTGCAGTTGTTGGGTAAGGTGGCGGCGACGGGAGCGCTTCTCTTGGCTGCTGAGGGCTACATTTTGGCGCTGGGCGGTACGCAGCAGTTCCAGAAAGACAGGGTGCAGTTCTGCTCCAAGGCGAGCGAAGGTTTCGGGAAGCTTTTCGAGATATTCATTCCAGAAGAGGCTAAGGTTTTCGGCGGAGGAACGAATGGCACTGAGGGGGGTGTTGATTTCATGGGCAATACCGGCCACGAGTTGTCCCAGGGCAGCGATGCGCTCTTTTTGCACCAGTTGTTCCTGGGTGTTTTGCAGCGTGAGCAGGGCGGTTTCCAGCTCGTGGTTGCGTTGCTCAACGGCAAGTTGGAGCTGGCGAATTTGGAGGTGGGTGGCGACACGGGCGAGGACTTCTTCGGCTTGGAAGGGTTTAGTGATGTAATCTACGCCACCAGCTTTGAAGGCTTTGACTTTGTTGGCAACATCATCAACCGCACTAATAAAAATAACCGGCACATCTTTGGTGCGGTCATTTTGTTTGAGTTGATAGCAAACTTCATAGCCATTCATCTCTGGCATCATGATATCGAGTAGAATCAGATCCGGTGGCATGCCAAAGGCGGCGGCAAGGGCCATTTTGCCGCTGGGAACGGGACGGACAGTATACTTTTTGGTGTATAGAATGCCTTGCAGCAGGCGTAGGTTTGCTGGCGTGTCATCGACAATAAGAATGCTGGAAGACATGAACCTGATTCCCCCAATGCTGTTTTTGAGAATATCCCGCCCTGTGATTTGAACCCGCTACAACGATTTCAGAACTTGTGTTGTAAAACTTGTTGTGAAACCAATGAATAGATGGTTCGTTAGACTTGTCCCAAGACAATGACTCTGGAGTGAGCTATGCCCCGCCGCATCATGTATTACGAAGATCATTTGTGATCCTCAGTCCTGAGCAGACCGAGGAATTTATGACCTTAGCGGAGCTTGAGGGGTTACTCCATAGTTTACTCGATACGCTCCCTGAGCGCTTAATGCCTCGGGATTTGCAGGGGTTAGAAACGCGAGAGTTGCAGGTGCGGCGCTTGATTGAGACGGTCTGTGAGCTGGATTGCGGCGATCGCGGCGTATGGCAATGGTATGCGGTGCGGCTAGACCCTGGGGCGTGATGGTGGCGATGCATTTAATTTTTTACACCAAGGCGGACTGTTGTCTCTGTGAGGGCTTGGCGGCTAAATTGGCCCAAGTGCGGGCGATCGCCCTAGATGTGGAGGAGCGAGATATTACTACCCAATCCCAGTGGTGGGAGCGCTACCAGTACGAAGTGCCGGTACTCTATGTGGTAGTAGACGGCAAAGAGCGCATCCTCCCCCGCCTATCGCCTCGGGCTTCAGTAGACCAATTGGAATGTCATTTGCTTAGGTTTGGTTCGCCCCGTCCAACTCAAAGCTAAATTCATCGAGGGTAAGGGGTGGGGCTGACTCTAGGAAGTCACTTAAGTCTACAGTCGGCAATGGTTGTGGTTCAAGTTCGGTGAACAGATCATCTAGCTCCCCATTCGGTGTGCTGGGAAATGGGCGGGTGCTAGGGGTTGTTCCTTCCTCAAAATTGGCAAAAAAGTCCAGGGAGTCGCTGGGCTCCGGGGTCTCCGATAGGTCTGTCATGAGGTCGGAAATGGCTGGCAGGGCTGATTCTGGGGCGACTTCAGAACTGTCTGAGAGAGGGCGATCGCCACCTGAAAATTCACTGAGAGATTCATCATCAGATGATGCAGTAAAGCTGGCAAAAAAGTCGAGGGAATCGACCGTCTCCAACTCATCTGTGATGGTATTGAGGGGAGTGGACACCATGGCTAGTTCAGAGAAGTCGGTGAGTAAATCTACTTCGGTGGTATCAATGTAATTGGGGGTGGGCTGTGGGGGCAGATCCTGTCCGGGTTCAAGGGCTGACGCAAGGTCGGCAAGGAACTCTGGCTCCGCTGTTTCTAGCTCAGCGAGCATATCCTGCAAGGATAGGTCGAGTTGGTTATCCACTAATTTGTTTAGGGGGCGACTCAAAGATTCTTCTGAGCTCTCTTCAATGTATGGGTTTATAGGTTGGTCAATGGGCTGATCTAGCTGGTCTAGTTGATTTATTGGAGCCCTAGGTTCAGTTAGCCCATCCCTAGTTTGGGAGTCGGCTTGGGAGGAGACAGGGAATTGATCGCCATGGGTGGAGCCAGTGCTGGCCATCAGGTCTTCGACGGGGAGAGGGGGCGGGGCGTCGGTCTGGGCGATCGCTGGCAACAGTTCTGAAAGCCCCCCATGGAGGTCGGGGGCGTCGGTCTCAAAGACCACATCGCTCGTCAATCGTACCCGCACGGTTTGCCATGGTTTACCGGGCTGCAAAATAGAAATATTTGTGAGCAGTTGTTCGCCCCTTTCATCGGTGACGTAAGAGTCGGCAATAACATCTAGTAACAGTCGCAGTGAAGGATCGGCAGCGATCGCCATAAACGAAAAACTGGGTTTTCGCAGCGCTTGGAGAAACTCCGTTAGGGTCGTCAGACAGCGCACGGCACCCGTATGGGGTTCCAAAAAACGCACGATCACATCTTGATAACCAGCCGGATAGCGTGCTCCTAGGGATAGGCGTTGGGAGGTAATCAGGGCTGCGGCATTGGGTGGTGATGGCACTAGGGCTGCCTGTGGCACCATAGCCGCTGGAACGGCTGGCTCGATGGCTCGGGGGACCTCCAGCAGCTCAAGGGAATATTGCCAAAATAATGTGCGGCGGTCATTGTGGTAAGCACTCAGGAGCACTTCTGAAAACATCGACACTTGGAGGGTTTTCATGCCCCGCTCAATTAGAGACACTACAGCCTTTTGATTGGGGGTTTGGGCGGCATAGAGATTAACGTGCAGCTGATGGTCAATGCGAGTCGCTGTCGCTAGAATGCCTCGAGGTTGGGTCGAGTGATTAATCAGTGTTGCGATCGCTCGGGATCTCCTTGCCGAGCAAGGTCTAAGACTTTTTGCTGAGTCATGGGTGTGCTCCCGCAATGCTTTCCTAAGCCTAGCTCAAAACCTGTTCTATCTGAACAAGAATCTGACCGATACTGTCCCCCAAGACCTGATCATTCATCGCTTCGATGTAATTGTGGCGCTCTCGATAAAGCCGGGCGATCGCCTCCGCCAGTGTCACCGGCGTAAGGTTTTCTTCCTGGAGCACCATAGAGTACCCCCGCTTGGCAAAAGAGATGGCATTTTGAATCTGATCCCCCCGACTAGCCTTAGTAGAGAGGGGAATAAGCAGATGGGGCTTCCGCAGCGCCAGCAACTCGAAAATGGCATTGGCACCCGCCCGGGAAACGACGAGATCGGCCATGGCCAAAACATCGGGTAACTCGGCGGCTAAAAACTCTACAGCGCAATAATTGGGATCTTCCACCGTCTGGACATTCCCCTTGCCACACACATGCAGCACCTGAAACGATTGGGTCAGGACGGGCAAAATCTGTCGTACTGCCCGATTGATAGTTTCCGAGCCAGAACTACCGCCAATGACAACCAAAACTGGCAGATTAGGGCTGAAATTCCCCCATTGCCGCCCCTTTTCCGCCGAACCTGACCGTAACTCCATCCGAATCGGCAGACCGGTGCAATAGGTCTTTGCCCTCGGCAAAAGCGGCACAGTTTCCGGGAAAGTAGTACAGATCCGTCTTGCCCAGGGCACCGATAGGCGATTGGCAAGACCCGGTGTCAAGTCGGATTCATGGAGGATCACCGGAATTCGCCACAACCAAGCCGCCAAGACCACCGGCACCGAGACAAAACCACCCTTAGAAAACACCAACTGTGGGCGCACCCGTCCCAAAATCTGGTAAGCATCGCCAATTCCCTTCAATACCCGAAAAGGGTCAATAAAGTTTTGCCACGAAAAATAGCGGCGTAGTTTGCCGGTAGCAATGCCATGGAATTCTAAACCAGCCTCCGTAGCGAGGCTCTGCTCGATTCCCCGGTGGGCTCCAACATAGACTGCCCGCCAGCCCGCTGCCTTGAGGGCAGGAAGCAACGCGAGGTTTGGCATAACATGGCCGGCAGTGCCGCCACCGGTCAAAACAAGGGTTCCGCGTTCCATGGTCTGCTGTGCTGATGGTTAACAGCAACTTAGCAGAAATCCTGGGCTCCCATAGAGCTGTGGTTCTATCCATAATGGTTTGCTGTGGCTTATCTTTACGTTAGGTTTTCAATGGAAATGAAGGAGCTGTGCTGGCTCACTTTGCTTCTTAGGCAACCTCCTCTGTGACGCCCCATCGGCCGATCTGGGTGATGGATACCACCTTCCTTTGGAGTTTCCTTCAACAGCAGGGTGCTTTATGGTTTTTTTAGTTGTGACACGGTCGTAGAAACAGCCACAACGAAACTGCTGCGAATAATTGTAAATGGGTGGGAATCTATATCCCATTACCCTAGGATGTGCCATCAATTTAATCTAGAAGTCTTGTGGGATAAGCATTGCTGCGCCCATCAAATTTTGCGGACTATGCAAACTATTAGCTGGAACCCTTGTTGCGAGAGCATTTGAAAGCTAAATGACGACAGCCCTAGTAAGGATTTCTTCAATCTCTATTAACACTTTAACTAACATGATTCAAAACGTTCCGTCAGCTCTGACCCTACTGGAGGCATCCGATCCTGTGCCATGAATAATTGCCCACCTAGGGTTGGGAATTTTGCCGACGATCGCGCCAAAGTAAGTCTGTTGCTGTGGATTGACGGAAATTGCCCGAGATCCCGTAGAAATCATGCAGAATTGGGCGATCGCAGACGAAATAGTTATGCTTAGGAACACAGTTCCCCTATTCCCCTAGTGCGCTAAACCTGTGAACTGATGACGCTATGTCTTCATTGAATCCATGAACTGAATCCATGAATCAAAGAACAACAGTTACTATTTTCGGTCAGCCCGCTGAGCTAGGGCGGTGGTATTTAATTCCATTGGGTATGGTGATGTTGCTATGCTTGGGCAGCGTTTATTCCTGGAGCATTTTTAGATCGCCCCTCGAAAAGGAACTGAACCTGACGGCAACGGAAAGCCTGCTTCCCTTTACGGTCGTACTGGTTTTTTATGCCCTTCTCATGCCAATCACCGGGTTTTATATTCCCCGTATTGGCCCTCGCTTAGTTGCGGCGATCGGAGGAATGGTGGTCGGCTTAGGCTATGTACTTGCCAGCTTCGCCAATAATATTTGGCTTTTAGTGATTAGCTATGGTGGTATTGCGGGAACTGGAATAGGTATTGCCTATGGGGTGCCGATGGCGGTTATTGCCCGTTGGTTTCCGGAGCGAAAAGGATTGGCGGTGGGGTTAACCATTATTGGTTTTGGGTTGTCGCCGCTGATTACAGCACCTTTGGCTAATTATTTGATCGGTGTGTATACGGTTCGCCCGACCCTGCGATTTCTTGGCATTATTTTTGCTGTTATTGTTTTGGGCATTGCGACCATGATGAAACTGCCACCCAAGGACTGGGTGCCGCCACGGAATCGAGTTGCGAATTCGGCTAGAAAACCTTCAGCCTATCCCCAGAATATCCTGGCAAGCCGCTCTTTTTATGGGCTATGGATCTGCTATGGGATTGGCAGTTTGGCCGGGCTTAGTGCTATTGGCATCTCCAGTCCTGTTGGAGAAGAACTTATCAGAATAGATGGCACGGTAGCTGCTAACAGCGTTTCTTTATTCGCTGTGTTCAACGGTGTAAGCCGTCCCCTATTCGGGTGGTTAGCAGATCGGTATCAGCCCCATTATGTGGCAATGTTCTCCTATGTTTTGATTCTGATTGCGTGCATTTTGATGGTGAATGCTGAGGTGAGTCAGGTAGGTAATTATCTGGTGGCATTTTGCTTGTTTTGGTTCTGCCTCGGTGGTTGGCTAGCAATGGCTCCAACGATAACATTGCGGTTTTTTGACCCCGATCAATATGCCCAGAACTATGGCATCGTCTTTACTGCCTATGGGGCAGGTGCTTTAGTGGGAACCTTAGTCATGGGGCAGATGCGGGATTTCTTCGGAACGTATACCTATGTGTTCTATCCCATAGGCTTTTTGGCGGTTGTTGGCATTATCTCAGCCTCTCTGCTCCTGCGGCAGGGCAGCTTAAAGCAGCTCCCATAGAACAAAGCGGATAATACAAAGTGGATAATTTCCTGGACAGGAAATAAAATAGTGGCTTCCTGCTAATGTTCTGTGATGCGAAAACATATGCTTTGACGAGGGCGATGATCACCTGCTGCCAAATGATCTCATGGTCAGGATTTCGGCCCCTAGGCTGGAAAATTTGACAGACATGGCAACGATTATCCCCCAAGGTTTCTAGCTTGAATCTCTTGAATCTAATGAAGCACCCTAACCATACCGATGGAGCGAGAACACCATGCTGCGGACAGGAAGGGCATCGGCGGCAATGGTGTCAGAGGCTCTGTAGAAGGTTGTTTTCCATTGGTTGGCTCTAACTGGTCATCCATACAACTAAAGAATAACTGCAAATATTGTGACGAGCAGCCCTTAATTTGAGGAAGCAATTCAGAGAGCAGCTTATCAATAATACAGTTTATCAATAATAATGTTGGTAATGATGGTACACGACTCAACTCCCCAGGGGAGAATACCTGTAGTGTTTTGAAGGTAATGGAGGGCTGGACTGTATTTTGGGTACCTTAGTGGGCAGAACTAAACAGCATCCATCAATACTGATCTTTCTATATCTTTGGACTACCTTAATTAAGCTGAATTGACACCCATCCCATGGCAGTACAAGCACTAAGCTCAAGAATTTTTAATGCGGCTCAATATTTTCAGCCCGTGGAAGGTGAACCCATTCGATCAGTCGTTGTAGAGACTGCCGAGGCCGCGATCATAGCCTGGTATCTTTTGCCGGGGCAGGAAATTGCTCCCCATATTCATCCCCACGGACAGGATAGCTGGACGATTTTGCAGGGCGAGGGACTTTATTATCTGAGCGCTTCGGAACAGCATCCCGTTGCTGCGGGCGATGTGACGATCGCCCCGGTCGGTCAGATCCACGGGGTACGAAATACAGGAATAGAACCGCTGATACTGATCTCTACGGTAACGCCTTCGGAGGCGGGGTATCTGCCGATTGCGATGGTTAGTTAGGGGCGTCATTATTATCTACGGCATTATTAGCGGCCGAATGCTTTTATGGTGAGAGATTCAGCCCCTGCACTGCAAAATTGACGGGCGCGTTACTGCAGATCCCGCAAGGCTTCTCGCTTGAATTGATGGCGCGCCCTGGTTAAGACTCATTTGCCTCAATTAGTGGGGCCTGATAGTCCCGGGCTGAGCAAATTTAGATTAAGTTGCTCCCAGTTTTACCTGTTAGGAACTTCTGCTGAATGTGGCAGTAAAATATTTAGCATCGCAAGCTTCGTTGAGGAATTGCTATGACTTCTCCCCATAAGGCGGGTCGCGCTGAGCAAGCTGGAATTTCGCTAGCGATCGCCAAGGTCGCTGGCAATTTGGCATTGGCTTCGTCTGTGACCCTCGGACTCCTATTTGGCATTGTGTTGGCGGCGGTGTTGGGGTTTTTGTTGATTGTCAATTCCCCCAATCCGTTGGTAGGCTTGATGATCGCGATCCCTATTACGCTAGTTTTTAATCTGCTGATATTTTTCCTGTCGCCCCTGCTGATGGATTTGATGCAAGGGTGGCTGTATCAGACCCGTTGGGTGAGTCTAGGGGAGATTGAGCGTCGTAGCCCCGAGTCCGCCCATGTAATTCGCCGGGTGTGCGCCAAGCACAAAATCACGGAGCCACGGTTGGGGCTGATTGCTGACCAGAATCCTACGGCCTTCACCTACGGATCGCTTCCCAATTCGGCACGGTTGGTGGTCAGCGAAGGGTTGTTTACATACTTGATGATGACGAGGCAGCGACGGTCTATGCCCATGAAATGGGGCATATCGTGCATTGGGACTTTGCGGTCATGACCCTGGCTTCAACGATGGTGCAAATTGTGTATTTGGTCTATGTCACCATTCGAGAATTGGGCGATCGCAGCGAAAAGGCCAAGGACTATACCGGTTATGTCGCCCTAGCTGCCTATGTCTTTTACATCGTGGGAACCTACCTGCTCCTCTATCTATCCCGGACGCGGGAATATTTCGCCGATCACTTTGCCGCTGAGGTGACGGGCAATCCCAATGGACTGTCCCGGGCCCTCGTCAAGATTGCCTACGGCATTGTGGAAGAAAGCCGTGAAGCCACCAAGCCGAGTCGGCTGCTAGAGGGCACGCGGGCTTTGGGGATCTATGACGCTAAGGCCGCGGTGGGAACGGGTACCGCCTACCGGATTTCGTCCAGCCCCGAAAAGGTGGGGCGAATTTTTCTGTGGGACATATTCAACCCCTGGGCCAAGCTGATGGAATTGAATTCTACCCATCCCCTGACGGGCAAGCGGGTGCGGGCCCTCAGCACCTATGCCGAGCAGTTGGGGCTAGATATTGAGTTTGATATGGGTTTAGTGGCGGCAGAGGGTCGCCGCTTAGACCAAAAACGCCTCTATGGCACCTTCTTCCAGGATGCGGCGCTCTATTGGGCGGAATGGCTGGCCTTTGCGGCCGGCTGGCTAGTTGTGGGGGTAGTGGGCATGCCCCAGGGGATTCTCTGGAGTGGACTGCCGTTTATTTTGGCGGGCATTGCTTTGCTGGTGAAGCGGTTGGTGATGTTTCCCGATCTCAGCTTGGCGCGGCAGTCGGATGTGCTGACCCTGATGGGCGACCCTTACGCCAGTCCCCTACGGGGTCAGACGGTGGTGCTCAATGGCGCGGTTATCGGTCGCGGTGATGCGGGCTATGTGGCGGGCTCAGATCTGAAGTTACAGGATAAAACCGGCATGTTATTCCTACGCTATTCATCCCGCTGGGGCCCGATTGGCAATTACTTCTTTGGACTTTCCCAAGCCGGTACCCTCGTGGGGAAGCAGGTGCAAGCCCGGGGCTGGTTCCGTCGTGGCATCGCCTCCTATTTTGACCTGTCGGTGGCTTCACCCGAAAATGGCAAAACAGTCCACAGCTATCCCGCCTTTTGGCAGTTGGTGCTGGGGGTCTTTTGGCTCGGTGTGGGAATTGCCCTGACGGTCTTTACTCAGTCACTGCTATTGCGGGCGCGGACGGGGTTTTAGGATACAGAAGTTCGGGCGTGCCGATCTGGCGATCGCCCGAAACGGTAACCAAACGAATTTCTAATACCTGACTTTGGGGCGGCATCGCTAGGGAAACCAAGCAAAACAGATGATTGCCGCCCTGAATCCGGGGGACAAAGGCGGCGTTGAGAAACACGGTGCCCTGCCCATTGGTGACCACCATTTCTCGGGGGCGATCGCAATGGCGAAGGCGGTGGTGCATATGCCCAAAGGTGACCAAGGGAACCTGGATGCCCTGCTCCTGGGCGGCAGCTAGGGCGGCGGCAAAATCGGGGTCGCCATGATCGCCGCCAACGGGCTGCCAATCCTTGCCACAGATCGACCACTGCTGGTCGCCCAGACCGCTAGGGCCGTTATGCCCCAAAAAGATCTGCGTCCGAAATGCGCCATGGCGAGACATCTTAAGGATGCGGTCAATGGATTGCTCATAGGTTTCTATGCCATAGCGATCGCGGTAAAAGTCAGGATTTTTCCAGTTTCGTCCCCCCCAGCTAAAGGGACGCGCCCCTACCACCGAAAGCTGAAATTGGGGGAAATCGCTGTAGCCGTAGCCCACATGGCAAGGGCCTAGCAGATCCAGTTGTTGCTGCACTCGATCTTCCTGGCAATGGTCGTAGGGGGCCTTTTTGCGCCCCCATTCGGAAGCCGTATAGAAGGCATCGTGGTTCCCCAAAATGCAGGCCTTAGGCAGGTCTAAACTGGTCAGCAGCCGCACCAAATCCACCACCTCATTGCCAAAGTCCCCTACAAACAGCACTAGATCCACCCCGAGCTGGTGCAACATGGCGTGGTCTTCCGGGAGCCACTGATCATGAATGTCGCCAATGACGGCAATGGTTATAACTTTTGACATACATTAACCATAATCCAAATCCTGGTCCCTGCCCATGCCCACCGTGCTTGCCATCGAAACCAGTTGTGATGAAACCGCCGCCGCTGTAGTGCGCGATCGCACCATTCTCAGCAACGTAGTGGCCAGCCAAATGGAACTCCATGCCACCTATGGTGGGGTGGTACCCGATCTGGCCGCGCGGCAGCACCTAGAGGCCATCAACTGGGTCATTGCCGCGGCCCAGGAGCAATCGGCGCTAGCCTGGCAGGATCTGGATGGCATTGCGGTGACGGCGGCTCCGGGACTGATTGGGGCTCTGCTCATTGGGGTCACGGCGGCAAAAACCTTGGCCCTGATCCACCGCAAACCCCTGATCGGCATCCACCACCTCGAAGGGCATCTGTGCTCGGCGTTCCTGGCCGATCGCCAGCTTGAACCGCCCTTTCTTTGTTTGTTAGTGTCCGGTGGCCACAGTAGCCTGATCGTCGCCCATGGCTATGGGCACTATGAACTGGTGGGGCGCACCCGCGATGATGCCGCTGGGGAGGCCTTCGATAAGGTGGCGCGGCTCCTTGGGTTGGGTTATCCCGGTGGCCCGGCCATTGATCGGCTGGCCCAATCGGGCGATCGCCATGCCTATCGTCTCCCCCAGGGGAAAATCCCCGATGCCCCCTTCGACTTTAGCTTTAGTGGGCTCAAAACCGCTGTCCTCCGGCTCAAGGAACGCCTTGCCGCCACCGGGGAGCCGCTCCCCACCGCCGATATTGCCGCTAGCTTCCAATGGACGATCGCCCAAGCTCTGGTCAATCGGGCGATCGCCTGTGCCCAGCAGTACCACATGCCCCACATCGTGGCGGTGGGTGGGGTGGCGGCCAATTCTGTTTTGCGCCACTACCTCGTGGAGCGGGCAACCCAAGAGCAGATTCAGCTTACGGTTGCGCCCCTCCACCTCTGCACCGACAACGCCGCCATGATCGGCTGCGCGGGTGCCTGCACCTGTCCCGGGGGGAATGCTCACACCTCACCCTAACGGCCCGAGTCGCGCCTGGC
>JAAUUH010000139.1 GCA_012031145.1 Oscillatoriales cyanobacterium SM2_2_1 | reverse complement strand
GATCACCACCCGTCCTTGGTGACTGCCATCGGCCGCCACATAGGCAATTTTGGGATCGGGAGTAAAAAACTGGGAGGTAAAGGGGCGCGAGGGGATGTTTAGGCTGAGCTCGGAGGCAAAGCGGTCATAGACATTGGCGAGGGAGAGCCGATAGGTTTGGCCATAGGTCACGGGGTTGGGACAGGGTATAGGCTAAGCGCCGCCCCGCCCAACTAAATTTCCCCGGCAGGGCAGGCTCAATCCGCAGATTTCGCTCTACAGTCTGCTGATCCATAGGACGGCTGAAGGTGATCAAAAAGGCATTGTCTGCGCCGGTCACTTGCTGTTCATGCCAACTAAAGTCCCGTACTTGGGGGGCTGTGCGATCGCCCGAAAACAGCAAAACCAGAGTCAGTCCGGTAAGAAACAACAAAACTAAGCAAGCTGCGCGATCTAAGGGTTGCCAGCGAACGCGGAACAGGGAAGATGCCTTCATCGCTTCACCATCCTAGGGCAGCTCAACAGAAGTAGGCTTAGAAACGTGGGGTAGCCCCCAACCCAACTTTTCCCGTAGCACCTGAAAAAACTCACCATAATGCAACCGTACGAATCGGGCGGGATAGGGCGATCGCTCCACCACCACCGAATAATCAGGATAAATATAGCAGCCCGCATTCCCATCGGCGACCAACACCAAGCGGTGACGGTTAGCCGGAGTGATGACGGTGGTCTCCGTATTAGCAAACACCAGCGCCCGCGATGCCATGGAATGGGGGCATATGGGCACCAACTGCCAGACTGGAATCCCCGGCTCAATCACCGGCCCGCCAGCGGAAAGAGCGTAGGCCGTTGAGCCGGTTGGGGTCGATAGGATTACACCATCGGCGGCCACATCCACCGGGGAATGCCGCCCAATTTTGATTTCAAAATGGCACATACTGGTCAATGGCTCCCGATGCAGCACCATCTCATTGAGCGCTAGGGCTTCCCAGAGCAAGCGCCGCCCCGGGCCAAACACCCGCACACACATCATCGAGCGCTGTTCAATCACGTATTGACCCGCCAGCACCTGCCCTAGGGACTCCTCCCAGTGGGAAAGGTATAGTTCGGTCAGAAACCCCATGTGCCCCGTATTAACCGCCAGCACAGGCAGGGCGTGGGGAGCCACTTGCCGACAGGCGGACAAAACCGTGCCGTCACCCCCCAACACGATCACAAAGGCCAGATCCCGCTCGAAGTCTTTGGGCACCAAACTCTCAATCGGTACTAGGGGCAGGGCATCGTGGGGGTTGGCATGGCCCAAAATTCCCCCACTACCGGTGGCGGTGATGACGATGCAGCCCTGCTGTTCTAGCCAGTGTTGCATTTGTTCGGCAACCCGCTCAGCAATGGGCTTTGCATCGTTGTAAATGATGCCAACTTTGGGCACGTTCTCTGCTACCTATCCGGGGATCAAAGCGTGACGCCCATTATAGACCGGAACGCCCTTGCCGGACGGCAGTTGCAAGATGATGTAAAAGTTGGGTGGTGGTGGCGAAATCAAGGCAGCCATCGGTGATGCTGCGCCCATAGGTAAGTTGCTCTTTGGCTTCAGGGGTCTTGGGAAAGGGTTGCTTGCCATCGGTCAGGTGGCTTTCGAGCATGACGCCGACGATCGCCCCCGAACCCGCCGCAATCTGCTGGGCCACATCCCTCAGCACATGGGGTTGTTGGGTATAGTCCTGCCCGCTGTTGTCGTGGCTGCAATCGATCATCAGTCGAGCGGGCAGATGGCGATCCTGCAACCGTTGGGCGATCGCCGCCACATGGGCCGCATCATAATTGGGGCCGAGTTTCCCCCCCCGCAACACGAGATGCCCATCGGGGTTGCCGGTGGTTTGAATAATGCTCACCAGACCCTCGGGGTTGACCCCCAAAAAGCAATGGGGCTGACGCGCCGAAACCATGGCATTGATCGCCACATCCACACTGCCATCGGTGCCATTCTTGAAGCCGACGGGCATAGATAGACCCGACGCCATTTCTCGATGGGTTTGGCTTTCTGTGGTGCGGGCCCCGATCGCCGTCCAGGTAATCAGATCGGCCAGGTACTGGGGGGTAATCGGATCAAGCAACTCCGTAGCCGCTGGCAGTCCCATCTCTGCCACATCTAGCAGCAGTTGCCGTGCCAATTGCAGACCCGTG
Source organism: Oscillatoriales cyanobacterium SM2_2_1 (assembly GCA_012031145.1). Lineage (GTDB taxonomy): Bacteria > Cyanobacteriota > Cyanobacteriia > Pseudanabaenales > Pseudanabaenaceae > UBA999. The sequence continues at coordinate 4,102 of JAAUUH010000139.1, read as the reverse complement.
GCAATATCAAAACTGCCGTTGAGGTGGGGATCATTAATTAGTCCTTTCCAGCCGACAGTGGTGCGGGGTTTTTCAAAGTAGACCCGCATCACCACTTCTAGGGCATCCGCTACCTGCGCGCGCACCGCTGCTAGGCGCTCCCCATAGTCCCGTGCGGACTGGAGGTCATGGATCGAGCAAGGGCCAACGATGACTAGGAGCCGCCCATCTTCGCCATTGAGAATGTGACGGACGCGATCGCGCCCCCGAGACACCGTCACAGCCGCTGGTTCACTGAGGGGCAGTTGACTCAAAATTTCTGCCGGGGCAGGAAGGGGCTGGCTCTGCACCACATGGAGGTCATGGGTGGTGAGGGCAGAACGACACTCAAGCACGGGAACGGACTCCTAATTCAGAATGAGTATGATTTTAGCACCGCAGTTTTGCCCAGCTTGGACCATTGCTTTTTGTTAATCGCGGAGGCTGGGATCGGGGTTCCACGCTCAAAGCTCCATCATTCAAGCGCAGCGGTGAAGCGATCGCCCCGGCGCATGCTGGCAATGGGAAAAGTGTCATCTATCAGGGCTTCGAGCTCGGAAGGTCAAGCAATTTACTCGGAGGTTAGAGCTTGGAACTCGGAAGGTCAAGCAATTTACTCGGAAGTTCGAGCTTGAAGCTCGGAAAGTCAAGCAATTTACTCGGAAGTTTGAGCTTGGAACTCGGAAAGTCAAGAAATTTACTCGGAAGTTTGAGCTTGGAACTCGGAAAGTCAAGAAATTTACTCGGAGAGTCGGGCGATCGCCCCCACGTGCCTATTGCTATAGTTGACGCTCTTGTCCAAGGATATTAGTTTCGCTTCAAGGATTTCTCCGCCTGCGCTCCAGCTCCCAAAAAACCGGAGTGTTATGCTGCAAACCGTTGCATAACTCCAGTAAACTTAGCCGTCGCAGACAACTTTCATCTTAACTAGATATCCTGACTTTGCGGTCGGCTACATCGCACATGTTATTGCGACTGGCAAGATAAATTGAGCATCGTTGAGTACGCTACCTTTTACCAGTCAGAATAACTCCTAGTTAGCTTGCCTTTATTTTTCGGTTGTGGTGTTTCCTAAAAACTATCTCTAAGGCGTGCAGCACCAGTCAGTCTTTATAGAGGAAAGTCAGATCTCCAAATATGAGCGGCTCGCTGTGCTAAACGTTGTTGCCGTGTAGCCAATGCATCTGGAGTCCATTCTTCAGCCAAAATATTCTGAGTGAGCTTATATACACTCTGCTGATAAACTTCTCGCTTGTTTGGATAAAGCTCATTTCCTATTTGGCGATTAAGATGAGGCTCCAAAGGTGTTAGGTTTCCAATACGGTACACCATTTCTTCTATTTGAGCATCAGTAAAGTTTTGCCGCCAGTCATCAGTTGGTGATTCAGGCAAGATATGTTCGATAGAAAAACTATCTTCATTAACATCTATATGTGATGCATCTGCTTCAAGCCTGCATAAAATATATCGTACTAATTTCTTCTTTTGTCCCTTTGTGGAAATTGTTAATAGGGAAAAGTCTTGGGAAAATTTCTCATCTGAGACATACACCGAGCGAAGATTATCGAACACCTGCTTTGGATTGTTTATTTCACCATTCGTAATCAGAATTGCTACTTTATTGTAGAGCGTTTCTAGTTCATTAGGGTTTAGACTGCTAACAACGGTATAGCGAAAAGAAAGTACACACACAAGTTTCAATAGGCGAGTAAAGTTTTCAGGGGAAAATCTCTTGTACGCAGCAAATAAAGTTGGATAGGCTTGCTTGACTCGAAATAACTCAAGTTCTCGAATATATGGTCGGCTTGCTGAAATGTCCCGCCAGAACTCATCATGAGGATTACTGAGGGCAATAAAGAGGCTGCTGTAATTTTCAAGTTGATCAAGCAATTCAAATGCTTGTTGACCGTCTTCTACAGATTCACGAACCGCTTTAAATAATCTTTCGCGTCTTACTCTGGTTTGTTTAAGACTAAGGTAATAACGGAGAAATTCAGGGAATTTCTCCATTTGGACTGTATTGATGATTCTTTTCCACTGCCTTTGCGCTTCCTGCAAATCATCTGGGCCTTGAAAGAGAGAAAATAAGTAATTTTTCAGTAAATCTGTTGAACTCAATTCTATGCCTCTAGCATTCAACGTCTCGAACACCGTATAGGCATTCAGTTCATCTTCAACATTGATTTGAATGAAAAGTAGTCTTTGAGCAATAATATCTGTTAAAAATTCAGCTAGCCTCTCTCCACTCTGAACAACGTCTTTAAGTTCTTCCAGACTATCTGAGAAATACTGAAAAGCTCGCCAAAGTAGTTCATTGGATTTTGAAAGAGATCGGATATTAAGAGGCTTCCTGAGATTAATCAAGTTACTTTGATAGAAATCATTGTTGTTTTCATTCAAAAGAACTTTACTTGAATAACGAAGAGATCGTGGATCTCTATCGCTAAGATAAGTGCGCTTTAAAATTTCTTGTCGTTCCTGATTAGATTTCTTTTGTTCTTCGCGCTCTATCAGCTTTTGAATCTTTTCAATGACAGCAATGGCAATAATACTGAGAGTAGCTAGGCGCTGTTGTCCATCAATAATTGTAAACTCTTTGTCTGAAGCACTGGAGCTTTGTAGAACAAGCGCTCCCATGTAATGACTAGAGTCAGAGTTGGAATGAAGCACCAGAATGTCTTGCCAAAGATCTTCCCAATTTTCTTGATTCCAAGAGTAATCGCGCTGAAAAGGCGGTACTCGGTAAATTTTGCCATTACCGATTAAGTCGCCGAAACTAGTAGTGCGCGTATCTAACAGATTAATCCGAGCCATATGATTAAGATGAGTAAACTAGTTCTAATTTCTAAGGTATCAGGAGTCTGTCTATTTAGCGTAATTGAAGTTCCCGGCAAGCTAACACGACGTTAGAGCCGAACGTCGAAAAGCTATAGCAATATTGGGTAGGTTCGGATATCGAAAGAAAATGGGGTTTGGGGGCTGCGCCCCCAGCCAGGGGTTTCACCCCTACATCCCGTCCTAATCAACTTATTTACAGCTATACCTGCGAGAGTTAGAGATTATGTGCGGCGGCTCAACTGTGTCGTTAAGTATCTTAAACATCGCAATATTGATCGCATCTAACCCCGACTAACGTTGTGGCACCTGGAACCGCTGTTGCAACCACCGCGCCACTAAATTAGTGATCAAGACCAACCCCAGCAGGATCAATGCCCCCGTCCAGGCTAGGTTTTGCTGGTTGGCGTCAAATCCTGTGGCAAAGCGGTAAATCGTCAGGGAGAGGGCCGGCGCTGGGCGTTGCAGGCTCTGGAGCCAAAAATCAAAGCCGAGGGCCGTAAATATAAGGGGCGCAGTTTCCCCGGCGGCCCGCGAAATAGCCAACATCGCCCCGGTGACGATCGCCGGCAGCACTGCCGGAAGGACAATTCCTGTGATCACTTCCCAATCTGTGGCTCCGAGGGCGTAGGCCCCCAACCGCTGCTCCATTGGCAGGGCTTGGCACTGGTCATCGGTGGTGCGGATGATGGTGGGCAACATGACTAGGGTCAAGGACAGGGCCCCAGCGATCGCCGAAAAACCCCATCCCAGTCCCACCACCACTGCGCCATAGACAAACACCCCCAACAGGATCGACGGCATACCATTGAGCACATTCACCGCCAGCCGCAGCACGACAGCGATCCAATTTGACCGCGCCACCTCCGCCAAGTAAATCGCCACCGCCACTCCCAGGGGGACACTAATTGCCGTCGCTAGGGTCACCATCACCCCGCTGCCGAGGATGGCATTGCCCAATCCACCCCCTGCCTGCCCCGCCGCTGGCGTCAGGGAGAGCCACACTTGGGCATCTAGCCGCGCCAGCCCCCGCACCAGGACATACCCCACAATCGCCAGTAGCGGCACCAGGGCGATCGCCCCCATAAAGCACATCACCGCCGTCCAAAATCTGCCCCAGCCATGCCGCCATGCCAAGGTTTTTTCTAGGGTTTCCCGTTGACTCGGGGCGATCGCCATAACAACACTCCCTCGGCCACAGCGTTAACTAGCACCACCAACCCTAGCAAAACTAGCGCCCCATACATCA
>JAAUUH010000002.1 GCA_012031145.1 Oscillatoriales cyanobacterium SM2_2_1 | reverse complement strand
TGACCCACCATCACCACCCTCCACGGCATTGAGTCCAACCCGCATCGCTGCATCAGCCCATGGCTAGGGGGGAACCGCCACCGCAGGGCAGGGTATCGAGCCGCCGCCGAGCAGCTTCAATGGAGCGGGTAGGGGGGAGCAGGACGTCAGCGCGATCGCCCCGAAAGGGAATTAAAGAGATCTGATCGCGGTTTTGGTAGGCATCGGTGAGTAGGCGCAACACCGCTCCCTTGGCGGATTGCATTCGGTTCAGGGCCATTGACCCCGAGGCATCAACCAAAAAAATCACCAATGCGCCGGCCTTGCGGGCTAGTTTTTTGGCCCGGAGGTCAGATTCCTCCACAATCACTGGGCGATCGGGATACCGCAGGCGACGGGATTTTTGATAGGGGGCAGCCGAGCGCAAAGTAGCATCCACGGCCACGCGATCGCCCTTTCCCTGGGGCAGCATTGGCTTAATGTATCGACCCCGCTCCCGGGAAAAGATGAGATTGCGGGCCCCCGATTTGCCCTGGCGTTTCATACTCTGGGCAAAAAACATGACCTCCGGATCAAGAATCACCCCCTCCGGATCAAAGACAAATTCTTCGGGAATGCTGGGCGGCTCGTCCGGAGGGGCATCCTCCTGTTCCTGATCCTGAGAATCGTCCGGGGGCTCCTCGGGTTCACTGGAGTCGCTGTCATCACCCGATGGGGGGGGCGGGGGAGGTGGGGATGAATTCGGCTCGGGCACTAGGGGCGATCGGGGAACAATGACCAGCTCCACGGCCAGCCGTAAATCATCGGCCGTGACGCGATCGCGCCCCTCTAGGGCGGCGGCGGCCCTAGCAACCTTAACGGCATACAACTCTGCCCGATGCCCCTGAACGCCACCCCGTAATGCCTCCTGCACCAAATAGCCAATCTGGGGCGGGGTAACCTGCACTTCCGGCAACCACTCCCGCGCCAAGATAATTTGGGTTTTGAGATCCTCCAGATTTTCGGCATAGTCTGCCCAAAATGCACTTGGGTCATTGGCATAGGCGATCGCCGCCTCCACGGCAGCTACCCGTTGATCGAGTCCCAACACCCCATCCGCCGATAAATGGATGGCAATACGGTCCAGCAGATGGGCACTCAGCGCCCCCTCTTCGGGATTGTAGGTGGCGATCAACAGCGGGCGGCAGGGATGCTGAAAGCTGATTCCCTCCCGCTCAATTTGATTCACCCCCGCCGACAGGGCCGACAGCAGCAAATTGCCGATCTGGAGATCCAATAGGTTGATTTCATCTACATAGAGCACTCCCCGGTGGGCCGTCGCCAAGAGCCCGGCTGAAATACAGTGTTCCCGTCCTGCACCGAACGGCTGACATCCACCGAACCCAACAGCCGATCCTCTGTAATGCCTAGGGGAATTTGCACAAAGGGCGCGGCAATGACTTGGGTATGCTCACCCATCTCGGCAATTAGGTGATCTTCCCATTCCTCAGGACGCTGGGGATCGGCATTGCTCACCGAACCGGTCACCACCTCAATCGGAGGTAACAAAGCCGCTATTCCCCGGGCCAAGACCGATTTAGCTGTCCCCCGCCGCCCCGCGATCGCCACGCCCCCCAAACTGGGATCCACCGCCGCCAACAGAAGAGCCGTCTTGATTGCCTCTTGCCCTACTACTGCCGCTAAGGGAAAGGTACGATACTCGGTCATGGTGTTCTCCCCAGATTGCGCCAAGTACGCCAGCGGGACTTCCAACCCTGCACCCGCTCCCGTAGTTGCCAAAACTTACTGCTTTCCATGGTAGCAATCCGCTGCTCCGCCGCCCCCAAGCGAACCCGCAATTCGCCCACCTCTTGGGGCATCTCCGCCGCCAAGTCCCCTAGTCGCCACAAACCTAGCCGCCCCCGGGGATGGGCCAAAATCTCCATATAAACCTGGAGGCGACAGTCACGCCACTCCGGCTGCTGCAATAGGGGATGCCGTTCCTGGATCTGTAAAAACTCCGTCATGTACTGCTGCGCCTGCCAGAAAGACCGTCCGTCCTGGTTGTAGGTAGCAACAATTCGCGGCAGATGATAAATCTTGTAGCTGCCCGCCGTGGCGATCGCCAGAAACAAACCATAATCCGCTGCCCAACGGTAGCTTTGATCAAAGCCACCCAACTCCAGTAGCATCTGTCGCCGAAAAATACTGGCTTGATGGGGAAGGGTGCTGCTTAGCAGTGCTATGAGGGTATTAGGAAAAACTGCGCCGAAGACACCACGGCGTGCTCCGATCGCAAAGGAGACTGTACCGCAATATCCCCAACCCAAAGGTCACATTCAGGGGATCTCAGTGCAAACACTGCCACCGTCGCCAAAACCTGATCGTCATAGAAGGTGTCATCACTGTTGAGGAACAGTACATAGTCACCTTGGGCAAGGGACAACCCCCAATTCATCGCCTCGTAAATGCCGCTGTCAGGTTGACTTATGGTACGGCAATGGAACTCTGACGGTGCTGGGCAATTCCCTAGGGTTTCCTGAATTGTGGATAGGGTTCCATCCGTGGACGCTCCATCTACAATTAGAAGCTCTAAAAAATCAATTCCTTTGAGGATTTGCCGCGCGACACTGTGAACCGTTTTACCAATTGTAGCCGCTGCATTCTTGGCGACCGTGATCACTGTAAATCGCACCATGGCCTTAAAAAGCCCCTCCGCAACGCCGTCTCGCCTCAGTTGTTTGACCCGGTTTACCCAGGTGGAGCTTACGATCCAGTACCTTTAAGTTCCTGATAGGTTTTGGAAAAAGCCTTCAGTATACGGGGTCTGGAATCAATCTACTCCTAAAACAAGTTTATCGATCAAGACACAGTATTGGCAGTCACGCGCGCCACAGAGAGGTCACTCCAATATATCGGGTGGGCTCCATAGAAGCAAGTCTAGACTTCTACGGCCACGGGTTCTTCTTCCGCATCGGAACCTTCCGCTTCCTCAGTTGCTGCCGGAATCACCAGGGCTTCGGCGGGCGCATTCATCTGCTCGCGGTACTTAGCAGCCATTTCCTCGGCTTTAGCATAAACAAGTTGGGGATCCCGCACCATATCGCCTGGCTCGGCTTCTAGTTGCTTAGTGGAAAGCGAAATCCGACCTCGCTCAGCATCGAGGTCGATGATCATCACCTTCACTTCATCGTTGACATTAAACACGTTGTGGGGAGTTTCAATGTGCTCATGGGAAATCTCGGAGATGTGCAGCAGCCCGCTAACCCCACCAATGTCGATAAATGCACCATAGGGTTTGATGCCACGCACCACCCCAACCACTACTTCGCCCACTTCCAGCTTATTCATCTTCCGCTCCACAAGGGCCCGGCGGTGGCTGAGCACAAGGCGATTACGCTCTTCATCTACTTCGAGGAATTTCAGGGGCAGTTCTTCGCCCACCAGTTCTTCCTTAACTTTGCGGGTGCTGATGTGGGAGCCGGGAATAAAACCGCGCAGCCCCTCAATTCTGACGAGCGCCCCGCCACGATTGGTCGCAAAAATTAAGGAGCGCACCGTGGCATCTTCTTGCTGTAATTGCCGTACCCGCTCCCAAGCCCGCATGTATTCAATGCGCCTAATTGAGAGGGTAAGTTGACCTTCTTCGTTTTCGTCAGCAAGGATGAAAAATTCGCGTACTTCGTTATTGTTAAGAACTTCTTCAGGCTGATCCACCCGATTGATGGACATTTCTTGAATGGGGATAAACGCAGCAGTTTTGGCACCGATGTCAATCAACGCGCCCCGTGGCTCTAGGCTAAATACAGTTCCGGCAACAATATCACCGGGGCTAAAGTGATAATCGTAGCTATCGAGCAGTGCAGCAAAGTCATCGTGGGTAAAACCCACATTAGCGGCAGGTTTGGTGGCGTGTTTCGACCGATTGACCATAGTTACGTTGTTTCCTCGTTTTTTCAGATTTAGATTCCTCCTGAAAATGCTCCAAGACTCAACGACATAGCAGAGAGCAGCAGGCGCAATAAGCGATAGGAGTCATATTTTAGCCCAGAACCCAGTTTTTTTTCAACTTCTGGTTTTTATGAACTTTCCCTAAGGGTTGGGCGGCGATCGCCCCTGGGATAGGATGATGGGCATTGGTATTTCACAAGTTCGATTTGCTTTATTGGTAGTTTCTAGCCCACTATTCCTATGACCCTTAGCCTCAACCCTCCTCTGACCCAGTTACCCCAAGACTCCCGCGCCCGTGTCAGTGCCTTTATGCAACAGTTTCAAGATCGGGTATGTGCGGGATTAGAACACCTAGATGGTGGGGCGAACTTTCAGGAGGACTCATGGGTGCGTCCCGAAGGAGGAGGGGGGCGATCGCGAGTGATCACAGAAGGAGCACTGTTTGAAAAGGGCGGGGTAAATTTTTCCGAGGTTCATGGCTCCCATCTGCCGCCAAGTATTTTGCGCCAATATCCGGAAACTGAGGGGCATCATTTCTATGCTACGGGCACCTCAATGGTGCTGCACCCCCGTAACCCCTATGTGCCGACGATTCATCTCAACTATCGCTATTTTGAGGCGGGGTCGGTATGGTGGTTTGGCGGTGGCTTGGATATGACGCCCTACTATGGTTTTGCGGAGGATGCCCAAGCCCTGCATCGGTCATTAAAAGCGGCTTGCGATCGCCACCATCCGTTTTACTATCCGGTGTTTAAGGCATGGTGCGACGATTATTTCTACCTCAAGCACCGCCAAGAGCCCCGGGGGGTGGGGGGGGTGTTCTTCGACTACCAAGATGGTTCGGGGCAACTTTACCAGCACAGCAATGATTCGCCTACGGCGGCACGCCTGAGTCAGGAATTGGGAGAGACGTCCCCACGCACCTGGGAGGAACTCTTTGCCTTTGTCCAAGATTGCAGCGCCGTGTTTGTCCCTGTTTATTCGGAGATTGCTAACCGACGGCGAGATTTGCCCTGGGGCGATCGGGAGCGGCAGTGGCAGCTCTATCGGCGGGGACGCTATGTGGAATTCAATTTGGTTTACGACCGGGGCACCATTTTCGGTTTACAGACCAACGGGCGCACCGAATCGATTTTGATGTCTCTGCCCCCCCTTGTGCGGTGGGACTACAATCATCAGCCCCAATCCGGCACTCCTGAAGCAGATCTCCACGACACCTTCCTAAAACCCCAAGATTGGATACACTTTAGCGGCTAGAAGTAGCCCGAGTCCTAGCAGTGCTGTTGCCCCAGCCCCCCAGTAGTCAGCGGTCTGGGGTGGGGGTAGGGTTTCATAGAGCAGTCCGGCTTGATAGCCTCGCAGACGCATAGCCCGATCGATGCGCTCCGACTTTTCGTAACTGCGGATCAGGAGGCTTCCTGCCAAGGCGGCCCAATGCCTAAGATGAATTTGCCGCCCACCTCCTCGCAAGCGCATGGCGGTTTTCATTGCCTGGACACAGTCGTTCAGGTCTTGGAGATAGCGGATGGTCAGGAGGAATAGATCAAGGAGCCAAGGCGACAGTCCGAGGGATCTGAGAGCAGCCAGGAGATGGGGTAGGGGGGTTGTTCCTAAAAGAGTAAGCGTAAATAGCAGCAATGTGCCAAAACGACTGGCGATCAAGATGGCCCAGCTTAGCCCCTCGGCATAGAGGTGAATCTGCTGCCATTGGAACAGGGTGTGGCGACCCATGCTTAGGGGGGCAGTGATCACAATGGCAAAGATAAATAGCCCGGGGTAGCGGGCGCGCCGCCGGAAGTAGTGCCCTGGCAACTGGGATAGACGGGCGATCCCCAACGCAATCCCACTAAAGCAGAGCGTCCAAGTCCATTGGGTCATAGCAGCACTTGCTAGAAGCAAGGTGCCGATCCCCAACAGCTTGCAGGTGGGATGCCAGTAGTGGATCGGGGAGGTTCCCCGGCAGTAGCCTCCGAACCCGATTGATTCGGTAATACCTCTGCGCCATTGAACGCCATCCATAGAACCTATCGAACCGTGGGGATCAGTTCGGGTTTCACTCGCTGCAAGAACTGCACCAATAGGATCGTAAAAACTCCCTCCATCAGGGCGACAGGCCCATGGGCCCACACCACCAGTCGCCAAAGTTCGTCCCGAACTAGAACTTCATCCCAGTAATCTGGGGTAACCATCAGAGTAAAGCCGTAGAATAGTCCAACTGAAAGCATCACGCCGCCGCTCCCGCAAAGACCACTAAGCACAGTCACCCAAGGACGTTCGGGAAGCCAGCGCCGAAGGTGAAACAGTAGGGCCATCAGCAACGCTGGCACGCCGTAAATAAGGCTGTTTACCCCCAAACTGAGCAGTCCTCCGTGCTGAAACATCAGAACCTGGAGAAGCAATCCTACCCAAACTGCTGGAAAGACATAGATGCCCAGAATGATGCCCATGACGCCGTTGAGCAGGAGATGGATGCTGGTTGGCGGGATTGGCAGGGCGATCGCGGAAACCGCGAAAAAAGCCGCTGTGAGGAGGGCTGTCTTGGGAATGCCCGCCGTAGGTTGTGGCAGTCGGCGAATGCGATCCAGGGAAAACCATAGCAGCCCAGCAGTCAGCCCCTGACCAGTCAAGCCAACTTCTAGGGGCAGGAAGCCGTCAGGAACGTGCATGGGATGCGTTACCTCGCGCAAAAAATAGAGCGGTGCCTACCAATCCCCAAACCACCGAGCCAATCATTACGGTGCGCTGGATTGGGGAAAAGTCAGCAGGAGGCTGAATCACCTCTGGTGGGGGGGCCACTGGTGGCACTGGGAGCCCAACCTCGGGGATAGCTGGCGTTGGGGGGGCTGCTGGTGCGTCGCTGATGGGAATAGTTAGGACGCCGCCGTGACCACCTTGGGCAACCCGAATCTCCCAAGTCCCTGACATCTCCCAGTCCGGCACAAAAACATAATTCCCTTTGGCGTTTAGGATCCCGCGCTGCCATGGGGTGCTTTTGTTTTGGGGACTAAAAATCACTATCTGACCGCCCGACAGAGGCTCATCCCCATGGCGAGCTGTTATGGCGATCGCCCGGGTAGTACGGTGCTGTAGTTGAACAGCATGGGCTGAGACCACGCCACTCCACAGCAGGGCGGCACTAAAAAACAACACTCCCGCACACCTATCACCCAAATTCATAAAGTGCTCCGCCAATTCGTGGGGTAAGTCTAGCAACTCCCCCTGGGAATTACCACGACCAGCAGTCGCCTAGGCCATGAACTCCCGGGGGTCGGTTACATACCCAGTCAGGGCCGAGGCTGCAGCGGTAAAGGGCGACGCCAAATATATTTGGGCCTGTTTGTTACCCATTCGTCCCGGGAAGTTGCGGTTGGTTGTAGAAACGCAGACCTCCGGCTCATTCAACCGCCCAAAAGTGTCCTGGGGACCGCCAAGACACGCAGCGCAGGATGGAGAGGCTGGTTCAATGCACCCCGCTTGCAAAAAGATTTCCGAAAGAGTCAATCCGTCGATCTTGTGAGTGAAGAGATCGTCGTATACTTTTTGGGTCGCTGGCACCAAATAGGTGGGGACTTTGACTTCCTGCCCCTTCAACAGTTGGGCGGCATGGATAAAATCAGTCGTTTTACCGCCAGTGCAGGAGCCGATGTACACGCGATCAATCTTGACATCCCGGCATTCCCGAACCGTAGCTCGATTGTCGGGGGAGTGGGGCTTGGCAACAACAGGCTCCAGCCGCGAGACGTCATACTGCTTTTCATAGCAATAACTGGCATTGGCATCGCCGTAGAGGGGCACAAAAGATTTCTGGGTGCGCTGCTGCACATAATCAAAGGTCGTCTGATCCGGGGCTATGACACCGTTTTTGCCGCCAGCCTCGATTGCCATGTTGCAGAGCGTCATCCGCTCCTCCATGGTCATCCGGGCGATCGCCTCCCCGGCGACTTCCAGCGCCCGATAGTTAGCACCACCAACACCGATATCCCCAATCACGTGCAAAATCAGATCCTTAGCCAGTAAGTAAGGAGGCATCTCGCCATCAAAAACAAAGTGCATCGTTGGCGGCACCTTGAGCAAAATTTTGCCAGTCCCCATGACAAAGGCAGCATCGGTGTTGCCAATACCCGTTGCAAACTGCCCAAAGGCTCCGGCATTACAGGTATGGGAATCGGTGCCGAGCAACACCTCCCCGGGACGAGTGTGACCTTCTTGGGCGAGGGCGATGTGGCAAACCCCCTTATAGTCAGGGTTCGCTTTGAAGTTGGATAGATCGGTGATGTCGTAAAAGTATTTGATCCCTTGCTCTTGGGCGAATTCCCGCAGAATATCGACATTGCGATTGGCACGGGCATCTTGGGTGAAAATGTAATGGTCGGGAATCAAGACAATTTTTTCCCGGTCCCAAACCCTAGCTGTGGCACCGAATTCCCTCTTGAACACACCGATGGTCCCGGGCCCACACACATCATGGGTCATCAGTAGGTCAACAGTGACCCAGACGTTGTCTCCGGGCGTGAGGGTGGGGCGATCCGCGGCTCTGGCTAAAATTTTTTCGGTGAGGGTCATTCCCATAGAACGTTTGGCTCCTATACCTGGGTGGCTAATGCCTGTAATGGTTGCAATAAAAAAGCTGGACTAAATAAAACTAAATCGGTTCAAGACACACAGATTAACCCCTAGATCACGTTAGACATAGCGCTCGGTTGGGGATTGAACTCAAAAAGCGCGTAAACCACATTGCGGCGAATCTGGGTGAGCATGTCAAAGAACAGTTCATATCCTTCGCTTTTATATTCAATCAAGGGATCTTTTTGCCCATAACCGCGCAGTCCCACCGCCTCCCGCAAACTCTCCATGGCTTGGAGGTGTTCCCGCCAAAGGTTGTCAATCTGACTCAAGATAAAAAACCGCTCTGCTTGCCGCATGAGCCCAGGCTGGAGATTTTCGATCTGGGCCTCTTTGAAGTCGTAGGCGCGCCGCACTTCTTCGCGCAAAAAGGACTGGATCTCTGACATTTGCATGTCATCAAGCTGATCTGGCTCCAAATCTTGAAGCAGATTAACAAACTCCTTAACTTTTTTGACCATGCTGACCAGATCCCATTCCTCCGGCGGCAAGTCTGGGTTGACATAGGCCGTTACGATGTCATCCATGGTGCGCTCGGCATACTCTAAAACCCGATCGCGCAATTCTTCCCCAGACAGAACCCGAAAGCGCTCGGCGTAGATGGCCCGGCGCTGGTTATTGAGCACTTCGTCATATTCAAAGACCTGTTTGCGGATGTCGTAATAGTGGGTTTCCACCTTCTTTTGGGCATTTTCGAGGCTGCCGGTTAGCATTCCCGAACTGATGGGCATGTCCTCTTCAACACGGAAGGCATTCATCAGGGCAGTGACGCGATCGCACCGAAAATCCGCATCAACTGATCTTCAAGGCTCAAAAAGAACTTAGTGGTGCCCGGATCCCCTTGGCGACCGCAGCGACCGCGCAACTGGTTGTCCACCCGCCGAGATTCATGGCGTTCGGTGCCGATAACGTGTAGCCCTCCTAAAGTCACAACCCGATCATGTTCTTCATCAGTGAAGGTTTCAAACTCCTGCTTAATCTTGGTGTAAGCCTGACGCATTTTTTCAATGATCGGGCTATCTGTGGGAGCCTTTTCCGCGGCAACGGCCACCATATCTTCGGCTTCAAGGACATCAAGGCTTTGGGAGCCTAACTTTTCGACCGCTAAGTCAACCGATTCCTTAAGCAGGGCCTTAGCATCATCCGAAATTTCACAGGGGAACAGGGTTTCCGCAACGGGCTTACTTTTGGGGGTGCTGCCAAAACCCCGTCCGCGCGATCGCCCAAATAGCCGTCCCTGCATCCCCTCACCATCTTGGGGTTGCACCATGGGAGGAATGAAGTATTCACGCAGTTTCAGCCGGGCCATGTAATCGGCATTGCCGCCCAAGATAATATCGGTGCCACGACCGGCCATATTAGTGGCAATGGTTACAGCACCCTGTCGCCCTGCTTGGGCCACAATCTCAGCTTCCCGTTCAACGTTTTCGGGCTTGGCATTGAGCAAGTTATGGGGCACACCCATCTCCTTGAGAAAATGGGAAATAACCTCAGATTTTTCGACGCTGGTGGTACCAACCAACACCGGACGCCCCATTTCGTGCAGTTCCTTACACTCCATCGCAACGGAACGCCACTTGCCCATTTCGGTTTTGTACACCACATCGGCGAGATCTTTCCGCCCACTGACACGATTGGTGGGAATCGTAGTGACCTCGAGGTTATAAATTTTATTGAATTCGGCTTCTTCAGTTTTGGCGGTACCCGTCATGCCTGCCAGCTTGGGATAGAGCAAAAAGAAGTTTTGATAGGTAATAGAAGCAAGGGTCTGGGTTTCATTTTGAATCGTCACACCTTCCTTAGCTTCAATCGCCTGATGTAGCCCATCGCTCCATCGTCGCCCCGCCATCACCCGTCCAGTAAATTCATCGACAATCACCACCTCATCATTCTCAACGATGTAATTGACATCACGGAGGAATAGTTCCTTGGCCTTGATGGCATTAAACACAAAGTGGGCCCAAGGGTTCTCTTGGTCAAACAGATCCTGAACATGTAAGATCTGCTCCGCAGTTTCAAAGCCTTCGTCGGTGAGGATGATGTTCCGTTGCTTTTCGTCCACTTCATAGTGCTGGTTCTTTTGAAGTTGGAGTGCTACATCCACAGCACCGGTATATTTTTCGGCCGGACGCTCCACCTGCCCAGAGATAATCAGAGGCGTGCGAGCCTCATCGATCAGGATTGAATCCACTTCGTCAATAATGCAGAAATTGAAGGGGCGCTGCACCACCTCTTCGATGGTGGTTGCCATGTTATCCCGGAGATAATCAAATCCCAGCTCACTATTGGTGGCGTAGGTGATGTCACAGGCGTAATTACGCTGCCGCTCACGGGGATCCATTTCCTGTTGGATCAGTCCGACGGTCAACCCTAAAAATCGGTGAACCTGCCCCATCCACTCCGCGTCACGGCGGGCGAGGTAGTCGTTGACGGTAACCACATGAACCCCTTTGCCAGTCAGGGCATTGAGGTAGCAGGGAAGGGTAGCGACGAGGGTTTTGCCTTCGCCGGTTTTCATTTCGGCGATTTCGCCCCTGTGCAGCACCATGCCGCCGAGCATTTGCACATCGTAGTGGCGTAACCCGAGAACGCGGCGGGAGGCTTCGCGCACTACGGCAAAAGCTTCGGGAAGAAGGTCGTCTAATTCTTCACCCTTTTCAAGGCGGTGCTTAAATTCTGAGGTTTTGGCTTGGAGGGCTTCGTCACTGAGCTCTGCTAACTCTGGCTCAAGGGAGTTGATCAAAGCCACATCGGGACGAAATTTATCGAGCTTACGTTTGTTTGGGTCGCCAAAAATTGCCTTCAACATCGCTCTTGGGCATTCATGCATCACAGTTAACCTATCCTACTGTAACGCACCGAAACCGGGCTACTCTTTGAATGTATCTTTTAACACCGTACGAGCGGCCAATTGGCTGCGGGTGGAGGTCAAAATTTCAGCTTCGCGACGCAGGCGGGCTGAGGTGTCTTGCAGTTCGAGGAGGGCTTGTTGTTCGCCGTAGGCTCCCTGGAAGTTACTAGCAACCCAATAGGAAAGCTCAAGGGGGCTGCGGGGAATTTGGGGCAGTTCGATGCTCTGTTCAGTAAGTTTTTGGGAGAGGCGAACAACATCGTTGAGCAGTTGGCGCACTTCGGTGGCCAGGCTGAAGGGGGTGTCATCGGCGGGTTCATCTTCGACCCATTCCACCATGGCTACCCGGAAGGGCGCGGGGCGGACATAGCTAAGGATGCGGAACCGTTGCTGACCAAGGGTGAGGATTTTAAAGCGGTCATCGGGAAGACGATGGTATTGGACAATCTGAGCGGCACAGCCCACGCTGGCAGGCTGATTGAGTTCTTGATCCCATAGCAGCACCCCGAATAGGCGATCGCTCTCAAGGACGGTGTTAATCATCATGCGGTAGCGATACTCGAAGATGTGCAGTGGCAGGGACTGTCCCGGAAAGAGAACGACTTCGGGAAGGGAGATGAGGGGCAGTTCGCGCATGGCAAGCCTTGAGAACAACATGGCAGGGGTTTTGGGATTGCCTTCTTAGCCTAGCATTCCTGAGGGGATCGGGGGGTCTGAGAGGGCTTGATCCCTATATCAATAGACTTGGTTCCCATATCATAGTAGTTGAGTCAAGGTCGGTCGAACTTTGGCGCGGGTTTGGCGGTCTATGCTTGTGGGAGTGACATCGGTGACCGTAGGGATGACCCGGACATCGATCTTTAGGAATGGGGACGGTTCGGGCAGAATTGACCTAAATTTCTTTCATATTTTGATGACATTCTGGTTGGTTTGAGTTGGTTTGGGTTGAACTTGGAGGATCCTATGGTGATGCAACGTTGGGGGCGATCGCCCTTGGTTTAGCGACAACAGCAGTGACAGGGACGGCGGTATTACTGCCATCGATGATGCCATTGCCTAGCGCCGCCCAGTCTTTGGCTGATGAACAGGTCAATGTGCGGGTCTATGAACGGGCCAATCCGGCGGTGGTGACGATTCGGGCTGGGCGCAGTAATGGTTCGGGAAGCATCGTGTCGCCGGAGGGATTGGTGCTGACCAATGAGCATGTGGTGCGTGGGTCAGCGGTGGTGCAGGTACGGACAGCCGACGGACGACCCTTTGCCGGGGAGGTGATTGCCTTGGATCGGCGCAATGATCTGGCGTTAGTGCGACTGGAGACCCGGGGGCAACGACTTCCATCTATTCCCCTGGCCGATCCCCGGAACATTCGGGTGGGGCAGCGGGTGTTTGCCATTGGCGCACCCTTTGGTTTGGCAGGAACATTAACAACGGGGATTCTCAGCCGGATTAATCCGGGGAATGGTGACCTCCAAACCGATGCGCGGCTGAATCCGGGAAATTCAGGTGGCCCCCTGCTGAACTCTAATGGGGAACTGGTGGGGGTGAACAAATCGATTATCGTCTCCCGAGCAGGGGGGAATACGGGCATTGGCAATGCCACCAGCGCGCAGGTGGCCCGGGAGTTTATCAGCCGCAATGCCAATAACCGAGGCACTGGGTCGGTGGCGATGCAGCCGGATCGGTTCTCGGGACGGGCGCGTCTGGGGATTACGGTGAATACGGAAAATTTTGTGATCGATCAGGTTCAGCCAAACTCCATTGCCAGTCGGGTGGGTCTCAGACCCGGTGATCGCCTCCTGGGGTTGAACGGGCAGCGTCTGATCCGGGTGGAGCAGTTAACTCAATACCTTGACCAGTCACCGGAGGTGGTGGTGCTGACGGTGCAGCGCGATCGCCGGATTGCAAACTTGCGAATTCGCCTGTAGCAGCCTGTGCAAATTCTCGCCCTAACTCCCTCGCTGAGCGGCGGTACCACTGCTGGGTATGCTCCAGCTCGGCCGCAACAGCGGCGGTAGGAGGGTGGTCGGCGCAGGGTAGCCCTAGGGCACGGAGGCTGGCAATGATGCTCTGGGGTGAAACCCAATACTTTTGGCTCAGTTTCAGCAGGGGCAGCTCTGGATGCATAAAGCCGTCTCGGAGTAGGCGATCACCCAATTCGAGGGCGGTGGGGATGGGCGGGATGGTGCCGCCGAGATAAATGGCTTGGGGTTGGGCAACGGCCAGGAGCCAGCGCAAGTGTTCCGGGGAGGGGGGCAGAGTCCAGAGGACGAGGCTGCGGTAGCGCCGCTGGGGGCGATCGTAGTCGACATCGCCGGAAAATTTTTCCGCCGGTCTTCCGTAACCGTAGAGCAGCAGGGGGGCGGGGCAGGGGGACGGGGGGCAGTCATCAGGTCATGCCATTGGACGGGACAGAACCCTCGGGGGGCGCAGGGCAGGGAGAGGTTCGGTTGCCATGACTGGGGCAAACGGACACCGACCACCTCTAATTCAAGGGTTTGTTGCTGTTGCCACTCATTCATGCGCAGCTTGTAGGCGACATCGAGGGGGGAGGGTAGGGGTAGTAGGTGTCCCCAACGCCAGGCGATCGCCCGCCATTGTGTTCCTTGAGCGTCGCTGAGTTCTAGGGAGAGGGCTGTTTTGCGCTGTTGCTGGGAGTGCACGGTAACATTTTCGGCCCAAAACACCGGTTCTGAATTGCCGATACCACAGGGCTGGAGCCGCTCAAGCTGCTGCCAAAGTAGGGGCGAAATTTCTGCTAGGGGCAGATGGGCATCAACAGTGACTAGGGGACAGATGTGATCTTCCGTAACCTTTTGGGCGATCGCAAAATCCTGCAGCCGTCTCCGCACCTCGGTCAGATGGGCCAGCGGCAGCGTGAAACCGCCGGCAGCCCGGTGCCCACCTCCACTCGTTCGCAGATCCCTGAGGGTTTCGATGGCATCAAATACATGGAATTCGGGAATACCCCGCACCGAAAAGCGAATCTGCTGGGAGTCTTCCACGCTGCCCATAAAGACCGGTGCCCCGTAGCGCTCCACCAAGCGGGACGCCACAATCCCAATCACGCCATGGTGCCAGCCTCGCTCTTCGGGTTCTGGATTGAGCCATGCTTGCACCTCGCGGTCAATCAAAACCAGGACTCGCGCCGCCGCTACATCCAATCCCGAGCCCTCAACATAGGCAATCGCTTCGGTTTCAATCCGCTGGCACAGAGTTTGCCGCTGCCGGTTTACCAGCTCGCAGGTTTGGGCCAGCTGCTGGGCGATCGCCCGATCGTCTGTCGTCAGCAACTCGATCACGGTCTGGGGATCCCCAATCCGACCAATGGCATTAATCCGTGGACCGAGCCGAAAACCAACGGTCTCTGGTTTATCTGTGGCCATCGACTCCGGGCAGGCCACCGCCATCAATTCCTGAATCCCCACAATCGGCGATCGCGCCAATGCTTTCAACCCCCGCTGCACCAGCACCCGGTTAATTCCCGTCAATGCGGCCAAATCGGCGATCGTCCCCAGGGTAAACAAATCCAGCAATGGCTGTGCTAACTCCCCTGCAACCCCAAACCGCTCGGCCAGACCCATTGCCAACACGTAGGCCACGCCCACCCCGGCGATCGCCCCATAGGGAGAGGACTGGGGCAACACCTTGGGGTTAAGAATGTAGGGTGTGGGCGGCAACTCCGCTGGCAAGTCGTGGTGATCGGTTACCACCACCGTCATCCCCAATGAGACTGCTAAAGCAATAGGGGCGATCGCGGCAATGCCATTATCCACCGTTACCACCACCCGCACACCCTGGCCGGAAAGCTCTCGCACCATACGCTCATTCAGTCCGTAGCCCTCCGTCATCCGTGACGGAATCCCATAGCTGGCCTGTCCCCCTAGCCGCCAAAACGTCCGCAGCAGCAAAGCCGTACTGGTCATGCCATCCACATCGTAATCACCACAAATGGCGATCAACTCTCCGCCGCGAATCGCCTGCACCAAGCGAGTAATGCAATCCTTTAACCCCGGAAACTCGGATTCCGCTGCCGGCAGAGACACCCCACTGGGTTCCAAAAAATCCTTTGCCCCACCCAGCGTTACCCCGCGATTGAGCAGCACTTGGGCCAAGGGCACCGGCACCCCCACCTGATGGGCAAGTTCTGCGGCCAACTCCCCGAGGGGGGGAAACATCTGCCAACGCTGTCTTGGAAATCCCATAAAAATACTATAATCATTAAACTAATCTGAAGGTAAACACCTTAGATGTTGCCCCTTGCCACCCCAGCGGCCCTGCAACTCCTGCTCTTCGTTGACGATCGCCCCAGCTCCCGAGAATTGGTGCGGGACACCGAAACCATGCTTCACCAGTATGCCAAGGGTCAAGCGGTGCAACTCCAAGTCATTGACGTGACTGGGCAACCCCAATTGGCAGAGCTCTTTCGGATCGTCCTGACCCCTGCCCTCCTTAAACTTACCCCGCCCCCTCGCCAAGTTATTGCCGGTAAGAATCTCTTACACCAAATTGAGAACCATTGGCAAGATTGGTGCGACCTAGCACACCAGCGGGAATCCTTTCCTGCCGACGAACAAACGCTCACCGAAAGCATTTCTGGTACCACCGAAATTATTCGCCTCGCCGATGAGGTTTTTCGCCTAACCCAAGAAAAATCTATGCTCGAAGAACGGGTGTATTTCAAGGATCGGGTGCTTGCTATGCTGGCCCACGACCTGAGAAACCCCCTCACCGCCATTTCCCTTGCCCTTGACACCATCGACATGGGCGGCGCAAAAATCACCCCCGAAATGTTTTGCCAATTGCTTAAACATGCGCGCCTCAAGGTTCGCGCCGCCGATTTGATGATCACCGATATTCTGGAAGCTGGGCGCAGCAGCAATGTTCAGTTTCAGACCAAGCGGCAACGCCTCCAGTTAGCCGAACTGTGCCACCATGTTGCCAACGATTTTTACATCCAAGAATGCCTTAGTCGCAAAGGGCAGCGCCTCATTTTAGACATTCCCAATGATCTCCCCCTTGTTTTTGCGGACGAGGAGCGCATCCGTCAAGTTCTGCTCAACCTTTTGGGCAACGCCATCAAATACACGCCCCCCGTGGGCACCATCGAAATGGCGGCCCTGCATCGAACCGCGCAAAAAGTTGAAGTTGCTGTCACCGACGACGGCCCCGGAGTGCCGGCCGAACTGCGTGAACAAATCTTTGAGGAGCTCTATCGCCTAGAGCGGGACGACCAATCGGAGGGCTATGGCATTGGACTGGCCCTGTGTCGCCGGATAATTCGCGCCCATTATGGTCAAATCTGGGTCGATGCCGCCTCTGGCAAGCAGGGGAGCAGTTTTCGGTTTACACTGCCCGTTTATTAGGGGCTGTTGTAATCTACTCGTTAATTTATAGTCGTCCCAAATCAAATATCGTTGTCCCATGGGTTCATGGCAAGAATTCCAGCCCCTACCCTTGAATATTTGACGGGCGCGGTACCGCCTATCCGGAAGGTCTTCTAGCAGAAATCAATGACGCACCCTAGCTTGCCTCCCCCTGAATCGAGCTGGCGCTGGCATGACAAATCGCTTCCAAGTCGGAAGTGGGGCATGAATCCTTAGTCAGTCGGGCCGAGTTTCCGTCACCTGTGATATCCCAGTCTTCTTAATTCAATGCATTCCGAATTCAAAGCATAAGGAGCTGCAAGAGCGTTCCCTGCGGTTATGGCAAGGGCGATCTAAGTCCTGTGGGGATAACATCCAAGCTTCAGACCCAATCTCCCTAGGGGCAGGGGTTCTAACCATGGCATACAGATATGGTTTACTGGTGGTGTCCTTGGGAATGTGAGGTATGTGGGCATGGCTGGGCAATCCGATCTGATGGTGACTTTTGAGCAGCGGCAATACGGAACCTACATCGTGCGATCGCCCCGGGCCGTGCTGGAAGTTGTGCCTGAGCGGGGCGGCATCGTCACCCGCTGGCAGGTGGACGGGCAAGAATTGTTTTACCTCGACGAAGAGCGCTTTCGCGATCCCAGCCTAAGCGTGCGCGGTGGCAATCCCATTTTGTTTCCCATCTGTGGCAACCTCCCGGAGAATAGCTACACCGTCGGTGGTCAGGCTTACACCCTAAAACAGCATGGCTTCGCCCGGGAATTGTCCTGGGCGGGATCATCGAGCAGCAATGGGATCACCGTTACCCTCCAAAGTAGTGATCGCACCCGCCCCCACTATCCCTTCGAGTTTTTGGTGTCCCTCACCTATGGGTTAACGGATACGCCCAGCGGCAGTGCCCTAACGGTGCAACAAACCTTTACCAATCACTCCGAAGTGCCCATGCCCTTTGCTGTGGGGTTCCATCCCTACTTTGCGATCGCCGATAAGAACAGCCTCCACTACACCATTCCTGCATCCCAATGTTGGAATAATGTCCTCAAAGCTGTTGAACCCTACAACGGCACCCTGGACCTCAGCCAACCAGAATTAGACCTGGCTTTTACGCCCCTGTCCGAGCCAAGGCTCCAATTTCAGTATGACGGCAAAACCCTGGACATCGCCACCGATGCCGCCTTTCGCACCTTTGTCTTTTGGACGGTGCAGGGCAAGGATTTTGTCTGCCTAGAGCCCTGGACGGCTCCCCGCAATGCCCTCAATACCGGAGAAGACCTGCTGCACCTCGCACCCGGACAATCCCAAAGCCTAGAAGTTACCTTCACTGCCAGTTGCCCATCAACGTGAAGGTAGCCCAATAGAAGGGATGGCTGAGGTCGGTCTGGGGCACGCTGTGATCGAGGGGCACAATCGGGGTGCGGGGTAAACCGACCACCTGGGAACCTTCCAACCGCACCCGACCCAGAAGCAGATCCCGCTGGGCAGCACGGAGCGCTAGGGCGATGGTTGGTTGATTCTGACTGTGCTGATAAAACCCTAGGGTCAGGGGCACATTCACCACGTCCGCATCGATCCACAGCGGTGTCAGTAGGCTTGATGCCTGTAGGGCCACCAGCAGACTGTAGGGAACCATGTGATGCTGCACACTGGTTTTGGCACTGGTTACGACTACCACTTTGTCCGTCAGCCGGGGCGATCGCCAACGACTGATCTGATGCAGGCTGAGCCGACCTGCGCCTAACTGCACAAAGGCGTTCCTGGGCTCTGGAGCGGACAGATCCGCCATTGTTGCCAGATGGAGCACGGAATGCCACTCCTTATAGGCCACCAAATTGCCCAGGGTGAAGTGCTGACCGGCCAGCGTCGTCGTGACCTGATCTAGTACCGCCAAACTCCGTACCTCCTCCGTCAATGAGGGCCGTTCCCTTAGGCCCATACCCAGCACCCGCGTTGTCCGTTTCTCTTTTGCTGGTGGCGTTTTTAGCCGAAATGAGGGGGCCTGGGCGATCGCATAACGTTCAATCAAAAACTGCTTGCCATCATGGAGCGCGGCGATCGGCAACACCCGCAACTCCCGATCCATTACAAAAACCAGCGTTGTCGGCTGGGGAAATTGTGGCGACGCCCAAGCCTGCAACTGCCCTTCAAGGGGGCGAATCAACCAATCGTAGAGCTGTTGTGCTGGCTCCATAAATTCTTGGGATTCATCCCGCTGAATCTTGGTTCTCAAATCCTCCACCACCCGGCGTACAGTACCCTCATCCGCTTCCGGCACGCGATATCGTATGGGTTCGCCCACGGGCGGAATCAGCAATAATTCCAGGCGATCGGCAAACAAAAACGGATAAATCGCCACTGTCAAACTTCCCGATCGCCCCGTTGCCTCCTGCAATTCCTCTTGCACCTGCTCAAATTCCTTCTGCAGGCTTACTGGTTCCCGCCGCAAATAGTGCTCAATTTCCGCCAGGTGGTACAACTCCATAGCCGCCCAGGCATCCCGTAATTCATTGGCCGCAAAAGATTCCCCCACAGACCGCCGCAGCGCCCGCTGCATTGACTCATAAAACGACAACGGCTCTGGAATCAGTCCCAAAGGCACCACAGACCGGCGCGATCGCGGTGGCACATTCAATTCGGCGATCGCCCCGACCGACTGGGAAGACAGTAACAATCCAAGGGCTAATAAGGCACTCCCGTAACGCATGGGCGATCATTCCTGAAATTTGTGTGAGAACGCTACCCTACCACAGCCTTTTTCCCAAACAGTGCTCTAGGCAACGATAGGAGCATTTACTCATGAAAATCACAACAAATTTTTACATCAAAAATTCATTTTCTTAAAGCCCCGATAATCATTCCTTAATTTGTGGTACCCCCCACTGAGCTACTGTGACGGTGCACCTATCCATGAAAAAAATGGCACCCTTGACGTTACAGATTCTGCATTTCGGAGATCCTGAGGCTGGCATCCCCGCAGCTGGCACATCGCCTCAGACCTCCGATGCCGTTCGTTTTTCTGCCGTTCTCAACTACCTGCGCAACGACCCCAACCTCACCAGCGTGGTCCGCGCCAACACCCTAACCCTATCCTCGGGTGACAACTACATTCCCGGTCCCTTCTTCAATGCTTCCTCTGACCCTAGTCTGAATGGCGTTGGCGGTCTCGGTACCTCCACTGCTCCTGTACTCGGCCGTGGCGACATTGCGATCGTCAACAACCTTGGCACCCAAGCCTCGGTTTTAGGAAACCATGAGTTTGATCTTGGCACCAGGCAAATCCGCGACATCATTCGCACTGGCGCTGGCAATCCCGGCACCAACTTCCCCTACCTCTCCACCAACGTTAACTTCAACGATCCGCTAACAGAGCTTGCTGCTGGCACCGGAGGCACCCTCACCAACCGTGATGCCGCCAACACCCTCCCTGGCGACCCCTCCATTCCCGCCAATAAAGCCAGTGGCAATGCCATCAGCAACTCTGCCGAAGCCAGCACCATTAAGGGCAAAATCGCCAAGAGCACCTTCATCACCGTTGCTGGTGCCGATGGCGTTCTAGGTACTGCAGATGATGAAAAAGTCGGTATCGTCGGGGTTACGACACCTACCTTGCCAACCCTTGCTCCAACGGGGGCCGCCGTCACCACTCCTACCAACCCGGTCGATTTTGTCGCCCTTGCCGCTGAAGTTCAAGCCAGCGTGGACTACCTCATCTCCGAAAATCCGGGATTGGATAAGGTCATTGTCCTGGCTCACCTGCAACAGATTGCCCTAGAAATCGATGAACTCGCTCCGCGCTTGCGGAATGTGGACGTGATCATCGCTGGTGGCTCCAACACCCGCCTTCTTGACGATAATGACGTCCTGAGACCCGGAGACACCGATCAAGGGGACTACCCCACCGTGCGCACCGGTGCCGATGGCAAGCCGGTGCTGATTGTCAATACCGACGGCAACTACAAGTATGTGGGTCGCTTGGTGGTTGGCTTTGATGCCAATGGAGACATCGACCTCACCTCTCTTGACACCACAGTCAACGGTGCCTACGCCACCGATACCCCCGGCGTAGAGCGGTTCTACGGGGCAGGGGCCGATCCCGTCACCGCTGCGGTGACAGGGGTTGTGGATCTTGCTAATGATCCAAATCACCAAAACATCGTTGCCATTACCACCGGGATTCGCAACGTCATTCAAGGTCAAGACACCCTCACCTTTGGGCGCACTAGTGTGTTCCTAAATGGCACCCGTTCGGAGGTGCGCACCCAGGAAACCAACCTCGGCAACCTAACCGCCGATGCCAACATTGCCCTTGCAAAGAACGTCGATCCCTTTATTAACAACCTACCCATTATCTCGCTGAAAAATGGCGGCGGCATCCGGGATAACATTGGCAGCATTTCGGCGGCTGCGGGTGCAACCAGCAGTTCAGATGTCACCAGGCTGCCACCCCAGCCCAGTGAACTGGCCCCCAACAAAACCGGTGGCGCGGTGTCTCAGCTCGACATCGCCAACTCCCTGCGGTTTAACAACAACCTCACCACCATAACGATCACCGTTGCCCAGCTTAAGATCTTGCTGGAGCGAGGTGTCGCTGGTGTGGCTCCGGGAGCTACCCCCGGCTTCTTCCCCCAAGTGGGTGGGTTCTCGTTCAGCTTTGACCCCACTGGCACCGCCCAAGTACTCGACACTGCGGGAAACGTGACTACGGCCGGCACTCGAGTCAAAAATGTGGCCCTACTCTCCGACGATGATGACGACGATCTTGTTAGTGAAGTCCTGATTCGCGATGGTGTGGTGGTTGGCAATTCTGATCGCCTACTGCGCCTTGTCACCCTTGACTTTTTGGCCAATGGCGGTGATGGTTATCCTTTCCCCAAGTTCATTCAAGACAACGCGGCTTTCGTTAATCGCGTCAATCTGGTAGGTGAGATTCAAGACCGCATTATCCTCAATGTGGGCAATTTCACCATTGGCTTTAGTGGTGCCAGAGTCGGTGGCAGTCGCTCCGGTTTCTTTGTTCAAACCACCGTTGACGACGACGGCTTGCAGGGTGCCATCCTGTTTGATATCTCCAATCCCACAGTTCTTGAGAACCCTACCGCTACGACCTTGAGAATTGGCGGAGCCAATCTGCTAATTTCGGAGGAACTCTCCAGGGTACTAACGGGCGGGGTGACTATTGCGGGTGTAGACATCGGCGATGCCCAGATTGATGCCAACATTCAAGCTATTGGCGGAACAACTAATGTCGAAGTGATCGGCGGCATCACCTCGGTGGCCCTGGATCCTGCGGTTCTGGCATTGGTGAACCTCAGTGTGGCTGGGGCATCAAATACGGTGGCCGCAGCAACTGGGGTTGGCAAGACCACCGACGTGGCCGTGGGTTTCACCATTGTCAACAACGCAGGCACCAATCTGGTGCTCAACGGGGCTACGCCCGTGAGTGGCCAAATCGACCACACCGGCATTGTGGATTTGCAGCGCGACCTCATCGCCAGGGAATTCAACGGTAGAGCTAACTTTGCCCGCCCTGGCAGCGAACAGGATGCCCTAGCAGAATTTCTGTCCACTCGCTTTGGCGCTACGACTCCCTTTGGCAAGTTGACGACCCTTGGCGATTTCACCATTGGCTTTGATGCTACACGGGTCGGCGGCAGCCGCTCCGGCTTCTTTGTGTCCACGAATATCGATGACGACGGGCTGGCTGGGGTTGTCGTGTTTGATATCTCCGCACCGCAAAATGTATCTAGTCCAACGGCAACGACCCTAGTGATTGGTGGGGCTGACCTGCTGATTTCCCAGGAGCTGGCTGGGTTTCTGGGTAATGGCGCTTTGGCGGGTACCGATATTGGGGCGGCCCAGATCAACGCCAACATTCGCGTTACGGGCACCAATGCAGAAGTCATCGGTGGGGTAACCACGGTGGCCCTAAATCCGACCATCCTTTCGGCAGTAAACCTCGAAGTCGCCGCTGCGGTCAGTGTCGTCAACGCTGCTATGGGTGTAGGCACCACTGAGGAATCGGTGCGGGTTGGGTTTACCATCAGCAACACCAGTACGAATTTGGTGCTCAATGGCACGACTCCGGTGAGTGGCAAAATCGACCACAAAGGTTCGGTATCGCTGCGCGGACGGGGCAGTGACGGGGATGACGACGACATCTTTGATGATGATGACAAGGAGGCGCGTCAGGATCGTCGGATTCAGAACCTCGGCGTTCGGCGCACAGATACGGTGACTCAGAAGAGCCGTCTCTTCTTGGAAAACAATACTTTGTTCTCCAATGGCACCGAACGGTTGAAGTTCAGCCTCACGGGTGGCGCATTGAACGAGGTGTTTGAAGTGGGCGTGTACTCCGTTGGTAAAGACGCAAGCGATAACACCCCAGAGAAAATCCTCGAGCGGGGTCAAGTGGTGTTCACGACCCTTAGCAACAGCCCCAGGGGCTTTAACGCCAATTCCCTATCCCGAACGATTACGGGTCTTGATGGCAGCGATCTGCGCTTCTTCTTGGTGAAGGGTGGCACAGTGGATGCGGTGCGCCGCGGATCCACCTCGGCCGAAGTGCTTTTGGGAACCAATGCTGCCCAAATTGGTAGCCTCGGCAATGACTTTAGCGTTAGCTTCCGCTCGGTAACCACAAGCACCACCTTTGAAAGCGTGACCCTCAAGGTGGAGGCAGACAACAGCTCTAGTCGACCCCTTGGGACGCGCTTGCAAGGTCAAAGCCAGCGGGAATTGCTTGATCTGCGTGAAGTAGTGGGACAAACGGTGTTGGCAGAAATTTCCATCTTCCGGGAAGCTTCCTTTAACAACACGGTTGGCTTCTACCGCATTGATACAGAACGCGGTGAAATCGCCGGGATCAATCCTGCTGTTGCTGGCTTTGACCGCAACGCCTACATCCGTGAAGCTCTCTCTGATGCGCGTTTGGTCACTTCCTTTGGCAGCACCAAGAACCAGCAAACCGAGACCTTTTCGGCCATTCTCCAAGGAGGATCGATCTTGGCTCCATTCCTGATCTCCAATGGCACCATCGAGGATGTCAAAGCCGGACGCACCGACAGTATCTTCTTCCCGGTGCTAGGGTTGAATCCCTCGGGTGCCGATCACTTCCGTCTGTTGGGTGACAACACCTTCGGGATTGAGGATACCCGCGGTGGTGGAGACCTCGACTATAACGACATCATTTTGTCGGCAAGGTTGTCGGTTTAGGAAGGCTTTGTTCTTGGACTTTTAACTGAGTCGCAGGAACCAGCTAACTTAATTGATCTAATTGATCTAATTTACTTAATGGTTATTATTTAGGGGAGCTACGGCTCCCTTTTTTTGTCATCCCATTTTGCAGTTGACCACACGAATCCTACGGTTGACAAGTTGAGATGGGCTTTTGCCACCCTTCCTGAATCAGGTGAGTAAAAAGGAACTTCTCAATTCTGCTAAGAACACTTGACGCGCAGCGACTTTGCCAAACTAGGCTTGAGCCTCACAGACGAGAATAGTTGCGGATGCGCCTTGGCTCTAGTTAATGCTTCCTATAGCAGCACCCAGACTTGAACTGGGGACCTACGGATTATGAGACCGTCGCTCTAACCGACTGAGCTATGCTGCCACATTTTTCAAATATAACACTAATTTAATTTCGCCTGCGCCCGTGAGCGCGGCTTGGGTAAAAATTTTTCTGGGGGGGCTTGTTCGGCGAGGCAGTGGGAGACAGCTTTGGGCGGCATGACCAACACCTTAGACAATAGGGAACGTGCAGTGCTCGGGGAATCGTGGAGTTCAATCAGGCGGTGCTTGAGCAATGGCGCTTTGGCACTAAAGGAAGGGCGGGCTTCGCACCAAGCGGCGTCGGAGGGGCAAAAAAGACGGAGGGCAAGATCGACAGTGGGCTGGCGACAGTTGGTTTCATCACCGTTGAGGTAAGCGTAGAGCTTTTCGTAGCGGCGGTTGATTTCTGGGGCGAGGCAGAGAATCAGGGTGTTGCGTTCCCACGATCGCAGGTTTAGTTTTTGGCACAGATCGGGAATAGCAAGCACGACCCCCTGTTCCTGACTGCTTTGGAGGCGATCGCCATAGCGGCCGCGGGGATGGTGGCTTACGGGAGTGACTTTAATCATGCTGCCACCTTGGGAGGGATCGATGTTAACGAACCCCTGCCACCAATGGCTTGAGGCGCGATCGGCAGCAGTCTGGGCAACCCGGTTAACCACCTTTTGATTTTGCTGTTGGCGGGTGATCGCCCGCATCAAAAGTCGATCGAGCCATGCTAGTTCCGCTTTGAGGTATACCCAGTTACTGCCAAAGGGGCTGCTCATGCCACGCCTCGACGCAGTACGCCCCGGATCGCTAAGGCCATAAGTCCGCCAAAGCTGAGAAGCAGAGCTAGGGCAATGCCAACGGTCATGCTGCCCCAGGGAGCCGCCATCACCACACTGTGCCACGACCATTCCCCATGGGTGTAGACATAGCGAATCGGTTCAATGGCCCAGGAAAGGGGGTTGAGGCTAGCCACCCATTGTAACCAGGAGGGCATGAACGTGAGGGGGGCAAGGGCAGTGCTGGAAAAAATGAGGGGCAGGTTAACCAAGAAGATCAGCGCCAGCATCTCTTGATGTCCGGGCATGGCGAAGGATAGTCCGAGGCTGAGCATGGTGAAGTCCATCACTAGGACGATGACCACGAGGGATACCAATCCTAGTCCGCTGAGGCTGGGCAGGGTTGCTCCCATAGCACCGCTGGCAAGGGCGATCGCCAGGGTTTGAACTAAGCTGAGGGTAATGATAAAAATCGCCGATGACACCACGATGGAAAAGCGGGAAACCAAGGGAGCCACCAGCATCCGATTGAGAAAGCCAAATTCACGATCAAAAAGCATCGGCAGTCCTGAATTAAGGGCACCGCTAAAAGCCGTGAAGACAATGATGCCCGCAGTTAAAAACTGAATGTAGGACTGGTTTTCACCCACTAAACCGGCGGGTAGGCCGCTAAAAAGCGCCCCAAATAGCAGTAGCCACATTAGCGGTTGCAGCACTCCGGCAATCAGGGTGGCAGGACGGCGGCGCAGTTGGATGAACAGCCGTTGGGTGAGGGCAAGGGTTTCTTGGCGAAAGGCGGCCGTGTTAGTCATGGATGGATTCCTGGGAGAAGATCTAGGGTATTAGCTTAAGTGTGCCATAGGGTTTTGGGGTTACTGTGGGGTAACGGTTTCTATTTAGAAAGATCTAACGGTTTTCGTCATAGACTAGGAGCACGTTTGAAACACCACCATGCTAACGGCTAGTGCGGATCTCATTACCCTGACGCGATCGCAGTTAATGCTGCTGTGGCAGAACTTGGGTGCGGATTCCAGCACGCTTTATCTTACGGAGCAGACGGATCAATCCCCGGCACCGACTTTGATCGAGGTGGTCACGGTGCCCACAGAAGTTCCCCTCCTGTCCGATGGCAGCCCTAGCGCACCCCTGAGATATCAAGGGCAGGTGGCGATTCCGTTGATCTATGGCGATCGCGTGCTGGGTTTTTTGATGACTGGACGTCATGACCGTCCTTGGACAGAACAGGAAGAGACGCAGGTGCAACAGATCGCCCAAACCTTGGCGATTGCCTGTGCCTTTGACCGGCAACTTCAGTGGTTACAGCAAGGGCAACAGGACTTTTTAGCGACCCTGTTACACCAATTGCGCAATCCATTAACCGCCATCCGCACCTTTGGGCAGTTATTAGCCAAGCGGCTGCGGCGAGAAGCCGAAAACCACAAACTGGCCGAGGCGATCGTCCGCGAGACTTGGCACATGCAGGAACTGCTTGGGGAATTGGATCATCCGACACCCCTGCTGCTCCCCCAGTCACCCCTGCCCCAACTGCCCGCTGCTTCCCTTGAATGTGGCGCTGTGGCCCTGCCCCAGATTTTGCCATCGCTCTTAGCAACTACGGAGGCGATCGCCCAGGAGCGAGGACTGGGCTTTGAGTCCTATATTCCCGCGGCCCTGCCGCCTGCGCTGGGTAATGCGGCGGCCCTGCGCGAAGTGTTCCACAACTTGTTGGACAACGCCGTGAAATACACCCAATCGGGGGGCATTCGCATCTGGGCAGATGTTAGTGTGCGGGACGATGGGGAAGAACAGATCACGGTTCACATCCAGGATACTGGACCGGGCATTGCTCCCCAAGATCTACCCCACATTTTTGAGCGGCGCTACCGCGGAGAACTCCAGCAGTATACGGCGGGGAGCGGACTGGGGTTGGCGATCGCCCAGGATCTTGTGCAACAGATGGGTGGCACGATTTCCGTTCAGTCTAGCAAGGGTGCGGGTAGTGTATTTGGGGTCACGCTCCCCGTGGCCGTACAATGCCCCTAGGTTCCTAAGTTTGAATTCCATAAACCGGCAAAATAGGGTGCACACACGCGGATGAACACACAACCGATCCCTTTTCGGAAATATCACGGACTTGGTAATGACTTTATTTTGTTAGACAACCGCGTCCAGTCCGAACCTATCCTCTCTCCTGCCGTGGCTACCCAATGGTGCGATCGCCATTTTGGTATTGGTGCTGATGGTGTGATTTTTCTGCTGCCCTCTACCGATACCCAGTCAGCGGACTACCACATGCGCCTGTATAACTCCGATGGCTCGGAGCCGGAAATGTGTGGCAACGGCATCCGTTGTTTGGGGCAGTTTTTGTCCGATTTAGCCCTCCCCTCCCCAACGGGGGATGGGCGCTATCGCATCGCTACCAAAGCTGGCGTGATCATTCCCCAAGTTCACGGGGATGGCACAGTGACGGTGGATATGGGCACACCCATCCTGAGCGCCGCCGAAATCCCTACCACCCTGGCCACTGCGGGCGATCGGGTGCTTGATCAGCCCATGAGCATTGACCACCAGTCTTGGCTGGTGACGACGGTAAGTATGGGTAATCCCCACTGCGTCACCTTTGTTCCCGATGTGGCGACCATCCCCCTAGGGACCATCGGGCCCCTCTTTGAGCATCATCCTGCCTTTCCCCGCCGTACCAACACCGAGTTTGTTGAAGTGGTGCGCCCCGATTATCTCAAAATGCGGGTGTGGGAGCGGGGCGCGGGGGCAACCCTGGCCTGTGGTACTGGAGCCTGTGCGGTGGTGGTGGCGGCGGTGCTCACGGGTCGGGGCGATCGCACCTGCACCGTTGAGCTTCCCGGCGGCCCCCTCCATATCCAGTGGCAGGCAGAAACCAACCATGTTTTGATGACCGGCGCGGCCGTGGCCGTATTCGCTGGAGAGACCTGCCTCAGTTAGGGTCGCTCTGGATCCGAATTGGTCGGCGATGATCATCTGACTGCCAGCGGCGGTGATTTTTAATCATCAGGGCGATCGCCCGTTGGAATGATCCCCCACCATCCCCAAGAGTAGGCGGCGAGGTGATCAACCGCACAGCGGTGGCATGGCGCACCTCCGGATGATGGATTAAGTTCAGCACCGCTGCAGCATAATCGGAGGGGGTTTTGGTCACCAGTTCTGGACATTGGTGGTGTCGCAGTAGCCAGGCACTGGCCCGGTTATACCAGCGCCGGCCTCGAGGGTAATGGCAGGAATCCCTAAGCTCAGAGCCGTGGCGATCGCCCAGGGCACACCGACGGGGTAGGCGTCCAGGCACAGGTGTCCTTGGGTCATTAGGGAGCGCCATTCTGGGTAGGTTTTGGTGGGCAAAAGCTCAAAGTGGTCGCCCAAGATGCGGTGCACCTCCTGGCGGCAGGACAGATAGTCATTGTAGCGATTGAGGGATGCCCCCACCAACAGACGAAAACAGAGGGGCACCCTAGATTCCCGCAGAATTTTATGGAGCAGTTGCAGTAGGGGGTGGTTGAGCGTGGGCAGTTCCCAGGGGCACAGAATCACCAGGGGATCGGGCGGCAGCGATTGGGGAAGATCCCCCGCTGGAGACAGGGACAACTCCAGCCCCGCATTGGGCAGCAGCACCAGCCGTTCACTGTAAAACTGTTCTGCCCCCCGCCCCAGTTCCACCTCAGCGCCACTGATGAAGTAGTCTAGTTCCGCCCCAGCCGTGGTCACCGGATGGCCCAAGCAAGCCATTTGAATCGGAGCCAAACGCAGATTAGCTAGCCATAAACTTTCGAGCGATCGCCCCACCTCCAGGAAACACACCGCCATCGCCCCATGCCCCGCGAGGGCTTCTAGATCCATCTGCCCCCCATGGCACTCCAGTACCGTTACCCGATCAAAACCGTCCGTGGCGGCAGTTGGTGTCCCGATATGCCACAAATCCACGGCATATCGGCGCGACAGTGCCCCAACCCAACGCCCAAACCCACAATAGATCGGATCGTCGGGGTGCCAAAACTTAGTCACCACGGCTAGGCGCTGCGGATCGGGCGTTCCGGCCCTAGGCTGGGGCATTGGGGCAATGTAGTGTTGCAGCCCACGATGGATGTGCCGCTTCAAATGATGCTCCCGCTCCCCATCGATATAGGTGGCGCTGTGGTATAGCTCAACAAAGTGATCAACGGGTTGGAATGATCCTTCAATTTGGGTCAAATGTTGGCGCAATTTTTGATAGATCGGCGATCGCCCAACCCAGAGCGACAGCCATCCAAGTAGCGACTGAGCCACAGACTAGCCAACTCCGAATTCACCGCAAACAGGGTTTGTTCTGGCAATTCAATCGTATTGCGGGCCGAATAGAGCGTCAAAATCTTGACATAGTTTTGCGGTTGCAACTTCAGCAGTTCTAAATAGGCATCGCTGTGCTTGAGGTCAGAAATGGCCAGCAAGTTGGCGATGGTGAGATTGTGATGAATGAAGGCGGTGACGTGGCGATCGCCAATCACATAATCGGGCTGCACGAAGAGGAACAAAAAAGTCGTAACAAAAACATTAATGAAGTAGCGCCCCTCAACGGTCAGTTCCAAATAGGTGACATATTCAAAGTGATCGAGCACCTGTAAAATTTTTTCTGAAAGCTGATCGTACCGTTGGCATTGGTACGCTTCGAGCCATTCCCGCGGCTGAAATTGAATCGACTGTTCGTACTTCATTGATGATGCATTCCGTAGAGCCCAGTTCCGTTCGTCACTATACCCGACGGTTGGGCTGGTGGTCTTGCCCCAGAGTTCTGGGGGCCGCTTAGGGTTCCGGTTCCCCACAAGTAACCGACCGAACCCATTACCAACCCAAAAAGCAAATATCCCCCCAGTCCTTGGGCTGGGGGGATGAAAGGGCGCATCATCAACTCAAGCTATTAGCCTTGCGGGATAGACGGCAACGCGCCGGTCAAATTTTGCAGGCTTGGGGCTAAAACTGTCGCCGTGATCACAACCCCAAGCTCATTCCGAGCCCATTGGGCCATGTCCTAGGCCAGGGGCGTGGGTTCTGTCTTCTTAGTACGTCCGTTGGGTTTGGCTGCGGCTTCTTTCCTTTCTTGCAGCAACATCACCCCCACGCGGTGCTCCGGTGCATCGGCGGGCAACCCCGAGAGAAACTGCTGAATTCCCCGTCGCAGGTATTGCTCAATCTGCTGCACCACGACATCGGCAAAGGTAAGGTCATCTGGGGCGATCGCTGGGCCCTCCAACGCCGTCCTCAAGGCAATACCATCCGTCGTATTCTGCACCCATAGTGGCAGCACAAAGCCCACTTCATGGAACCGTCCCGAGGGCGATCGGCGGCTACGCAACACCCAACGCACGCCAAAGTGCCAGTGGTTATCCCGGTACTCGGCTAGGCGCTCTAAAAGGCTGAGGTTAGAACGATCCAAATCCAAGCGCTTCCCGCGATGGGGCTCGGCAAAACTGAGATATTCCACATCGTCTTCGTCCCACTCAAGACCATTGGCCAAGGCCCGAACCCAACCATCGGCAGCGCTAAGACATGCCTCTAGGGTGAGTTGGTACTGATCTAGGTCGGCCAAAAATTCTTGATGTAGCTGTTGATACTTCGACATGGAGCCTACTGTGCATTCAAATCCTCTTGATTTTAGAGGGCAATCCGGGCCAACCCTACCATGAAATCTTAAGAAAATCTTAGTTTTTTGCCGGTGGAGCAGTCCTTCCTATCGCTCCTTCAGAGGTGGATGCTAGGGGCTGCGATCATTTCCCTGTCCCATGCCTTTACGGTCAGAGTTTCAGCTTCAAGCCCGTAAGACTTGACGGGCGCGGTAACGCCTATCCCGCAAGGCTTCTAGGTTGTATTGATGACGCGCCCTAGATTCGCAGCACCTTGCCCAAGGGGGCGGCATCGGGGCACCCCCATCACCCGGTCCCATGGGCCCAAATATCGCCACCATCACCACTGAGTAGAGGTGAAGCTTGACTCGGATGGGCACGCTAGAATAGTGATCATCTTCGCGTTGGCTAATCATGCTATGTCCAAGGCAGAATCAGTTGTAGTGGGGCTTTCCGGTGGGGTTGACAGTTCGGTGGCAGCGGCGTTGCTGCACCGGACGGGCTATGCCGTGACCGGGTTAACTCTTTGGCTGATGCGGGGCAAGGGCCAGTGCTGTTCCGAGGGCATGGTGGATGCGGCTCGGATCTGTGAGCAGTTGGGTGTTTCCCATGTGGTGATCGATGCCCGCGAACAGTTTGAGCAAAGCATTATCAATTATTTGGTGACGGGTTATGCGGCGGGCTACACGCCCCTGCCCTGCTCCCGCTGTAATCGGGCCGTGAAGTTTGGGCCCATGGTGGCGATCGCCCAGGAACGATTTGGCATCGACCGCATCGCCACGGGACACTACGCCCGGGTGGCGTGGGATGGGGTGTCGGGGCGCTACCAGTTGCGTCGGGCGGTGGATTTGCAAAAAGATCAGTCCTATTTTTTATATGAGGTGCCCCAAACGGAGTTAGGACACTGCATCTTCCCGCTGGGCGATCGCACCAAGGGCGAAACCCGCCAACTGGCCGCTGAGATGGGCCTGGTTACAGCCGAGAAGCCAGAGAGTATGGATTTATGTCTGGTGGAAGCCAACGGCTCCATGCGGGCGTTTTTTGGATCGCTACCTGCCTCGGCAGCGGGGCAAAATTGTGGATACCCAGGGCCATATTTTGGGAGAGCATGAAGGCACCCACCAGTTCACTATTGGTCAGCGCAAGGGACTGGGCGTGGCGGCGGCTAATCCCCTCTATGTGGTGGCCCTCGATCCGGTGAATAATGTGGTAGTTTTGGGCGATCGCCAGGCAGCGGAAGCGGTGGAATGTACCATTGGGCAGGTCAACTGGGTATCTATGGCCCCGGCAACAACTCCCTTTACGGCCTACGTACAAGTGCGGTACCGCACCCCAGCAGCAGCAGCAACAATCCTACCCCTAGGGGGCGATCGCTGCCGAATTTTGTTCGCCGAGCCGCAGTTTAGTATCACGCCGGGACAGGCGGCAGTGTTCTATCAGCCCGATGCCGCTGGGGATCTGCTCCTAGGGGGCGGTATTATCGAAAAACCCTAGCCAGGGCAGCAGTTGCCATCCTAGAAGTTAGTTTGTTCCCCTAAGTGTCTATGTCTGAATCAGTTGAATTAATTCAAGAAGTTGCCCGGCGGCGCACCTTTGCCATCATTTCTCACCCCGACGCCGGGAAGACAACGCTGACCGAGAAGTTGTTGCTGTATGGCGGGGCGATTCACCTCGCGGGTGCGGTCAAGGCCCGGGCTGCCCAACGCCATGTCACCTCCGACTGGATGGAACTGGAGAAACAGCGGGGGATTTCGATCACCTCGACGGTAATGCAATTTGAGTATTTGAATTACTGCATCAATTTGCTAGATACGCCGGGGCACAAGGACTTTAGCGAAGACACCTACCGCACCCTCGCCGCCGCCGACAATGCGGTTATGCTCGTCGATGGGGCTAAGGGACTAGAAACCCAAACCCGCAAGCTGTTTGAGGTTTGCCAGTTGCGATCGCTGCCAATTTTTACCTTTATCAACAAAATGGATCGCCCCACCCGTGAACCCCTCGAACTCCTCGATGAAATCGAGCGGGAACTTGGACTGGCCCCCTACGCGGTCAACTGGCCCATCGGCACGGGCGATCGCTTCCGGGGGGTTTATGATCGCCACAGCCATACGGTGCACCTCTTTCAGCGCAGTGCCCACGGACAGCGAGAGGCCGAAGTAGAGATCCGCACCATCGGTGACCCCGATCTCAAGGATTTGATCGACCCCGATTTACTCCAGCAACTCCACGATGAACTGGAGATGATTGAAAATTTGGGCACCGAGTGGAACCTTGACCATCTGCACCAAGGCAAACTCACCCCGATCTTTTTTGGCAGTGCCATGACCAACTTCGGCGTGGAACTCTTCCTCAAATCATTTCTAGAATTTTCCCTTGCCCCCTGCCCCACTGCCAGCACTGCCGGTACCGTGGCCCCCACCGATGAGGAATTCACGGCCTTTGTCTTTAAGCTCCAGGCCAATATGGATCCCAAACACCGCGATCGCATTGCCTTTGCCCGAATTTGTTCCGGTCGCTTTGAAAAAGATATGACCGTCCAGCATGTCCGCAGTGGTAAAACCATTCGCCTCTCCCACGCCCAGAAGCTTTTTGGGCAGGATCGAGAAGCCATTGATGTGGCCTACGCCGGGGATGTAATTGGGCTAAATAACCCCGGCACCTTTGCGATCGGTGACACGATTTGCCTGGGGAAAAAACGCCAGTTTGCGGGTATTCCCTGCTTTTCCCCCGAGCTGTTTGCCTATTTGCGGAACCCCAACCCCTCTAAGTTCAAGCAATTTCGCAAGGGCGTGGCCGAAATCCAAGAAGAAGGCGCAATCCAAATTATGTACTCCACCGACGATGCCAAGCGGGATCCGATTTTGGCGGCCGTGGGTCAGTTGCAATATGAGGTGTTACAGTACCGTCTGCTGCAGGAGTATGGCGTAGAAACCCACCTCGATCCCCTCTCCTACTCCCTAGCTCGCTGGGTGGTGGAGGGTTGGGAGGCCCTTGAGGAAACGGGCAAATTATTCAACACCATGGTGGTCAAAGATCTGTGGCAGCGCCCGGTGCTGCTGTTTAAGAATCAATGGAATTTGGAACAGGTGCTCTCCGATCACCCCAAACTCCAACTGACGGCGATCGCCCCCGTACTCAGCCTTGACGCGGTGACACCCTAGCGATGGCCCTTTTTCCCGAACTCAACCCCGACTATTGGGAACAGCGCTATCAGGCAGGTTCTGATCGTTGGGATATCGGCCAGGCGGCACCGCCATTTCGGGTGATCGCCCAGGCATTTCAAAAGCAACAAACATCGGGAACCATGGCGGTTTTGGGTTGTGGTCGCGGCTATGATGCCCTGCTTTTTGCCGAGGCCGGACTCACTGTCACTGGCTTTGATTTTTCGCCAACAGCGATCCGACAGGCCCGAGCCTTGGCCCAGCAGCAAGGACTGGCGATCACCTACGTACAGCGAGACATTTTCACCCTCAACACCGAATTTCACCAACACTTTGACTATGTGCTAGAGCACACCTGTTTCTGTGCGATCGCCCCCAATCAACGGCAGGACTATGTCACGCTCGTGCACCACATCCTGCGTCCCGGCGGCAGGTTGATCGCCCTGTTTTTTACCCACAACCGTCCCGGCGGCCCCCCCTACGGCTGCCAAGTGGCGGAGCTGAGCTCCCGATTCAGTCCCAAATTCGACCTAATTTCCCTCGATTTAGCCCCCAACTCCATTCCGTCCCGCCAAGGGGAAGAGCATCTGGCGATCTTTCAAAGATAGCGGCGGACTTCTGCGACCAGCAGATTGATGGGCATGGTGGTCGCCATCACATCGGTGACCCCATTTTTGAGGATCGGGGGACAGGATTGGGACTGCAGGACAATAATGGGGCACTGTTTACCCGCTCGGGTGCGCTCTAGGGCCATAATCAAGGGGTCGAGATCCCCAAGGTCATCACTGACCAAAACTATGCGGGGCTGGAGGGTGCAAGGTTCCTCAACGGTCATAGTCAGGGCAGTTGCCAGATCCTGGAGCCAGCACAAGTGAATGCTTCGCAGGTGGAGTGCCATGCTCAGTTCTTGATAGAAGCGGTCATCGGCGGCAATCAACAGCACATCGACAACCAACTTACTATTGGCCATGGGCAGGGGTACCCACCCCACGGGCACAATGGCATTGTAGGAAAGCTGCCGGGCTTGGTAACTAGCGGTGAGGGCGCGGGCATAGAGTTCGGCTAAGGTTTTTCCATCCACCGGAGCTTGGGCCACGCCACCCCAAAAAAAGCGCTCTTCGGTGCCGAGTAGTTCCACAAGGCGCTCGATCGCATCACCCTGTTGACTGCCGTACAGTCCGATCACCAAATTGGAGCCCCATTGGGCAAGGGTGTCTTCCTGGCGCAGGGACCCACTGAGTCGTTGCTGTAGACCTGCAACCGTACTAGTCTGCAAAACCGCCAAACTGTAGGGCTGCTGGTGGCGCTGGGCTAGGCACAAAAACCGTTGAAGTTCTTTGAGCGCAAAGAATGGGGAGCGGGTGCGCTCCTGCAACCGCCGTCCGTAGGTATCCAGCCACTGGGCCAGTTCAGATGCCGTCCATTGGGGATTCAGGCAGGCATCGGCGGGCACCGGATGGCGCGATCGCACCAAAATACTATGCCGTCCCCAGCGGGTATCGCACCGCAGGTTTTGGGCCCAGGGTACTTGGTCAGACTCCAGAAGGATCAGATCCACATCATCTGGGGGCACTCCATGGCGCAGATGGCTGCCACTGGCTACCGAGCGAAGCACTGCCGCCGACAGGAGCGGTTGGAGGATGCTGACCCAGCGGGGAGCATCAGCCCCAACCCAAACCAACCGCACGGGCCCATTCGCACTGCGGAGCGCTTCTAGACAGGTAAAAATCTCTTCCGGCGACGTTGACGGTGCAAAGAGTCGATGCCGAGGATGGGGCGCAACGGCGGCCCATTGAGCGGCAGGCAGGAGGAGGGCCGTCGGCAGGTCGGGACGGTTCTCGGCATTGGTGGTAATAACGGCATCGGGCAATTTGGCGATCGCCCCCCAGTTGGGCGGGCTGGGCAGCACCTGCACAGTGTAGTGCCAAAAAAGCGCCATCTCCTTCAATTGCTCCCCATAGTCAGCAGACAGACCCTCCCCCACCAGCCAGAGGACTTTGGTAAATAACACTGATACGGCACAGTCTTGGTACTGGGCGATCGCCCCTCGGATCACGGGTAAATGGGGACATAAATCGGCCGCTGCCAGGGTTTGGGCCTCACCCAAACGTGCCAACCACAGAGACAAATTGGTCAGCCCCATGGTGCGCGTAATGGCCGATAGTCCTAGCAGCGATTCCTGGGCCATGGTTTCGGAAACTTGCAAGGGCACACTTAGGGACTGGTGTAAAAACGACTCCAACACCTCCAAGTGATACCAGCACCGTCCCTGGAAATGCTCCCACGCCGGAGCCAATTGTTGCTGTCGATCGCCCAATTCCGCTGGCGGCGCATTCTTAGGATCCAAAGCGGGATTGAGCCGATAGCCCTGACCATAGAGGGTTTCAAAATAGTCGTCCCGCGCCCCTGCTCGTCGCAGTTTGCTGCGCAGGGCCCTCAAATGGGATTTGACCGTGTCCTCCGTTGGCGTATCATCCGCCGTCCAGATGTGGTCGATGATGTCGAATCGGCTGTGCACCTGGTAGGGGTAGCGCAAAAACAGTTCCAAAATGGCATATTCTTTTTTGGTCAGGGTTACAGGTTTTGCCCCAAGGTGCACCGCTGCCCGCGCCGGATCGAGGGTGAGATCTCCCCACACCAGCTTAGATGCCATGCCACCCGCACTGCGCCGGGATACATTGCGAATCCGCGCCTCCAATTCCGCTAAATCAATGGGCTTGGTGACATAGTCATCCGCCCCCGCCTCCAGCCCCGCCAACCGGTCTTCTGGGCGATCGCGACTGGTTATCATAATGATCCAGGCTCCATAGTGGTGCTGGCGCAACCGCCTACAGAGGCTGACCCCATCCAAATGGGGCAGCATCAAATCCAACAAAATCAACTCATAGGGATAGGTCTGGGCAAATTCCCAACCTGCCAAACCATCGGCAACCGCATCCACCACATGCTGCTTTTGGAGGGAATGCAGCAGAATTTTAGTGGTGAGTGCATCATCCTCAACTAACAAAACACGCATAGTCAGCCAGATCCCAGGAGATTGAGGAGAGTGCAGAACAAACTGATCGGACTGGAGTTCGCAGATAGACTAAGCATCGCTAAATTGCTGCGGCCAGGACTTGGAAACGGTGCAGCCTATTGAAACAAGACAACAATAATCACAATTATAGGTGAGGGTGGCGAACTCCTGCCCGCCCGCACAGTCGGGGATAGCTGGCTCCAAGGTTCCGTTGGCTTCTTGGGCGCGTCATCAATTCCAGCTAGAAGTTTTACGGGACGAGCATTACCACACCGGTTAAATTTTACGGCAAGGGGCTGAACTCCTCGTCGTCAAGGTATTTGACAGCTAAATACCTATAGTCTCAACACTACCATGGGTGCGACCTTAGCCCATGCTTTCGGGCGGGCTGTCCAAGAATACTAAAACCAATCAGAATGTACCTATTCCCGCCCATCCAATACCAGGATAAACCTATGGTTCTGCACCTCTACCTATTACGCCATGGCGAGACCACCCACAGCCAAACCGGTGGCTATTGTGGTGATCTTGATCCCGATCTCACGGCCGAGGGGATGCTGATGGCCGAAGCCTTTGCCACCGCCTATCAGCAGTTTCCCTGGCAAGCGGTCTACACCAGCCCAATGCGCCGCACCCTAGCTACCGCCGCTCCCCTCTGCCGGGCGATCGCCCAAGAACCGATCCGGCGCGAGGGGCTGCGGGAACTGCGCTATGGTGCCTGGGAGGGGCAAACCCAAGCCCATGTGCGCGAACACTACGCCGATGATTACCAAAAATGGCTCACCGAACCGGCTTGGAACCCCCCTACGGACGGCGAAACAGCCGTGCAAATTGCCAACCGGGCCATGGCGGTTATTGCCGAAATTGAGGCTACCTATACCGATGGCTCCGTGCTGGTGATCTCCCACAAAGCCACCATCCGGATCATGCTGTGTTCCCTATTGGGCATCGACCTTGGGCGGTACCGCGATCGCCTTGACCTGCCCACCTGCGCCCTCAGTGTTCTGCGGTTTGAGAAGTATGGGCCCATGCTCCAACGTTTGGGCGATCGCAGCCACCTGCCGCCCGAACTCGCCCAGCGCCTAGGAACCTAATCAACTGTTCATCAAAGATCCTTACAATCATCCTTTTCAATTATCCTTTCAATTCTTGATATGACATTCTTGATTCCAGTTTTATTACTGCCCCATTTCCTATCTCAAAAATAGGTCGTTCGGTGCGTGACAAAACTGTATTTCAGGGCACAAATTTATTTGGATCCAAATAAATTTGCAATCTCGATGGATCACAGCAGCGTAATCAGTAATAATTTAATAAAAAGCAATAAATTGTAGAAAACACTGAAGTTTGTGTCGGCGAATACACACTAGCGCAGGGCAAAGCGATGGTAACGCAAAAGGTTCGGTGGTATCAAAGTTTGAGTGCCCGTGGGCTTTTGGGAATTGCCCTTGTCCTTGGGATATTGCTAGCAGGAATGATGATCATTCTCAATACCTATGGTAAAAATCTCATCGCCGAGGAAGCCTATAAACTTTTAGAGCAATCAGGAAATAGCATTACTGCCACCCTGGAAAGTCGGCTGAGGGAAGTGTCTGCCCTAACGCGATCGCTCGCCACCATTGCCGCCCAACTTCCTAAAAACGAAAGGCAATTCCGCCAAATTCTACCGTCGTTGATTGACTTTAATGGCGACCTCGGCATCGCTGGGGGCGGTGTTTGGCCGGAACCCTATCAATTTGATTCCCAGCGCCAGCGGCGTAGCTTTTTTTGGGGGCGATCGGAAACGGGGCAACTGACCTATTTCGATGATTACAATCAATCAGAGCGCGGTTATCATCGCGAAGATTGGTATGTTCCAGCACGATACAGCCGTCCAGGCAGTTGTTTTTGGAGTGAATCCTACATGGATCCCTTCACTTTGGAGCCCATGGTCACCTGCACCGTGGGGGTCTATGAACAACGTGGTCAAAAATCGATGTTCACCGGAGCAGCCACCATCGATTTACGTCTCAACAAGCTTTCCGAACTGGTGTCCCAGAAAATAGGCAATCAACAGGAATATGCATTTCTCGTGGACCGCAATAATCGATTCATCACCTTTCCCCAACCCGAAAAAGTCAAGGTCAAGATCAAGAACGCCCAGGAATTCATCACGGCTAAGGAATTTGCCCAAAAGGAGAATTCCTTTTTGCCCATCGCCGAAACCCTTGATGCTATTAATCAGGATCTCTTGCAAAAACTTGATCCCGCCGCCCAGGCGATCGCAGCACAAATGACTCGGGAAACTCCCAGAATCACTCCAGACACTGCCCTGCTGATGGCGACGGTTCTCAGTGATCCGTTAGCTAAGCGCACCCGGGACTCCCATCTCTACCAAAGGGTTACCCTAGGGCGCGATTTTCTACTAGAACAGCCTGCCACCGCCTTCATCTTTCACATTGCTGGTACCTATTGGAAGTTTGTTATCGTCAAAACTAACTCCGCAATTGTTGCGCCGGCCCAGCTCATAGTCGCATTTTTAGCTCAATATTCCGGTGCCATGATTTTACTTATCTTGGCAGGAGCGTTCTTTGCTTTCAGACATTTTTTTTGGAGTCCAATTGCCCATGCTGTTCGGGCGGTGCGTTCTATGCATGCCTTGGTTGAATCTAAGGAATATGACCGCCTGCCGGAAGTGGTGATTCAGCGTCGCTCGCAGGACGAAATTGGGCACCTTACCCGCATCTTTGAACAAATGGCACGTCAGGTTATTGAGCAAAATGAGCAGCTTGAGCACTC
Source organism: Oscillatoriales cyanobacterium SM2_2_1 (assembly GCA_012031145.1). Lineage (GTDB taxonomy): Bacteria > Cyanobacteriota > Cyanobacteriia > Pseudanabaenales > Pseudanabaenaceae > UBA999. The sequence goes on along the minus strand of JAAUUH010000002.1, from coordinate 30,619 downwards.
CTTTGCGGAGGCCCATGGCCTGAATGCAATTTTCGATAACTTAACCGATGGTTTACTAGTCATCGATAACCGGGATTTTGTGCTGAAATATAATCCAGCATTCCTACATCTCTATCACCTAGCCGAGGATTCCTTGGCGGGCAAATCCTTGTTTCAGATTTCCCAACTTTTGCCCGATGTGGTGCGGGTTATTCGTCAGGTGCAGGGGCGTCCCTACGATATTCACAGTCAAGAATTGACCCTAGACAACGGCAGATTTGGTAAGGCGATCGCCATTTCTGTTTTTCGCAATTACGAGCAAAGAAACCGCAAGGATATTCTAGGTACCGCCATTCTGATCCGCGACATCACCACCGAAAAAGAAGTTGACCAGATGAAAACGGATTTCATTTCTACAGTTTCCCACGAGTTGCGCACGCCGCTCACCTCTGTTTTAGGATTCGCATCAATTATTCGCGAAAAACTCCACGATGATATTCTGCCCCACACCGCCATTGTTGAGCACAAAAAATTACACCGCTCCCTCAAAAAAGTAGATGCCAATTTAGAGATCATTGTTGCTGAATCTGAGCGGTTAACATCGCTGATTAATGATGTGCTGGATATTGCCAAAATGGAGGCGGGTAAAATAGATTGGCGGATGGAACTAATCGACATGTCCGCAGTGGTGGAACGGGCCCTCAATGCCACTTCCTCTCTGTTTACTAAGTCCGGTCTCATACCCCGATGTGAAATTGACAGTGAATTACCATTAATTGTGGGCGATCGCGATCGCCTAATTCAAGTGGTCATTAATTTGATCTCCAATGCCGTAAAGTTTACCCCCAGCGGCTCCGTTACCTGTCGCGTACTTACCGAGAATGACTTTGTAATCGTCAAAGTTGTTGACACTGGCATCGGCATTGCACCCGAGGATTGCCCCAAGGTATTTGAGAAGTTCAAACAAGTGGGCAATACCCTCACGGACAAACCTAAAGGCACGGGTTTAGGACTATCCATTTGTGTGCAGATTGTGGAGCACCATGGCGGCAAAATTTGGGTAGAGAGCGAACTGGGCAAAGGCAGCACCTTCTCCTTCTCCTTGCCCACCCAGTCCGATACCATCGTGGGAAGTCAACCCCGATTTGATCGGTTATTACGGCAATTGAACCAGCAAATCGGTTTGGGTAAAACCAGTGCCAGCGGTGGGGAAAAGCGTATTCTTGTTGTCGATGATGACCCTAGCATCCGGGAACTATTGCGGCAGGAACTCCAGGGTGCTGGCTATCGCGTTTTCTCCTCTGTTAATGGCGTTGATGCTATCCATCGCGCTAAGGAAGTCCGACCCGACCTAATTTTGATGGATGTGATGATGCCGCAAATGAATGGATTTGACGCGGCAGCGGTTTTGCGTCACGACCCAGAAACCGCCCACATTCCCATTATTATCCTGTCGATTATTCAGGATCAAGAACGGGGCTACAAACTCGGAATTGACCGCTACCTGTCGAAGCCAATTGATAAGAATTTGCTCCTCAGGGACATTGGTACGCTCCTAGAACAGGGGGAAACCAGCAAGAAGGTGCTGATTGTCGATCGCAGCCAAGCATCGACCCAAAACCTTTCCGAGGTACTCCAATCCCACGGATACATTGTTGCTATGGCCCAGGGCGATCGCACCGAAATCGAGAACGCCCTAGCTGCCAAACCAGACATCATTATTGTTGATTCTGGGGCAACGGAAGAACTGGCGTTGTTCCAAGAATTGCGACTTAAAAACCAACTGGAAGATGTGATGTTTTTATTCATGGGGGACAACATTCAAGAAATATTGCTCCCAGGCTAGGCTTTTTCTGGAATGCAACTTTCTTGCTTCAATTCAGTAATTTTGTCCAAAATTCATCTCTCCCCCAGAAGGGTTGGATCAAGACTTCGATGACGACTGAATTCCAATCACCACCAACCAAGCCCATTCAACAATCAATATGACCAAAGGGAGTATAGCCATATTCGCGTAGATTCGGACATCGAAGGAAAAGCGAGTTTGGGGCAGTGCCAATAGTCAGGGGTTTCCCCCCTGCACCCGACTAACCAAGTTATAGCTATAGTAATTTCAAATAAAAACGAGACAACCCAACCTGCTTCAGGTGGTATTTCCAAGGATTCAAACTGTCTCATAGCTATTTAGAATGACTATATATCAGATTTATTTGTGACAATCCCGCCCTCACCCCCAGCCCCTCTCCCATAAAGGTCGAGGGGAGTAATAGTGCTCGCAAAAACTATAATTGTGTCGCTCTTAATTAAATTGACCATATTTACAGCTATAATTCCCATTGATTTAGGGAATTGATTTAGAGACTGGATACTCATTCGCTATGAACTAGCCCGGTCAAGAACGTTAGATTAGGAGTTTGACTAACGACTCAGTTAATCTACAAAAAACCTATACAATCAATTAAATTTAAGAATAAAGAACAGGATTTGTCGTACAAATAAGCCCCCATCGAGATTTGAACTCGAGGCCTCATCATTACCAATGATGTGCTCTACCCCTGAGCTATGGGGGCGCTTAATGCATTAGTAATTATGGGGGAAGCAGTCCCTACTTGGCAAGTCCACGGGGCAAATTGGTGATAAACTTCTCGGCGGAATTCCGAATGGCTTGCTGCTCAGCCGGGGTTTTTTCGTCAAATTTGCGGGTCATTAGGGAAACGCGGCCATTTTCGTCGAAGGCTTGACGGTGGCGATCAACGAAATTCCAGTAGAGGTAGTTGAAGGGACAGGCGCGATCGCCCGTTTTCTCCTTAATTTGATAGGAGCAGCTTTGGCAGTAGTTGCCCATTTTGTGAATATAGTTGCCACCCGAGACATAGGGTTTGGAGGCAAGGATGCCCCCGTCGGCATAGGTCGCCATCCCTAAAACATTAGGCAGTTCCACCCATTCGTGGGCATCGATGTAGGCCAGCCAAAACCAATGGTTGAGTTCGAGGGGATTAGTGAACGTAAGGTTGCTAAAGTTGCTGAGCACCATCAGCCGCTGAATGTGGTGGCTGTAGCCGTAGTGCAACACATTTTGGAGGGCATCTTGGAGACAGCGCAGGTCACTTTGGGCTGTCCAGTAGGCGGTGGGCAGGGGATGGCTAAAGCCGAAGTGGTTAGCCGTGCGTACGGTGGGCATTTGGGCTTCGTAATAAACGCGGATGAATTCACGCCAGCCAAGAATTTGCCGCAGAAACCCTTCAACGGAGTTGAGCGGGGCAGAGCCATTTTCGTAAGCGGCGATCGCCCGTTGGCAGAGTTCCCGAGGGCTCAGCAATCCGAGGTTGAGGTAGGGGGAAAGGACGGAGTGAAACAGGAATGGCTCTCCCCACTTCATGGCATCTTCGTAGGCTCCAAACAGGGGCAGACGTTCCTGGAAGAAGTAGTCAGCCAGTTCTAGGGCTTGCGATCGCGTCACAGCATAGCCAAAACCATCGGTGGAGCCAAAGTGGTGCGGCAGATAGGTAGCGACTAGGTGCATCACTTCCTGGGTGATGACATCGGGATCCATGGAAGGGAGGGGAGGGATGGGTTGGCGAGGCGGCAGGGATTTACGGTTGTCCTTGTCGTAGTTCCACTGTCCACCTACGGGTTTGGCACCGTCCATGAGGTAGCCGGTACTGCGGCGCAGGTCGCGGTAAAAGGTTTCGAGACGGTAACCCTTGCTGATTTTGTCAACAAATGCCTTCGGCTCGGCGATGAAGAGGGGATTGGGACACTCGGTGATGGAGTTGGGAAGGGTCTGGAGGAGCGATCGCATCTGCTGACGCACGTCCCACTCAGAGGGGGTGAAATAGGTCAGGGAAAGATGGGGATAGGGGGTAAGAAATTCGGCGATGCCCTGGGCGTGGGTGCCGAGGGTAAATAGGGGTAGAACCGCATATCCCGCCTTAGTTGCGGCGATCGCCCAATGGCGCTGGGCGCTGAGGATGAGGGTGAGTTTTTTTTGGTGGTGGGGCAGGGCGGTGGCGTAGGCCAAGGACTCCACGACGATCAGGAGCAGGCGGGGATGGGGTGGGGGTAAAATTGTCAGATCGAGCTGGTCATAGAGGATAAAGAACACCGCCTCGAAGGTGGCGGGGTCGGGAAGTGGGGGCATATGGGACAGAAATTGGGCAGCGGTTTCGCGCATTGGTGCATTGGGGTGTTCTAGGATTCTGAAGTGCTAGGGCAGCCAAGATCTTGGGCACCCGGTTCGCCCGAACTCAGGGCTCCACACAATTTATCGCGGTTTTTGGTGGAAAGATTTTTAACATCGGAAAAACGGGCCCCATTGGGTTCTTTGGGGTTGTCAATAATGGTGTCGCCAGTGGTGTCGCTGAAGGTGGCCTCATTGAAATTGGCATTCTTAAAAGTGGCGTTGGTCAGGTTGACGCGGCTTAGCCTGGCCTGACGGAAATCGGCATCGGAAAGGTTTGTGTTTTGGAGTAGGACCCCGCGAAAGGTGGCACCGCGCACCATGGCACGCTCGAAATTGGCGTTGTTCAGAAAAATGTTGTCACCGTTCGAACTAATCAATTTGGCCCGGGACAGGTCGGCGTCGCTGAAATCGGCATCACTCAAATTAACCAGAATTGAGTTTGGGTTGGCTAGTTTTGCGTCAGGCGATGATAATCTGACCTCAATCGTGGCATCCACCAGTTTGGCTTTCCTGAAGTTCGCTTTCACAAAGGACATGCCTTGGCTAGTGGTGCCCACAATGGTAGCTTCGGTGAGATCGGCGTTCTCTAGGTTGGAGTCAGTAAAGTTGACATCGATGAGGGTGGCTCCCCTGAGGTTGATGTTTTTGAGGTCTTTTTTGCTCAGATCGGCTCTTTCTAGGAACAAGCGGGGAATGGGCTGGCCCGGATTGGTGCGATGGTGCTTCAGGAGTTGCTCCGCGGTGAAGCGGGTGGGCAAGAGTTCGGGGGTGGCGCGGGACGGCGCGGGGGGTAAGGGCGATCGCTGCTGGCGTACCAGCCAAAAGGCGACATAGCCAACGCCTAGGGGAACTAGCACAACCAACAGGAGCACCAAGATACGGGAACCGGGTTTGGCTGGAGACCGTTGGATGATGCTTTGGGGCTCGGCAGTGGGTTGGCAGCGCTTGAGAACGCTATGGTACAAAATCTCCGTGGGTTCATCGTGGGCCATCTGGGCGATGGATTGGAAGACCGGGGAACTGCTGGGCTCTTCAAAATCCTGCTGGCGGAAAATCAGGTTTTTGTTGTCTTCATGGAACTGGTGCCATAGCTCCGGCTGGGTGGCGATCGCCCGCAGGGAAAGGCAAATCACATCAAAGGAGAAGTCATCTAGGTCGGGGTCAAAATCCTGGGGCGATCGTCGGGGTAATTGGTAGTTGGGATGGCCCAGCTCAGCGGGGGGCATCCCCCTCAGGTGGGGCACATACATGCCGTCGTAGTCCACCAGCTTCAGTAGCCCCATGTGGGTAACCATGATATTGCCGTGCTGGAGGTCGCCGTGGGCAATACTCAAATGCTGCATAGACTGCTGAATGAGGCGCAGTTGCTTTTCGAGGCGATTGAGGGTTTCGGGTTCGTAGAGATGGGCATCAATAAAGCGATCCAGTTCCAGTCCGTCAACCCATTCCATCTTGACAATGGGATACCATCGCCCCTTGACTAAAATTCCCTGCTCTAGGAATTCAAAGGGTACCAAATAGGAGGGGCGATGGGCAGACAGGCAGGCGCTAATGGCGGCATAGCGTTCCTCGATGTCCGGTGGCGGCATGCGGGTAAAGCAGCGTACGGCCCAAGTTTGCTCGGCGGTGCCACATTGGTAAACCGTGGCAAAATTTCCTGACCACAGCAGCAAGCGACGGCCGTTGCGGGCGGGCAGCGATCGCCTTAACTCTGGATCAGCAAAACATACGGTCGGATTCTGAGCGGCGGTCGTAAATTCAATATTTAGCGGCCAATGAATGGTAGGTGCGGCCATTCGCTCTATTCCAAGTCCGTAGGGATAATTGCAGTGTAGCCCACTTTGCTAGGCAGAGAAACCGTAGAAAACCAGCCCTTGCCAGCGATCGCCATCAAACACCATGATCGCGGGGCTGGGGGATTTTAGGGGCGGCTAGAGAACGAAAGGGGGAGGTGCGCTCACCGCTGAGACGGCGATAGGGCAGTTCCGTACCCGCAAGAAGGGCAGAGATGTTTTCCTCCATGACCGATCTGGGCACCTGACCGACTGCGTCACCAACCACCTGATGCTGCCGATCTAGAAATAAAAACCGGGGAATGCCGTCAACTTCATAGGTGCGGATCTCTGGAAGCCAGCGATTGTTATCCACATTTAGCATCACATAGCTAAGGCGATCGCCATAGGTTTCTTCCAGGGTTGCTGTGTCCGCTGCCATTGCCTGACATACGGTGCACCAATCGGCATAGAACTCAATTACAACCGGGCGATCGCGCTCTAACGCCACCTCTAGGGGCACGGCCCGCTCCGCGACCGACCGCAGCGACGGAGCCTGGTGTTTTACGGCCCAAACCAACGCCACCACCAGGCCCACAAGGGCGATCGCCACCACACCATTACGCCACGAAGGGGTTGTCGCTTCCATTCCCAAGTTCCACCGATGTTAAATACCAGTTCCATCATAAACAGTGTAGTTCCCCACGCTTTCTTGAAGCGCCACAAAAATAAGTTGACTCCACCTAGCAGGTGCTGCGAAGGTCGAAAACGGGCATACCTGTCCGCAAATTAGAAGTTCAATCAGACTGCCCGAGCCGTTGAACTTTCTGTTGAATGGGATGTAATGGCTAGTCAGCTTGCCGAGCTGTCATTTGTTTCCTCAAAAGAGTACGAGGAATGGATTTGGTTGGCGATGGATGCCGATAGCCGCGAGCTAATGGAAGGGGCCTCCCGACATAGCGTAACGGGACTTTGGCTATTCCCACTAGCGATATGCCGCAGCGAGCGATCTGCAACACCGACTTCTGGTCAGCATATAGCCTGGTTCTACCGAGTAAACAACATCACGCGGTGGGCAAGGAAACCGAAAAAACCACTCTATTAAGCGATCCACGAACACCTTACGGCAACGTTTTGGGGGCTTGGCTGGTAAAACCTTGGCGTCCTTCACGACGTTGAGCACCCACATCAAAACAATCTGGTATTTCATCCTCGAGCAAGGGATGGGGAGTTCCCCGGGGCTGCCCCGCTGCCAGCGGCTGTTCCAATGGCTATGATAGGCATGTTTAGGACTGTACCGAACTGCCACGATGCTGCGACCCAAAACAACCCTGACACTCCGCTGGTTAGACTCCGTGGCTCAAGTGGAGCGTGATGTGTGGAATAGCTTGGCCCTGCCCCTCGGGACGCCTTTTCTGGAATGGGACTGGCTGCATAATCTGGAGGTATCCGGGTGCGCGGTGCCCCAGGAGGGTTGGCTAGCGAATCATTTGGTGGCATACCAAGAGGGAGCAGTGGTGGCGATCGCCCCGTTTTACCTGAAGGGGCACAGCTATGGGGAGTTCGTATTTGACCACCAATGGGCCGATCTGTCCTACCGGTTGGGTATGGACTACTACCCCAAATTAGTGGGCATGGCTCCCTTTACGCCAGCGGCGGGGTATCGGTTTATGTTCGCCCCGGGAGCGGATGAGGCGCTACTGACCGAAGTACTGCTACAGGAGGTGGATCGCTTCTGCGGTCAGAAACGCATTTCGAGTTGCCATTTCCTATTTGTTGATCCCGACTGGAAGCCCATACTAGAGCAGCGGGGGTTTACGTCATGGGTGCACCACAGCTATGTTTGGAAAGATGAGAACTATGGCAGTTTCGACGGTTTTTTGCAGAGTTTCAATGCCAACCAGCGGCGCAATATTAAGCGGGAGCGTAAGGCGATCGCCACGGCCGGACTAGAGATGAAGGTGTATACCGGCGCAACCATTCCCCACCAGTTCTATGGGTTGATGTACGAACTTTACAGCGACACCTGCGACAAGTTTTGGGGCGGGAGCAAATATCTGAACCGCCGTTTTTTTGAAAGTTTGGCCCACACCTATCGCGATCGCTCGTGTTTGTGAGTGCCGAGCATCCCGACACCCATCATCCGGTGGGTATGTCTTTTTGTATCCGTAAGGGCCCCAACCTCTACGGACGCTATTGGGGCTGCTTTAAGGAGGTAGATTGTCTGCACTTTAATGCCTGTTATTACACCCCGATTGAATGGGCGATCGCCGAAGGAATTCAAATTTTTGATCCGGGGGCTGGGGGTGAGCACAAGAAACGGCGTGGTTTCCCGGCTACCCCCAACTTCAGCATGCATCGTTTTTATCGCGATCGCCTGCGACAAATTCTTGTTCCCCATCTCCATGAAATTAACCAATACGAACTACGACGTATTGAGGCGATCAACCACGAACTGCCCTTTGACTTCACTCCCCCTGAGCTTGCGGGAAGTCCGACCCTCTGATTAAATATGCCCTAGCTTGGTGTGGGTAAGAATTTATGCGGCAAAAGCTCTGGATTAGTTTGGTCTTGGCGGCGGCGGTGCTGGGTGTGGGTGGGGCGATCGCCAGTAGGGTGTTGCTCCGTTCCCGTCCTCTGAGTGCGCCCGCAACGGTCGGGAGACCGACGACGGTCACTGCGGCCCCGGCGGCGATGTTGACCTCTGCCTCCCTTTGCGACTTTAACGCCTTAGATCGGATCACCGACAGCTTGCAGCAGGTACGAACCGTGAACGCCTTGGGGCATGATCCCCTGACCGTGGTGGCTAGCGCCCGGTCGTGGCTGACTCCAGAACTATTGGCCACCCTCAGCCCTGCCCCATTCCCCCGCATTAGCGATCGCGCCCGCAAATCCGCTGTGCCGGTGATCATGTACCACGACATCACACCCGTAAAGGACGTTAGCTGGGATGTGACGCCCGATGAGTTTCAGCAGCATCTCAACCTCATTCGCGAGCAGGGTTTGACACCCATTTCCATGGACGCACTGGTCAACCATTTGCAGACCGGTGCACCGCTGCCGGAGAAGCCAATTTTGCTGACCTTTGACGATAATTACCTAGGGCAGTACAAATATGCCTTCCCGCTGCTAAAAAAATACAACTACCCGGCGGTGTGGTCTGTGCACACCGCCTATGTGGGCAGCCCAGCGGGTAAACCAAGGCCACTTGGGAGCAGTTACGCGAGATGCAGCGCAGCGGACTGATTACCATTGCCTCCCATACGGTTAATCACTTCAACCTGATGCCGATCACAGATGTGGCAAAACTAGACCGGGAACTGCGGGATTCTAAGGCGGTATTGGAAAAGGAACTTGGGGTGCCGGTGCAGTACTTTACCTATCCGGAGGGGGACTATTCCGATCTGGTGCGGGAGCGGCTGAAGGCGGCGGGCTATCGGGCAGCCCTCTCCATGAGTCTGGATGCGGAGCGCGAGGTGCCGGCCAATGAATCGGAGGATTTGCTGACGATCATGCGCTACGGTCAATCGCGGTTTGCCGAAGCGATCGCCAAGGCCAACGGTGGCAATCAACTGGAACCTCTGGCGTTCTTGCCCAGCGCCCAACGCAACATTACCTTCCGAGAACCTATCCAGCAGCGTCGCGTCACGGTTGATGGACTTCCCCTGACCTTAATTTCGGGGGGGCGTCCGGTGACTGCCCATGCCGACTCCCGCTATCAAGTGGAGCAAATCAAAGCTAAGTATGTCCCAGGGGCGATCGCCGCGGTAGATGGGGGGTTCCATTCCTTGGAATTCCTCGATAGCAATCGCATGATCGGCCCGGTTGTTAGCCAGTTTTCCGACAATCCAGGAACGTTTTTCATTGGCACTAGGGGCGAGAACCCCCTCCTTAACGGTCGCCCCTTGGTGCTGGTTAGCCCAACAACAGTGAGGTTTGTGCCCTTTGACGCCAAAAAACACGATAGCCTTGCTGGACTACAAGCAGAATTGCCCGATGTGACCGATGCCTTTGTGGGTGCCGGCTGGTTGGTGCGGGATGGCAAACCCCAGAATGCGGCCAGTTTTGGCAAACTTTACGGCTTTGATGCCAGTCGCGATCGCGCCTTTTGGGGCATAGACCGCCAGGGGCGTCCGGTGATTGGGGTGACCATGGAAATGATTGATTCCGTTGGTCTGGGGCGAATTCTCGCCAAAACAGGGCTGTACGATGTGGTGATGCTCGATTCTGGGGCCAGCACTGCCCTGGCCTATCGGGGTAAGAGTGTGATGAGCTACGAGCCGCGCCCCATTCCCCATATTGTGGCGTTGCTGCCGCCCGCCCCCCCCGAACCCACCGCCGAAAAGGCAACGACAATTATTTGTCCGGTCAGCCAGCGCTAGGATCTTCCCGCCGTTTTGTGGCGCTGAGTCAAGCATGGGGCGGCGATCGCTTGTCTTCGATTCTTGGCTTGGCGTAGGTAGAGCTGTAAATATAGCTATTGATAACCTAGTTGGGACGGGGGTTGGGGGCTGCGGCCCCAACCCCCTTTCCTTCGATGTCCGAACCTACCCGAATATACCTATACGAACTGCCGAGGTTCAAGAGCACGGGTTGGCTTTCAGAGCCGGGCTCCTGTGCCAAGTGATTGCTTGGGCGATCGCCCCTATGGCAAAATCGATTGTGTTCTATCCCTTTGGCATCACCAACTGTGAACCGCAAATTGCTTTGGTATCTTAAGGCCCAAGTGGGGATTCTGCTGTTTCCCTTGGGGTTGTGCCTGTTTGGGGAGGCACTGGCGACCAAAATCCAGGGTGGGGAATGGTTTTGGCCCGGCACCCTCAGCCTGATTGTGATTAATGCCGGGGTGGGTTTGATGATTGAAAGCGGCTTAATTAAAGGCTTTCCCCGCGATCTGGAGCCGCCAAAAAGTTAAAGGATTCCTGACGTAGCGCCCTACCCTGCCGTTGAAGTTTGATATGCTTTGCTCTACGTCAAAAAATTCAGCGTTATCCATGCAGCTAGCAGATCGGATCGATTTAGTCTCTCCCTCTCTGACTTTGGCCATCGATGCAAAGGCCAAGGCTCTTAGGGCAGAAGGCGTGGATGTGTGTAGTTTCAGTGCTGGTGAGCCTGATTTTGACACCCCCATTCACATCCGTGAAGCGGCCAAGACAGCCCTAGATCAGGGGAAAACACGCTATGGTCCCGCCGCCGGAGAACCCACCTTGCGGGCGGCGATCGCCGAAAAACTCAACCGCGACAATCAACTGCCCTTCACAGCCGATCAGGTATTGGTGACCAACGGGGGCAAGCACTCTTTGTATAACTTGATGATGGCGCTGCTTAGTGCCGGAGATGAGGTGATTATTCCTTCACCCTACTGGGTTAGCTATCCGGAGATGGTCAAGCTGGCCCAGGGTGTGCCGGTGATAGTGCCAACGGAGGAGCGCCACGGCTATAAGATCACGCCCGAGCAATTGGCGGCGGCCATGACAGAGCGAACCAAGCTATTTGTGCTTAACTCACCGAGTAATCCCACGGGAATGGTTTATTCCCCGGAGGAAGTGCGGGCGATCGCGGCGGTACTGATGGAACACCCCCAGGTGCATGTGGTTTCCGATGAGATTTACGAGAAAATCATCTACGACGATGCCGTGCACTTCAGTATTGGTGCGGTCAGTCCTGAGCTATTGACCCGGACATTTATTAGCAGTGGTTTTGCCAAGGCCTATGCCATGACCGGCTGGCGCATTGGCTATCTGGCGGGCGATCGCGATTTAATCAAGGCCGCAACTAAATTCCAGGGGCACAGCACCTCCAATGTCTGTACCTTTGCCCAATTTGGGGCAGTAGCGGCCCTGACCGGCCCCCAGGACTGTGTGGAGACCATGCGTCAAGCCTTTGCTGAGCGGCGGGAAGTGATTTATCAGATGATCACCAGCATTCCCCAGTTCACCTGTGCCAAGCCCGATGGGGCGTTCTACATCTTCGCCAATATGGGGGCCTTGGGGATGACCTCCCTCGAGTTTTGCCAGCGACTCCTAGAGCAAAAACAGGTGGCAATCATTCCCGGTGTGGCCTTCGGTCGGGATGACACGGTGCGCCTGTCCTACGCTACGGATCTGGAGACAATCCGCCGGGGGTGCGATCGCCTGCGGGACTTTGTCGCCCACCTTTAGATTGCCTGTTAGATTGCCCGTCCAAGACAGCCGATTGATCGCTTCTCTCCCCTTTACCCGCTCCCTGGCATCGGGAAGCGACGCCTAGGAATCACAAAACCTCAGATCGGAACCACGAAACCGCATCTTGGAATCGCAAAACCTCAGACCAGAATCATAAAACCCTAGTTCGGAACCGTAAAACCGCATCCTGGAATCCCTGCAACCCAGCCTTGGGCGGTTCCCGCAGGGCGTTCCTCCAATAATCCTAGGTTTAGTCCAATGCCCGACTGAGGAACAGATGAAAGACCGAAGCGGCGATCGCACTGCTGCCATTGGTGACACCCTCATCATTGCCCAGCCAAACGGCGGCGGTTAGCTGTCGGCTGGGAACACTGCCAATAAACCAAAGATCGCGGGCATTGTCGGTCGTGCCGGTTTTGCCCTGAACGGCCGCTTGGGGGATTTGGGCCTCCGTGCCCGTCCCCGAGGAGACCACCTGGCGCATCATCTCCTGCATCGCCGCCGCAATATCACCCGACAGGGCCCGTCGGGGTCTGAGATCCTGTTGGGCGTCGAATATCACCCGACAGGTTTCGGGGCGTTTGCGGTCTTGGCAATCGGCGCTATCCCGGATGCGACGGATGGCGTGGGGTTTGATATATTCGCCGTTGTTGGCGATCGCCCCATAGGCCCCCACCATCTCCAGCATGCTGACCTCAAAGCCGCCGAGGGCAAGGTTGCGGTCTTCCTTGAGTTCGGAGGTAACCCCCAGGGAGCGGGCCGTGCGGATGACATTCCCCAGACCGGCCGCTTCCGCCACCCGCAGGGCCACCACATTTTCCGAGAGGGCAAAACCCGTTACCATGTCGATTGCACCACTGCCCCGACGACAGCCCACCACGCCCAAATAACCGGTGCAGGGAAAGGGGGTAAAGGGGGAGATGCCCTGATTTACCGCCGCAGCATAGGCAAAGAGCTTGAAGGTGGAGCCGGGCTGACGCCGAGCCTGGGTAGCCCGGTTGAACTGGCTGGCGCGATAGTCCCGGCCGCCAGTCATGGCCACAATCTCACCCGTGTCGTGGCGCACCGTGACGATCGCCCCCTGGGAAAACTCCGCCGCGCGCCCCTGCTGTTGAATCGCTGTTTGCACGGCTCGGTCAGAGGCTCGCTGCATGTTGGGGTCAAGATTGGTTTCGACAATCAGGTTCCCTTCCAGAGCAAAGCGATCGCCCAGCAGTTGCTCTAGCTCCTCAAAGACATAGCTGTAAAAGTAGGGGGCGATCGTCCCCTGCAATTCGGTCTTGTTTTCCTCCTTAAGCCGCAGAATCGAACGCCGTGCCCGCTCCGTCTCCTCCCGAGGCACCATCCCCAGATCGGCCATGCGATTTAAGACGCGATCGCGATATTCCAAAGCGCGGTTTTTGTTGCGAAAAGGATTGGCCGTTTCTGGCTCCGGCAAAATCCCCACCAGTGTCGCCGCCTCCGACAGATCCAACTCCCGGGGGGACTTACCAAAATAAAGCCGGGCGGCATCCTGGAAGCCATAGACCCCATTTCCCAAATAGACCCGGTTGAGATAAATCGTCAGGATCTCATCCTTGGAGTAGGTGAAATTGAGCTTGATCGCCGCCGCCGCTTCCCGCCACTTTCGCCCCGCCGAGTCCTCCCGACCGACGTAGCTACTGCCGAGCAAATTGCGGGCCAACTGCTGGGTAATGGTGCTGCCCCCCTCCCTCAGCCGTCCTGCCCGCACGTTCATAATGATCGCCCGGCACCGAAAAGGGATCGACACCAATGTGCCAGTAGTAGGCTGTATCCTCGGAGGCAACCACTGCCTTGGGTAAGAATTCGCCAAATTCTCCTAACTCCCTTGCCTCCGTGTGTCGGGCAATGGCATCGGGGCCAATGTCGCGCCCCTCGCCATCGAGCACTTCCACCGGGCCCTGCTGGGAGACCGGCAGTGGTCGCAGAGCTGGTACCCGCTGAAGTTCTAAAACCATGGCGGCAATTACCGTGGCGATCGCCCCAGAAATCCCAATTCCCGTCCATTTCAGCACCCGTAGGTAAAGTGGCGGCGGATCGATAAACCGCAGAGTTGGCGCGGCTTGCAACTCCGGCGGACCCAAGGTCAGGCGCAGGTTGTGGCGCAGGGGCACCGCGGTCACCTTTTGACGCTGACGGTAAATGCCATTGGTCGAATCCTTATCCCGCAGGAAAAATCCTGCTCCGCGCTTTTGAGAGTCCCGCACTAGCTCAGCATGGATCTGGCTCACCAAGGGCGTTTGCACCACAATATCGCAGCGGCTACTGCGCCCCAGGGTGTAATGATCACCCACGAGCTCATGGATCACAGTGGGAGCGTCGGCCTCAGCCCGGACTTCCAGCTTAGGCACCCGTGCCTTTGGGTTCAGCCGCATCCGAATCACCACCGAGGCATGGTTGGCCATTTGGGTGGCTTGGGACAGCATGGTTTGGATGGGCTTCATCGGTGGCGGGGACATCACTTCAGCTTTAGGCAATTATAGGGCGAAGCTTAGCAGACGCAGACAGTGCTATGGCGTTCCGTGCCCGCTCCATCCTTCTTTTGATGAAAAGAGGCGCGATAGGTGCAGGTTCGCATTTTGCTAAGTTCGTACTCTATTAATTCCTTAATTATTAAATTACACCCGCAAAATATTTACTATTACAGAGATTTTAAATATTACAGAGACTTTAAAGGAGAAGGCTATGACCAACGCTAACTTTTGTAAAAAAATATGCACATCATTTCGAAAAGACACATCACAGAATTTGCAAAAATTCATGTCAATGCTGACAGCAGTCTGCGTGCTTGGTATAGTCATTTCAAATAAAAACGAGACAATTCAGCCTGCTTCAGGTGATATTTCCAAGGATTCCAACTGTCTCACAGCTATTTAGAATGACTATATAAGTTGACGACGGACGCAAAGTGGCAAAATTTTGCGGAATTGCGACAGGTTTTTCCGGCAGCAGACCAGGTTCAAAAGTTTACGATATTCAATATCAGTGGCAACAATCATCGCTTGATTACTCTGAAAGATTTTAGATATAAAAAATATTCAATCGTCACATTCTCACCCCTAGTGAACACGATCAAAATTCTTGGAAAACAGATAACTGGAACCGTTGAAATCCTGATTTCTCGGGGGCGAAGGCGAACCTGAGTATTATCGTTTCCTGTTCCCTGATAGTTGTGTGTGTGCGATGTATTAAGGTGCCAAGATATGGGTGAAGCTGAAAGTATAGTCAATTTAATTAAGAGTGACACAATTATAGTTGTTTTGAGTACTATTACTCCCCTCGCCCTTTATGGGAGAGGGGCGGGGGTGAGGGCGAGATTGTCTCAAATAAATCAGAAATAGCTATATCTATAGATCTGAGTATCTCAAGCTATTGCAAAGTTTCCCTCCCAGACCGATCAGGACGGAGGAAGCGTATCGCGCCACCCAAGAGGTTCTAGATACCCTGCTTGATGCCGATGAACTCTCGCCTGCGGAATCAGACTATCTTGACGTTTTAGGTACCCTAATTCATGAATATGAGGAACGCCATGTTTCAATTTCCGATATATGCGGACTGGAATTACTTAAGGTACTGATGGGCGATCGCATCTGAAGCAAAAGGATCTCATTCCTGTTTTTAAAACCGAATCCATCGTTTCGGAAATTCTGACGGGCAAGCGGCAGTTCACCCGTGAACCTATCGAAAAGCTAGCGGCTTTCTTCTGTGTTTCGCCAGCGGGTTTCTTTGCGTCCCGGCCTTGATGGCTTTTGAATTGGGGCAATCGCCAGCAAAGGCGCTATCATCACAGCAACACCGGAGGGATACCTATGACAGGGGACGGCAATGTGTTGCGGGAACTACAACAGCTACTCAACTTTGACCAGATCCTAGAGCTAGCGGCCCAACTAGAGGAGAAGGTGCAGAGCGGTGAGATCAAAACCCAAATGCAGGTTTCCACCCGGCCGTTGTCAAGCATTCCCCGTCGTGGCAATATTCCTCGCCCCCAGAACCCTGAGCCCAGGGGTACTAATCCGCGAGTTCCCTCAGATCAGTCTCAAAATCAGCCCCCCGACCCCATTGAGATTGGCGGCTTAGGGCCCATTTGGCAGCAACTCCAAGAATGGGTAGCCCTGCCCCTGAAACGCCCCGATGTGCTGCGGCAGTTGGGGTTACAGCCTCCCCGGGGAATTCTGCTGGTTGGGGCACCAGGAACCGGTAAAACCCTATTGGCGCGATCGCTCTCCCAAGCCCTTGGCGTCCCCTGCTTATCGATTCTGGCCCCCGAGTTAGTCAGCAAGTACTACGGTGAAGCGGAAGCCAATCTGCGGGAGGTGTTTACAGCAGCCCAGCGGCAGGCTCCCTGTTTGATTTTTATCGATGAGTTGGATGCCCTCGTGCCCCGGCGTGATCGCGTCGAGGGAGAGGTGGAAAAAAGACTCGTAGCTCAGCTTTTAGGATTAATGGACGGCTTCCAACCCAGCCAAGGGGTGATCGTCCTGGGGGCGACCAACCGCCCGGAAGCCCTCGACCCTGCCCTGCGGCGACCCGGTCGCTTTGACCGCGAACTCCCCATTCCCATCCCCGATCGCCCAGCCCGGTTAGAAATTCTCCAAGTGCTCACCCGCCCCATGCCCGTTGCTGACACCGTCAACCTTGAAGCCCTAGCCGATGGCACTCCCGGCTACGTGGGTGCTGACCTCAAGGGGCTCTGCCAAACGGCGGCCCTCAATGCGCTTCGCCGCCAGGTGCCCGACCTGAGCCAGTTGCCAGCCGCCGACCAGCTCCCCCAGTTGCAAGTTAATGCAGCAGATTTTGCAGCAGCCCTAAAATCGACCAAGCCCTCCCTCCTCCGCACAGCCCAAACCCCAGAGATTCCCCAGGTTTCCTGGTCGGACATTGGCGGACTAGCACCTACTAAACGAACCCTCCAGGAGGCGATCGCCGGCATATTTAGCCAAAGCGAACTCTTTGCCCGCATGGACGCACGGTCACCCAAGGGCATTTTGCTCTATGGCCCGCCGGGGGGTGGCAAAACTCTCCTGGCCAAGGCTGTAGCCACTGCTGTTGGGGCCAACTTCATCGCTGTCCACGCCTCCGATCTCATGGTGAAATGGGTTGGAGCCTCCGAGCAGGCGGTGCAGCACCTCTTTGCCCAAGCACGGCAGGTTGCCCCCTGTGTGATCTTTCTAGATGAACTCGACACCCTAGCTCCTGCCCGGGGCACTGTGGGGGATGGGGGCGTGGGCGATCGCGTCCTGGGGCAACTGCTCAGTGAACTCGACGGCATTGGGATAGACACGCCCCTATTGGTGATTGCAGCAACCAATCGCCGCGAAGCCATTGACCCGGCCCTCCTGCGCTCTGGGCGCATTGAACTCCATCTACCCGTAGAACTGCCAGACCATGGCAGCCGCCTCGCCATTCTCCAGATTCACAACCAAGCTCGCCCCCTTGCCGCCAACCTTGACCTTACCTACTGGGCTGCACAAACCGAGACATGGAACGGTGCTGACCTAGCCTTACTGAGCAATCGCGCCGCCATTTTTGCCATCCGCCGCCAGCAGGACAGCGGTCAAATCAGTCCCGAAACCCTTGAAGTCACTAGCGCCGATTTCCAGACTGCCTTCCGTGAGCTACAGCAGCAGCGCCAATCCCAGTAATAGTTAAAGCCCCTGATTCTGTTGCAAGGAAGAGGAGCTTTAGGCGATTTTCCCAGGAATCATAGAGTACCAATCCCTGGAAGATATAGCTGCAAATAACTTGGTTAGGACGGGGTGCAGGGATGAAACCCCTGGCTGGGGGCGCAGCCCCCAAACCCCTTTCACTTAAATTCCGAACCTACCCGAATATAGCTATAGTTGACGACTGAAATCTAGAGTTGGCAACTGATGATTGTTGAGATTAATCAGTATGTTTGATGAGTAGGTTTAATCGATACATTTGGTCGCGGAGGCTGCTAAGTTCTTCCCTGGTCATCAAACAAATTCCTCGCGCGATCGCATTCAAATAATTTTCGCCAAAAATCAATAGCGTTCCTTAAAGATAAGCCTAGGTCTCGCTGCACCATTAGTTCGCTGCTATGGGAGTCCATGCATTCCTAAAGAACACTCAGGGAATACACCCACAGTTAGGATGACCCACTCCAATTCACGTCCCGTCCTATCTTTCTAGCTCGCAAAAGCTGACGTCAGCCCAAAGTCATAGCGTCATGCTGCGCCATCGTTCCTTGAGTAGTGCTGAAATAAAGAGAATGCCCAAGATTATGTGATGCAGCCGCTGGTGGCTGCCAAAGGCTAAGAAATGTAACTGCAACCGTAGCCGGGGCTAGGTAGTAGACTAGATCCATTACGACCAAGAACTATCTGATATGCGATTAAGCGAAATTGTGCACCCCAATCAGTTGCACGGTCTATCTATTTCTCAACTCGAAGCGATCGCCCAAGAAATCCGTGAAAAGCATTTACAAACCATTGCCGCAACAGGCGGGCATTTGGGACCTGGGCTAGGCGTGGTGGAGTTAACCCTCGGTTTATACCAGACTTTAGATCTAAACCGTGATCGCGTAGTTTGGGATGTGGGGCATCAGGCCTATCCCCACAAGCTGATTACGGGGCGCTATGGCCAATTTCACACCCTGCGGCAAAAAAGTGGCGTTGCTGGCTATCTAAAACGGTGCGAAAGCCCCTTTGATCACTTTGGTGCAGGACACGCCTCAACGAGTATTTCTGCGGCCCTGGGGATGGCGATCGCCCGGGACTTGCAGGGTGAGAATTACAAATGTGTGGCAGTGATTGGCGATGGGGCCCTGACTGGCGGGATGGCCCTTGAGGCGATTAATCACGCTGGGCACCTACCGAAGACCAATCTGCTGGTGGTGCTCAACGACAATGAAATGTCAATTTCCCCTAATGTTGGCGCGATTCCCCGCTATCTCAACCGACTCCGCCTGTCGCCCCCCATGCAGTTCCTCAAGGACAACTTAGAGGAGCAGATCAAGCAAATCCCCTTTGTAGGGCAGAGCATCAGTCCTGAATTGGAGCGGATCAAAGACAACCTCAAGATTCTGACCGTCCTGCCCAATAAGGTGGGGGCGGTGTTTGAAGAGCTGGGCTTCACCTACATTGGCCCTATTGATGGCCACAACCTGCGGGAACTGATCAGTACCATATCTATGGCCCATCAACTCCACGGGCCGGTAATGGTGCATGTGGTGACCACCAAGGGTAAGGGCTACAAATATGCGGAAGCCGATCGCGTCACTTACCATGCCCAAAACTCCTTTGACTTGGAGACGGGCAAAGCTAAATCCAGCACCTCGACCAAGCCGAAACCTCCCAGTTATTCCAAGGTATTTGGCGAAACACTGGTGAAACTGGCCGAGGGTGATCCCCGGATTGTTGGAATTACGGCAGCTATGGCCACGGGAACAGGGTTGGATAGGCTACAGACCCAATTACCCCAGCAATATATAGATGTTGGTATTGCCGAGCAACATGCGGTGACCTTGGCGGCGGGGATGGCCTGCCAAGGGATGCGACCCATCGCGGCCATTTATTCAACGTTTTTGCAACGGGCCTACGATCAGATTATCCATGATGTTTGCATCCAGAATTTACCGGTCTTTTTCTGCTTGGATCGGGCCGGGATTGTGGGTGCGGATGGGCCCACCCACCAGGGTATGTACGACATCGCCTATCTACGCTGTATTCCCAATATGGTTTTGATGGCTCCCAAGGACGAGGCAGAACTGCAACAGATGCTGGTGACAGGAATTCAACACCCAGGACCGATCGCCATGCGTTACCCCCGTGGCAACGGCCATGGCGTGCCTTTGCTCGAGGATGGCTGGCAGCCATTGCCCATTGGCAAGGGCGAGGTTCTGCGGGACGGCGGGGACGTATTGATCCTGGCCTATGGCTCGATGGTCTATCCGGCCCTGCAGGTGGCAGAGATCCTAGGGGAGCACGGGGTGCAGGCAACGGTGGTCAATGCCCGATTTGCCAAGCCCCTGGATTTAGACCTCATCGTGCCCCTGGCCCAAAAAATTGGACGGGTGGTGACCCTTGAGGAAGGCTGTGTGGTCGGCGGCTTCGGCTCAGCCGTCCTAGAAGGGCTCATGGATGCCGGGGTGGTGGTGTCGGTACAGCGGATTGGTGTACCGGATATATTGGTGGATCATGCGGCCCCCCAGGAGTCCTTTGCGGATCTGGGTCTAACCAGTGGGCAGATCAGCGATCGCATTCTGGCTTCCTTCCACTCGCCAACTGCGGTGGCGGTGTGAGCCCGGCAATTCTAGCGCTGCACATTACAGCAATTCTGTTGAGCATCGGGGGCCAGTTTCTGCTGAAAGCGGGGGCCCTGTCCTTCAGGGCGATCGCCCTGGGAGATTTGGCAGACAAGTTTTGGGTCATTGTCCTCAATCCATTTATCTGGGGCGGTTTATCCCTCTATGGCATATCGGCGGCAGGTTACATTGTGGTGCTCTCCCGGGCCCCCCTCAGTATCGCCGCTCCCCTGATCTCGGTAAGTTACATCTTTACGGTGGTGGGCGGGGCGTTTTTTTTTGGCGAGCCCTTGCCGCCGCTGCGGTTGGTTGGGGTATTCCTGATTATGATGGGGGTGGTGTTGGTGGTAAATGCTAAATGACAGACCAAGCCGATGAATCAGTAGATGTGCTGACAGAGATATCAATGGCGGAGCAATTGGCAGCGCGGGTGCAGTCCCTGCATTTGCCGCAAATTGAGCGGCATCTGTTTCTCTGTGCTGACCAGTCAAAACCCCTGTGTTGCGATCGCCAGCATAGTTTGGCAGTGTGGGATTATCTCAAACGCCGAATTACGGAGCTGCAGTTGGGCGATCGGGTATTTCGGACGAAGGCCAATTGCCTGCGGGTTTGCTTGGCGGGGCCGATTCTGGTAATCTATCCTGATCGGGTTTGGTACCATTCGGTGACAGAGTCTGTGATCGAGCGTATCCTGCGGGAGCATGTGATTGGCGGACAAATAGTATCTGAATATGTTCTTACCGCACCTAAACTACCGTGATTGGTACTGGCGGGGCTGGCGCATTCGTTATGCCTTTTTGCCATCGGACAGCGATCGCCCGCCAATGGTATTCATCCATGGATTTGGGGTGTCGGGAAACCACTGGCGAGCAAATTTAGCCCATTTTTCCCAAGATCGACCGGTCTTTGCCCTCGATTTGCTGGGGTTCGGCGGCTCCAGCAAGCCCGCCCACACGTATCGTATTGGACTGTGGGTCGAGCAGGTCTATCAGTTCTGGCGGCAGGTGATCGCCCGGCCGGTGGTGCTGGTGGGCAACTCCCTAGGGGCCCTAGTAGTGGCGATCGCCGCCTCCCGTCATCCAGAGATGGTTTGTGGCGCTGTGGTGATCAGTTTGCCAGACCTACAGGCATTGGAAGACCTGGTGCCCCGTCCCCTGCGACCCCTAAAGCGGGTGATGGAATGGCTGGTATTGCGTACCGTTGGCAAGCTCATTTTTGCCCAAGTGCGCCGCCCCCGGACGATTCGCACCGCCCTAGAACAGGCCATCTACGTGGGCGATCGCACCCGAGTGGATCAGGAACTGATTAACCTAATTGCCGAACCGGCCCGTGACCCCGATGCGTCAGAAGCGTTTATCCGTCTGAGTACCAGCTTGAGCACACCCGGCTATTCCCCCAGCCTGCGGGCCGCCCTAGGTAAGCTGCGGATCCCAGTGTTGCTGCTCTGGGGCACCAAAGACTATGCCATTCCCTACCGCGAAGCCCCGCGCCTCCTAGAGCAAATGACCTACGGGCATTTGGTCACCCTGGAAGGTATGGGCCATTGTCCCCACGACGAAGTTCCCGATCGCGTCCATGGAGAAATTCGCCAATGGTTGATGATGCAGCAAATTCCCTAGGACTGGCTCCCTGGCGATCGCCCCTCGCTAAGTCCCTGCACCTCCATCGCGGGCAACCCCAGTCCCGCTATGTTCAGTTGGCCACCGTCACCCCAGAAGGCCATCCCGCCAACCGCACCGTCGTGTTCCGTGGGTTCGTTGAGGGCAGCAATCGCCTCAAATTTGTGACCGACAGCCGCAGCCGCAAAATTGGGGAACTTCGCCATTGCGATCGCGCCGAAGTATGTTGGTACTTTGAAAAAAGCCGGGAGCAATTTCGCATCCATGGTGCAATCACTGCCCTGGGCCATACCCATCCCCACCCCCTGTGGCACCAAGCTTGGCACGACCTTTCCCCGGCCGGCGATCGCAATTCACCTACCCCCAACCGGGTGCGCCCCGGGTAGAGTCCCGAGCCTTTGATCTCCCCCCCACCGATGCCCAAAGTCCCCTGTCCACCTTTGTGGTTTTGCTCCTGGAACCTCTATGGGTCGATCACCTGCAACTGCGGGGCGATCCCCAAAACCGTTGGCACTATGGACAAGATGGACCTCAGTGGTATCGTCAAGCCCTTAATCCCTAGGTAGCGCCATCATTATGCTATCAAATGCTGCCACGGCGGACGGTTCAGCCCCAGCCTGCAAAATTTGACGGGCACGATAACGCCTATCCCGCAGAGCTTCTCCCTAGAATTAATGACGCGCCTTATCTTGGGGTGTAGATCGGGCCCACTCTCCACCCTGCTCGGGAACGGGAGAGGACAGGCGCTCACCTAGCCTTCTTTCCGTGATCCTTCCGCCGGAAGGCATACTCCTCTTCAATCAACTATTGGAAACCACTGGAAACAGCCCCAGGATTCGCCAAAAGTGGCTAGGACAGGGATCGTCCTCTTGGGATATCGACGGCCCGGCACAAAGTTTGTTAAGTTTCGTTTACTAATCCCTGGTAACCAACCCATGAGCGACCTCTCCCTAGAAAAGCAATTCGTCCACTCCATTTTTTGCCAACAGGTGAAGGATCTTGAAGCCGATGCGGCCAAAAAGCTTTTGATGGAATTGCATCTGCTCTACCTCAATCAGCAGGAACTGATGAAAAACATCATGAAGCAGGAGCTAGCCCGGGGCTTCTAGGATGTCATAATCTTGGCGTAATCCCCACGACGGAGCCAGAACGTTGCTATCGCGGATTTGGAGTGCGGCTGTCCTTGGTATAGATGCTATCCAAGTCGGTGTTGAGGTGGATGTTTCCGCCGGGCTTCCAGTTATTGCTGTAGTGGGGCTGCCCGACATCGCCGTTCAAGAAAGTAAGGAACGGGTGAAGGCGGCCATTAAGAACGCTGGTTTTGCCTTTCCCATGCGGAGAATTGTGGTCAACCTCACCCCAGCCGATCTACGCAAGGAAGGCCCAAGTTTTGATTTGCCCATCGCCCTTGGCATCCTAGCTGCCTCAGAGCAAGCCGATCCCCACTTGCTTGGAGATCATTTGTTCCTAGGCGAGCTATCCCTCGATGGCAGTCTGCGCGGGGTTACGGGGGTTCTGCCCATTGCCGTGGCGGCAAAAAGCCAAGGGATTCGAGCCATCATTGTTCCCCAAGAAAATGCTCAAGAAGCAGCCCTAGTCGAAGGGTTAGTGGTTTATGGGCTTAGTAGCTTGACGGAAGTGGTGTCATTTTTGTCCTGCCCGCAGCAGTTTTCTGCCTCTGTTAGCACGCAACCAATGGTTCCTTCCCCAGCGATGGCAGCAGCCTTAGATCTGGCGGATGTTAAGGGACAGCACCACGCCCGTCGTGCCCTCGAAATTGCGGCAGCAGGGGGGCACAATCTGATTTTTGTCGGTCCTCCCGGCTCAGGTAAAACCTTACTGGCGCGCCGTTTACCAGGGATTTTACCGCCAATGACCTTTACCGAAGCCCTTGAAGTAACCCGAATTCATTCCGTAGCGGGCTTACTGAAGGGAAAGGGTCTGGTGAGCGATCGCCCCTTTCGCAGTCCGCACCACTCGGCGTCGGGGCCGTCCTTAGTTGGTGGGGGCGGTTTTCCCAGACCAGGAGAAATTAGCCTGGCCTCCCACGGAGTGCTTTTTTTAGATGAACTCACGGAATTCAAGCGGGAGGTGCTGGAGTTTTTGCGCCAGCCCCTTGAGGATGGCTATGTATCAATTTCGCGCACCCGCCAGTCGGTCACCTTTCCGGCTCAGTTTATGCTGGTGGCCAGCACCAACCCCTGTGCCTGCGGCTATTTTGGCGATTCAGTACACCCCTGCACCTGTTCCCCACGCAAGCGGGAGCAGTACTGGGCACGGCTGTCGGGGCCGTTGATGGATCGGATTGACTTGCAGGTGGCCGTTCAGCGGCTTAAGCCTGAAGAACTGACGCGATCGCCCGGTGGAGAGCGCTCCGCTGCGGTGCGGCAGAGGGTGGAGGCGGCACGGCAGCTCCAGCAACAGCGATTTGCCCACCTCAACCAAGTTAACTGCAACGCCCAAATGCAGTCCGCCCATTTGCGGGAGTGGTGTGGGTTAGATGAACCTAGCCGCACTCTGTTGGAACGGGCGATCAAACAGTTGGGGTTGTCGGCGCGGGCAACCGATCGCCTCCTCAAAGTGTCCCGAACACTCGCCGACCTAGCCCAGAGTGATGCCCTGACCACCACCCACCTCGCCGAAGCCATTCAGTACCGCACCTTTGACCGGGTGCTCTAGCTTGCCTGATTTCCCTGAACCCATCCCTATGGCACACCCCACTCTCTCCCTGCTTATCACCAATCCATGGTTCGTCGCCATTGCCCTAAATACGACTTTAGGGGCGATCGCCCTACTTCTGCCCCGCATTGTCCTGACGACCGCCGGGATTCTCCATGCTTGGGGGCTGGGGATTCTGGTTTGGGGGTGTCTCGGGGTTAGGGGGTACGCCCTTATTGTGGGGTATCTGGTGCTCGGCTCCGCTGTCACCCGTATCGGTAAAGATATTAAGACTGCTAAGGGTATCGCTGAAAAGCGGGACGGAGCCCGGGGGCCAGAAAATCTCTGGGGTTCGGCCTTCACCGCTGCCCTCTGCGCCCTAGGCTATCTCCTGAGTCCTGCTCCCTATTGGTGGCTTGGCTACACCGCCAGCTTGAGTACCAAGTTAGCCGACACCACTGCCAGTGAAGTGGGTAAGGCCTATGGCCGGCGGACTTTTTTGATCACCACCCTCCAACCGGTTCCCGCCGGAACAGAGGGAGCCGTTAGTCTCGAAGGAACCCTTGCCGGAGTTGGCGGTGCTATGGCGATCGCCCTTTTGGGATACAGCCTCCAAGTTATCTCCCCCACTGACGGCGTGATCTGCCTGCTGGCAGCCCAGTTGGCCACCACCTGTGAAAGCATCCTAGGGGCCACCCTCCAACAGCGCTACCCCTGGCTGACCAATGAGGTGGTTAATGGCATCAACACCGCGATCGGTGCCGCTACCGCCATTGGTTTAGCCCATCTTTTTATCAATTCATGAGGCAAGGGAGTCACTGTTCCATTCCCTGGAAGCACGCTCCTAGTCTCAATCACCACCGCCATTCAGGGAGCGTCATCAATTCAAGCTAGGAGCCCTGGAGCATCAGCATGACCGTGCCCATCAAACTTTTACAGCCTAGGGGCGAGTCTTTCGCCGTGAGGTATTTAACAGCTTAAGGATCACAGCCCTCGAACTGTCCCCCGAGTTCACCGCCCCAGTCCGCAGAACGGGAGTAGAGAATTTGCTGTTGCTATCGGTTGTAGAATAATGCAAAGAAAAGATACAAATCCCCATGGCCGAACAAACCCCCGAAGCAACTCCTGGAACAACAAAAGAGGCCCAGGCACGGCAACTGCTAGGTATGAAAGGTGCCGACATTAAGGAGACCTCGATTTGGAAACTTCGTTTGCAGTTGATGAAGCCAATTACATGGATCCCCCTGATGTGGGGCGTCCTATGCGGGGCGGCATCGTCGGGGAATTTCACCTGGTCCCTAGAGGATGTGCTGCGCTCCCTAACCTGTATGTTGATGTCGGGGCCCTTGCTGGCGGGCTATACCCAGACTTTGAATGATTTTTATGACCGCGAGATCGATGCCATTAACGAACCCTACCGCCCAATTCCGTCGGGCGCGATTCCCCTGGGGCAGGTGATCATCCAAATTTGGGTATTGCTATTGGTGGGGATCGCGGTGGCGGGGATCTTGGATCTGTGGGCGGGGCACCGCTATCCTTCGATTTTGGCCACGGCCCTAGGAGGAGCGGTATTAGCCTACATCTACTCGGCACCGCCCCTCAAGCTGAAGCAAAATGGCTGGCTGGGAAACTATGCCCTTGGCTCTAGCTATATCGCCTTGCCTTGGTGGGCTGGGCATGCCCTGTTTGGGCACCTGACCTGGACAGTGGTTTGGCTAACACTTTTTTACAGCTTGGCAGGACTGGGAATCGCCGTGGTAAATGATTTCAAGAGCGTGGAGGGCGATCGCACCCTAGGGCTGCAATCCCTGCCAGTCATGTTTGGGGTGCAGACCGCAGCGCTAATTTCCGCGGTCATGATCGATGTGTTTCAGGTTGGGGTAGCACTTTACTTAGTGACGGTCGGCGAGCAGCTCTTGGCTAGTGTGGTGGTGTTGCTGGTGTTGCCCCAGATCACCTTTCAGGACATGTATTTCCTGCGGGATCCCCTTAAAAATGATGTCAAGTACCAGGCTAGTGCCCAACCCTTTTTGGTGACGGGAATGCTGGTGGCGGGGATCGCTATGGGGCATGCTGGCATTTGATGCGGGTTTGTGCTGTGTGGCTGGGCGATCGCCCCGTTCCCTATCGCTTGGCTTGGCAGTGGCAGCAGGAGATGGTGGCAGCGCGGCTAGAGGATCCTGACTTGCCCGATTGCCTGCTTCTCCTTGAGCATCCACCGGTCTACACTTTGGGACAGGGAGCCGATCCCCGGTTTCTCCACTTCGAGCCCGATCGCCCTCCTGCGGGGACAGAATGCCTGCGGATCGAGCGCGGCGGTGAGGTAACTTACCATGCTCCGGGGCAACTTGTAGGCTATGGCATTCTGAATTTGCGGTTTTACCAATGCGATCTGCACTGGTATTTGCGGCAGTTGGAAGCGGTGGTGATCGGGGTACTGGAGGATTTGGGTATTCCAGCCCATCGCCAATTGGGTAAAACCGGGGTTTGGTATGGCGACACTAAGTTGGCCCAGATGGGAATCAAGGTACGCCGATGGGTAACCATGCATGGCTTTTCGCTGAATGTGACCATGGATCTGGGGGGCTTTGGGGCGATTACTCCCTGCGGTTTGACGGGGGTACGCTGTGGTCAGGTGACGGACTATATTCCCCACGGGACGATCGCCCAAATTCGTCTCCTAGTGGCGCAAAAGTTTGCCGACATCTTTGAAGTGCAGGTGCGGCTACATGACGCTACAATGCCCCCAACGCAAATCTCATCCCCGGCATGACTGCTCCTTTCTTTGGTTCTCTCACCGATGCGATCACCGCAACGTCCGCCCTGCCCCTTCATCTGACCACCGCCGCACCTCAATTAATTCGGCGCATTTGCACCGACAGCCGCCATATTCAACCCGGGGATCTCTTTGTGGCCCTGCGGGGGGAGCGGTTCGACGGTCATGAATTTGTCCCCCAGGTCATTGAACAGGGGGCGGTCGCGGCGCTGGTGAGCCAAAATGGATGGCATCCCCCCCTACCCCTGCTCCAAGTACCCGATACGCTGTGGGCACTACAGCAACTAGCGTCTTGGCAGCGTCAGCGCTTTACAGGCATCCTAATCGGGATTACGGGTTCTGCCGGCAAAACAACAACCAAGGAACTGATCGCCGCCATGCTTGCCCGCCATGGCTCGCCGGCCAGGGTGCACAAAAGCCAAGCCAACCACAATAACGACATTGGGGTGGCCCAGACCTTACTCAGCCTGAATCCCCAGGAGCACACCTTTGCCGTTGTGGAAATGGCCATGCGCGGAGCAGGGCAAATCGCCCGCCTCACCGAAATTGCCCGTCCCCAAATCGGCGTGATCACCAATATTGGCACCGCCCACATTGGGCTTTTAGGTTCCCAAGAGGCGATCGCAAGGGCTAAGTGCGAACTTTTGGCATCCATGAACCCCGAGGGCATTGCCATCCTCAATGCTGAAGACGAACTGCTCCTGGCAACCGCCGCCGAAGTATGGCGGGGGCGAACCCTCACCTATGGCATCACCAGCGGCGACATTCGCGGGCAGTGGCAAGAAGGAACCCTTCTCGTAGACGACACCACTTGGCACCTACCACTCCCCGGTCGCCACAATGCCCTGAATTTTTTGGCGGGTGTGGCCGTGCAGTGCGCCCTCAACCTCAACTGGCAGGCCACTACGGGAAGCCTTCTCGATCTTGACCTGCCGGGCGGCCGAGCCGAGGTACTGGCCCTACCGGGAGATGTGGTGATCCTCGACGAAACCTATAACTGCTCCCCTGAAGCGGCGATCGCGCCTTAAAGCTACTGGCCCAAACCCCAGCTCAGCGGCGCTGGGCCATTCTCGGCACGATGAAGGAACTCGGGGACTTTTCCCAAGAACTCCACAGTCGCGTGGGGCAAGCCGTGGGGCATCTGGGGATCGATGGCTTGGTGGTGCTTACCGATGGCGAATCCGATGCCATTCTGACGGGGGCGGGCGCTTCTATCCCTACCTCTTGGGGGATTGGCGATCGCGAAACCTTGCTGCAGAACCTGCTTCAAGCGGTTCAGCCCGGCGACTGTCTCCTATTTAAGGCTTCTCGCTCCGTGGGGATGGATCGGATCGCTGCCGCCTTTCGGGAGCGCTGGATCAGATTGGTTGAAAGCGGCGATTATTCAGAAGCAGCGGACTGATTGCGGGCGGCAATCCGGGCCCGAATTTCGGCATATTTCTCCCTAGTGATGGGATAAACGGCTCCAATCGCAATGCCACCCACTAGGAGCAGGGCGGGCAGTGGGGCAATCAGCGCGCGCACCGCATCGAAAACAGCCGGGGGCTGGGTCAAAACCGGCTGATTATTCTGGGGCAAGATGAAGCCTGCCCCATCGAGCAGGAGTCCGACACCATAGAGGGAAACGGCAAGGGCAATCTTTTGCAAGAGCACCATAAAACCATAGAAAATCCCCTCTCGCCGCTCACCGGTTTCCAGCTCATCCAATTCAATGACATCGGGCATCATCGACCAGGGAATTAAGTATCCCGCCGAAACCCCGATCCCCGCCACCACCGATAGGGCATACATTGCTGTGATCTGTTGGGGCTGGAGCAAAAACAGACCGCCCTGGGCCACAATCCACACCGACATTCCCGCTACGTAGATCGATCGCTTATCCCAGCGCTGGCTAAGCCAACTCCAGCCAAATAGCCCCACAAAAGCCATCCCCTGCACTGCCAAAATTACTAGGGGAATAACTTCACCAGGTTTTTCAGGACGCATCCAGTAGGTGACAAAGTAGGGGATGATCGTTGCCGTTAGCTGTAACGCCAGCCACGAACAAATGTAAATCCCAATCACACAGAGGTAGGCGCGGTTACGGAAGGCGATCGCCACCTGTTGACCGAGGGGCAAATCCGTGGGGGGCTGCTGATATCGCTCCCGGGTACCAGCCACACACCAAAAAGTTGGCAACACCACGATCACGGCCCAAAATAACCCTGCCACCAACCACCCCAAGGCCGGGTCAGTAAATAGAGCAATGATCCGCAGGTGCAGCACCGCTGACACCAAACTGCCACCAATGGAAAAGGCAAACCGAAAGTTATTGAGACTGGTGCGCTCGTGGTAATCGCGGGTCAGCTCTGGAGTCAGGGCACTGTAGGGCAAATTTACGGCGGTGTAGAAGGTGTTAAACAGTAGGGCGATCACCCCGTAGTACCACAGCAGTGCTGTCTCGTTGCCAGGAAAGGGGACCCACCAACATCCCAGAAAGGATAACCCTAGGGGAATAGCGGCGTAGGCCATCCAAGAACGCCGCCGTCCTAGGGGCGAACGGGTGCGATCGGTCAGATAGCCAATGATGGGATCGTTAACCGCATCCCAAAGCTTGCCAACCAGGAGGATCATTCCCCCCGCACTGGGCTTGAGTCCGGCAATATCCGTAAAAAAAGGCAGCAAAAAGAATGTGATTAAATTAGCGGCGATCGCCGTGCCCAAGTCGCCAGCCCCGTAGGCCAGCTTGGTGCTGAAGGGTAGTTTTGCGGTGTTCATCGTCCTATCTTACTGGCACGGGGTCTTAGACCAGCCCTTAGCCCCCCGCCCCTCCTGACAACGGTTGCGCACCCCCACCCACTGGACACTCCAAGTGCCGTTCTGCTGCTGGAGCAACTCGACGCGATAGCGTAAATCCTTCGTCACCCGATCATTCAGGTTGAGCAGGTCAAGGATGGCGATCGCCTGAGTGGCGCTGATAAACTCCAGCTTGAGATTCTCTGCGGAACCCGTTTGCCGTTGCCGTCCCGGGGCGATCGCCTGATAGACCACCATCCCCGGATTAGCCCCCGAAGCGGCCTTCAGAGTCTTAAGCTCCACTGGGCGGAAGGGATCCCGCGCTTTTTGAGATCCGTCTTCATCTCCCCATGGGCATCCCCGGCCACACCCGAGAAGTACGCACCACCAATACGATCGCAGGAAT
>JAAUUH010000032.1 GCA_012031145.1 Oscillatoriales cyanobacterium SM2_2_1 | reverse complement strand
GGCGGGCTGGGGACAGGGGCGGCAAAGTGATCGTTGTCCACGGCGTCGTAGCCTAAAAAGATGCGATGGGCTGCCATGCCTAGGCGCTCCAAATAGGCCTTGTGTTGCTGCCCCCCGACGATCGCCCCATCAAAATGACGAATGTAGAGCCAGGACTTGAGGGATTCGCGCCACCATTGGCGGGGTTCATCATCATATTTGCTCTCACTCATGGCGATCGCCCGTTTACCCTGCCGTTGACACCAGCGCAGCGCCTGCCGGGAGTAGGTGAACCCCCAGCCCGGAACAAACAGAACATCGGGGTTCCAGTCATCGAGCCACGGACGCACATCGGGGCCAGTGGTGAGGACGGTAGCCGAAAAGTCCCCCCAGGGGTGCTCAATGGTGCTGGCTTGGATCTGGGCAGCTTGGAGGTACCATCCCCGCTGCGTGCAAGCCGCATCTGCGGCCCGAATCCGAGCCAAGTGGTAGCCGCCAATATTATGGAAAAAAATACCGAGGCGCATAGGGGACGGGAGTTGTTAGGGCCTGTTGATAATTTCAGAGCGATCGCCATCAACAAATGGCAGCGGCTGGAGGGTGCGGACGCTGCCCCACTGACGGTTGAGGGATGACAGTACCGTCCCTTGACTGCGATGGAAAACGTCAATCTCTCCCGATCCACGGTTGATTAAAGCGAACCACACCAAGCCGCGATCGCGGGTTTGCACCACCCCCGCCAAGGTGCTGACATCGGAAAGGGTGCCGGTTTTGAGAATGGCTCCCTGGGGCAGGGTACGGTTTTTTAGGGTGCCGCAGCGACAGTCGGCCATGGGAAATAAATCTGCCACGGTCAGCCCCTCCACCTGGGCCCGGTTGTGGGTAGCCATCAGCAGCGCCACAGTCGCCCTAGGGGAGATCTGGTTGGACTGCCCCAGCCCAGAGCCATTAATTAGCCGGATTTCTGCCGCCGGGATGCGAGTCAACTCCGCCGCTAGGCGGGCAATAGCTGTCCCCCCGCCCAGATCCGCCGCCAAGCTATCGGCAATGATGTTATTGCTATAGATGTTCATCTGTTTGAGGATTTGCCACAGCGGTAGAGAACGACGGCGCACCAGTAGCCGAACTGGGGGTGATCCGCCGGACAGACCAGTCAAGGTGAGGGGCTGATTGGCAATGACCGTCTTACCGCTAATACCCACGCTCGGACGGGCGGTGCCCCGGGGCATGGTCTGGAACTGCTTTTGGGCCTCGGCCCCCCAACGGCTGAACTGGATTCCCTCCCGCAGCCGAGCGGCCGAATCGCGGCGATCCTCCTCGAAATTCATCTGAAACCGCCCCCGAATGATCAAATCACCCTGCACCTGCCGAATGCCCAGTTGGTTAAGGGTATTGCCTAGGGCGATCGCATCCTCCCAAACAAATAGTGGGTCACCGCCGCCACCAATAATCAGATTACCCCGCAGGGTATCCCCCACTAGCTCTCCGTCGGTCGCCACCTCAGTAATAAATCGATGCCCGGCTCCCCAGACGTGGAGCGCCGCCAAGGTGGTAGGAATTTTGGTCAACGACGCCACCGGCAAAGGCTGGGTGCCTAGGCGCTGGGATAACAGGGTGCCGTCATGGGTTTGCAGCCAAATGCCCTGCCCTGCCTCCGGGTAGCCCGCCTGCCGCAACTGGCGCAGCATCTGCTGGGTGGCTTGCTCCGCCGTTGGCTCCTGTCCCGGTCTGGTGGCCAGCGTGGGTGGGTTGAGCAATTGCACCACTCTCTGGGGTAGGGATGCCACATCCCGGCCGTGGAGCATCTGGGGGGCGATCGCCAAAAGCATGACACTGACAAGATTCATGGCACAATACCAAGCGTTGGGCGACAGTTTACTACACCATTAGGGCAGGTATCGAACGGTTCATGCGACGCAGACAATTTTTCCTCTTGGCTGGAATGACCACTGGCGGCATGATCGCCGGTGCGGCCCATAGCTATTTCACCGCTAGCCGCCCCAACCCGGACCCAATCACCCCGGACTCTGCGGCGACACCCACCCCACCCCCAAACTCCGCCCCGATCGCCCGCAACCCCCAACCCTCGGCCCCCCACGACTCTTTGCCCCCCCCCGTGGTGATCTGCGCCTTGCGGTCATTAGCGACCTCAATAGCCAATACGGCTCCACCACCTACGAAACCGAAGTGCTGCGCACCGTGGAATACCTCCCCCAGTGGGAACCCGACCTGGTTTTGTGTAGCGGCGATATGGTCGCCGGGCAGTTTCCCTCCCTCACCCGCGCCGAAATCGAAGCCATGTGGGCGGCTTTTGATCGCAATATTGCCCAAGCCATTCGCAAAGCTAAACTGCCCTACGGCTTCACCATTGGCAACCACGATGCCTCCGGAGCCCTTGGGCTAGGCGGTAAGGAGCTATTTGCCCAGGAACGGGAGCTGGCCAGGGCCTATTGGAACACCCATGCCGACACGGGCGTGAATTTTGTCGATCAAGCGGGATTTCCCTACTTTTACACCTTTGCCCAAAAATTTGCCCAGGGACAGGACGAAGTGTTCTTCCTGGTTTGGGATGCCTCCACCTCTCGGATTCCGCCAGAGCAATTGGACTGGGCTGAAAAAGCTCTAGCCAGCGATCGCGCCCAAGGGGCCAAACTCCGCATCGTTACTGGACATTTGCCCCTCTATGCCGTGGCCGTAGGGCGGGAGTACCTCGGTGAAATTGTCGAAAATGGCGATCGCGTCCGCCAAATGCTAGAAAAATACCGCGTCCACACCTACATCAGCGGGCACCACCACGCCTACTACCCCGCCCACAAAGGCACCCTGCAATTGCTCCACTCCGGGGCCCTAGGTTCGGGGGCCCGCCCCCTGCTAGACAGCCGCCTACCGGTCACCAAAACCCTGACGCTCATTGACATTAGCCTGGCCAAGGCCGACACCGTTTACACCACCTACAACATGACCACCCAAGAGGTGATCGATATGAAAACCTTGCCCCGCCAGATCGTTGGGCCCAACGGCTACGTCCTGCGCCGCGATATTAATGAATCCGACCTCACCCCGGCCGAAAAATCCGCCGAATTTTCGGGATAGCGTCTTGGAATGTGGGCTTTGGCAGCAAACAGATGCAAGATGTTGATAGATGGATGATTGACGGTTGATTCTGACTCTTGTAACACCAAATGTTCAATCACAAATCTGAAAACAATTATTTGCAGCTTATTTTTTTGTGTGATTTTCCGGTTGATCACTGTCGAATCACCAAAAAACCAAATTGGATTAGGGGTGAATCAATTGCCCTTTGACCTTGCGATAGCGTGCCACCCAGCGACTATGATTGATAACGGGAACTACGTAGGAAAGAGCGGAGGTCACAAGTGAGAGAAATAAGATAATGCCTTGTGGTTGATTATTAAATAAATCCAGTAAAGAATTAAAATAATGATAACATAGTTGTCTCTTGCAAATTGTTACCCCGGAAAATGCACTGAATAATGCCTCAAATGCAAGTGAGGAAAGAAAAATACGGATAAAAAATACTCTGTGAATCTTCAACTGCTGCCCGGGAGTTCTGAGATTCATCATTCTCACACGGGATCCCAGGGCTAGCCAGCCCCAAGAAAGATAAAAGAGGCTTGAAACAGAAGCAAAATAAAAGTGGCGCCACAAAAAGTCTATCAATGTCAATTCAGATATTTGAAATCTAAAAAGAAAGAAAAACCTATAAACAAAGTTAGTCAGAAGAGTAGCGAAAAGTAATATGGGGGCAATCCATGTGAATTTCGGGTAAACAATTTCTATTTCATTTATAATGGGGCTTGTGGCATGTTCAGCAAATTTCCCTAGGGCAAGTACAAATCCTGTCACGAGGAAAAGGATGAAAAAATCGGGTTCTCGATAACCTTGCGAAGCGAGAAGAGATGCGGTCAGGATAAAAAATGTTTCAACAACATAAACCCATGGTGGTAATTTGAAACTCTCGGGGTTGCAGCCGGTAGTAACACAAAGCGGTAGTGTGAATTGACTCATGCCGTGGTTGCAGTGAAATATCAACTCACGATTGCCAGAGCTTGTAGGGGTAAGCTTGCGGGTGTCAACGCTCACCTGATAAGTGACCTCATCACCAGAGCCCTTTCCCTCGGAAAAGGAAATCCAAGCATGTTCATTAGGGGTGTGGGGGGGATCATTGGAGTGGGGGGCTACCTCCCAATATCCTTCTAAGGTTGTGCCCGGAGTTGTATTGCAAATCGTCAAAGACTTTTTGATCACGCACCCCCATTCCGGCGCTTCAAGTTCGATCGCGCTAGGAACAAATTTCACCTTTGCAAAGCGCTGCATGGTTATTGCCCTAAGCGCTGCTAAGGCATCTCTGGCATTGGCAAAGCGCTCTGCTGGGTTTGGAGTCGTTATTTTTTGCAGCCAAATGATCAAGTGCTGGCTACAGTTTTTTAACTTGGAATTAATCTTGTTGTGGTCTAACTGATTGTTCCAGTCGATGTATGTGCCAATGTCGTTGGAGGGAATTCTAGCGATCGCACAGATGAGGGTCAGACCAAGACTATAGAGATCGGAGGCATTAGTGAGTTTCAGGTTACGAATTTGTTCGGGAGCCATAAAGCCAAAGGTGCCCGCATTCACACTACTGAGGGCAATGCTGCCGTTACCAATCCGCGCAAAGCCAAAGTCAATCAGGTACACGTTGAAGTTGTCATCAACCAACACATTTTCTGGCTTAATATCGCGATGGATGACCGGCGGTGTGCAGTCCTGGAGGTAAATCAAGATCTCCAGCAGACCGGCGGCAATGCGCTTAGTCGCATCCAACGGCAGGTTGCGCACCTCCGAGAGCATCCGAGCCTGTTTGTACTCCTGCACCAGGCAAAATCCATCTGCGGTTTCAAAATCATCCAAATAGCGGGGAATGCCCGGATGGTCGAGGTCTTTGAGGGTTTGCACCTCTCGCTCAAATGTCCTAAAGCCCTCCCAAGTGGCTCCCCTAGTAAACCGAAACTGCTTGATGACGACATGTTCGCCTTGGGAAGTTTGTGCCAAGTACGTGACCCGCCCACCAGCAGGATTTTTTCCTAATTCACGAATAACCCCATAGCCTTGGGCGGCAAAGTTGACAGGTAGCTCCATGGGATTGGTTCCATTAGTTCCTAGCATCAGGATTCCCCTCAACCAAACAGGATCGAGCACCAAGTCGTTAAGTTATGTAGCTTCAATTAAAAGAATCCACGGGCAATAATGCGCCAACTTAGTCCTGAGCAGCAGGCGTTGCTCCGTCAAGCGTTGAGACGGAATTGATGCCAAGTCAGGGGCGCTGGTGGGTAAGAACCCGATCCCAGAGGCGATGGGCTAGTTCCAGCTTGGAGCCATGGGGGAGTGGATGTTCAGTGCTATCGTCGAGGAACAGGATCCCTTGGTTATGGTCGCTGCCAAACCCGCGATCGCCCCCATCCACCCAATTAGCGACGATGCCGTTCAGTTTTTTGGTGCGTAGCTTGTCTAGGGCCCGGTGGCGGAGATCGGCTTCCGTGCCCGTCTGGGCGGCAAAACCAATCAGCGTTTGGTCGGGTCGGCGGCGATCGCCCAGTTCCGCCACAATGTCCGGTAAGGGCACCAAGGGCAAGGACTGGGGCAGCTCCGCCTTAGGTAACTTGACCGATGCATAGCTAGCGGGGGCCACATCCCCCACCGCCGCTGCCATGACTGTATAGTCGGCCGCCGGGAATAGCCCATGCATGTGGTCTTGCAACGCCCCGGCATTGCTCACCGGATGAACCACGATGCCCTGATCCCTGGCCAGGCGCACCAATGCTGGATCGGGATTGGCCAGCACTAGAGTCACCGCTGCTCCCCGATGGCTGGCCGCAAGGGCGATCGCCACCCCCTGCTTCCCCGTCGCCGGATTACCCAAAAACCGCACCGGATCGAGAAATTCCCGTGTGCCGCCACCACTAACCAGAACGGTTTGATTTGCCAGATCCCGTTTCCCCCCCGTCCATGCCAACGACCACAGATACTGCTCCAGCAGTTCCGGCTCCGCCATCCGCCCCGTCCCCACCGCATCGCAGGCCAGAACTCCCGCTGTGGGGGCGATCCCATGGAATCGGGGATTGTCCAGAACCTTTCGCCAATTGTCCTGCACCGCCGTCTGTTCCCACATGGTGGTGTTCATGGCGGGAGCTAATAAAATCGGGCATCGAGAAGCCAAAACCACATTGGTCAGCAGGTTATCCGCCATCCCGTGGGACAGCTTGGCAAGGGTATTGGCGCTGAGGGGCGCAATTAGCATCACCGTGGCCCATTCCGCCAAGGTAATGTGCAGCGGTTTGCCGTGATGGGGCTGCCAAAAATCTCGATCCAAGTACACGGGCGATCGCGCCAGGGTCGCCAAGGTCAGTGGCTGCACAAACTCCGTTGCCGCTGCGGTCATCACCACCTGAACAGAGGGCGATCGCTGCCCCAAGGCCGAAACCACAGCGCAAACCTTATAGGCCGCAATCCCCCCCGTTATCCCCACCAATACCTTCATGCCATGCCCCACTCTTGCAACCTTACAGAAGCAACGTTACAGAATATGTCATTGTGAGCTTAAAACATCAACATCGCTGAAGCCTCTTGATTAAGCCATGTTATTCTCAAGAAGAGGTAATTATTGAAAACAGCCTATGACTACGGGGCAAGTACCATACTCATCCGAAACCCTCCGAGCCGAACTCAATGCCAAGGGCTGCCGTATGACACCCCAGCGAGAGACGATTCTCAATGTTTTTAAGGACTTACCCGAGGGAGAACACCTTAGTGCGGAAGATCTGCACCATCGTCTCCGCGGTGTGGGTGAAGATATTAGCCTCTCCACCATCTATCGCACCGTTCGCCTCCTAGCGCGCATGGGCGTTCTGCGTGAACTGGAATTGACCGAAGATCACAAGCACTACGAATTAAATCAGCCACGTCCCCACCACCATCACCACCTTGTTTGCGTTAAAACCAATCGAGTGATTGAATTCAAGAACGATCAAATTCTGACCATCAGTAAAAAAGTCGCCGATAAGTATGGATTCAAGGTGCTCGACTGCGAACTGAGAATTGTGGGAGTCAGTCCCGAGGGACAGCGTTCCATTTTTTAGTGGAATTCCCATAATTTTTTGCCAGACTAAGGCATGTTATTAATTCAATTCAATTTAATTCAATCCAGAATTCTTGTGACTGAAATCCTCACCCCGAAAGAATTTGGCAGCTAAATGGTGATAGTCACTAGAATATTCATCCGCCCCAGGCAATGGAATGCTTTCTCCTTTGATGTTATTTCTTTGGCGATGAATGGAATTCCCTAGGTTCTACTGCAGGAGCCATTGATGCCGATGACTCTGACTTGGGGGGAGTGGAACCATTAATCCCCGGCCCAATCTGGAGAAGAGCAATAGACTAGACTGAGAATAAAATCTAGGCAACTGCTGACTCAATCAAGTATTTATGTTCCAAGAAACGGTGGCAGCGACACGGTGGCGCTTGACCCTGTGGTATGCGGCAGTCACGGCGGTGTTGTTGCTACTGTGCGCCGCCGGTATTTACGGCTATGTGCGGTTAACCCTGATTGAGCGTGTTGATGACACCATTGACCATGTGGCGGAAGTCTGGCAACGCCTGCCGACCCAAACCCCTGTCCAAGGGGCCGCCCTAGGGGATGACCGCATCGACTTAGAGCGGTTTAATTTCCAGGGCGAGCGGCTCTGGTCTACCCTTGAGTCGGGTGATGTGTTGCCCTTGCGCCTAACTCCGGCCTATCGCACGGTAACCCTGTCATCTGGAGAAACCCTACGCCAATTGACGACCGTGGTGGCGGATGGCTATCTGCGCATCAGCCATCCTTGGTTTGAGGTGACCAAGCCCACGGCAGATTTATTTTTCGATCTCAGTTTAGGGATATTGCTCTTAGTGCTGGTCGTGGGGTTGTGTGGGTGGTGGCTTTCCGGGTTGGCGATGGCTCCCGTTGAGGAGTCCTACCAGCGGTTGCGCCAGTTTACGGCAGATGCTTCCCATGAGTTGCGCAATCCGATCGCCGTAATTCAAACGAACGTCCAGGCGGCTTTGGCGGCTCCGGCTCCGGACTGGGAGACCCAGCAGCAGCAGTTGGAAGTCATAGAGCGCTTAGCCCGTCGCTTGGGGCGTTTGGTCGATGATTTGTTGTTTTTAGCCCGCTATGACAGTCGGGCGATCGCCCCTTTGACCGAACTGTGTCCCCTCACACCGCTGATTATGGATGTGGTGGAAGAACAACAGACCCTGGCCAGGGCCAAAAATCTCACCCTCACAGTTGATCTGCCGGCTCCAGATGTTTCTCTCCATGGCGATCACGAACAACTGTCCCGTCTATTCACCAACCTCCTCGCCAATGCCATTACCTACACATCGAAGGGAAGTATCACGCTTCGCGGTCACGTGACTCCGACTCGGCAGGTGCACATCACCCTTCGGGATACGGGGATTGGGATTCCAGCGGTGGCCCTGCCCTACGTCTTCGAGCGGTTCTATCGCCATCGCCCCCTGCCGACGGGAGGCTCAGGGCTGGGGCTTGCGATCGCCAAAGCCATTGTGGATCGCCATCAGGGACACATTCACCTCGATAGCCAGCCCCAAGTCGGCACCACGGTGGTGATCATCCTGCCCCTAGGAGCTCAAAATAATAGCATTCAGCTCGGATAGGATTGGGGGAATGGCCCAGCTCTAGATGGGGCAGTTCCTTTGGGGGGTGGGACTTGGAAATCCTAAATTTGCTTCCTCCAAAGTAGGTCGTGGACAAAGCCGAGATGGGAGGTTTTCTCTATACGGCGATAACATCGCCAGAATCGTGTCCTAAGTCTTTTTTAATCTCCATTTGTCGCCAATGATTTTATTCCGAATTAGCTGTTGGGGGAACTGTGCTACACCCGATGGTCGTGTTCCGAAGACAACCGCAAACAATGGAATGGCATAGCATTAATAAACTTGTTTTCAGGAAACTTGTTTTCAAGGATCGAATGGACAAGTTCCCAGGGCATTACCGGGCAGCAGAGAGACCTATCCTCCCCAAGTTTGTCTCGATTTGGGCTGCTCATCGCCATGGTCTAGGGGAAATCCCGGACGGGACGGGCCAAGCTTCAGAGAATGATATAGTGCGATCACTGGGCTAATGCCGTATTGCTACCATGAATTCTCTTAAGCTACTAAAAAGACTAACCCAAGCTTCCCAGCGCTTTTATCTGATTACTACAGTGGACGGGTGTTTGGTGGAATTCTCGCCCGAGGCAGTGCATTATGCGGAACATTCTGAGGCGATGGCGATCGGCAATGATGTGCGCGATTGCTTCCCGGAGCTGGTGGGACTTGGGTCAGTATTTGAGCAAATTGTTGCCCATGATCTAGATTGCTTTGAGATGAAAAACCTTCAGCGCGAAAAACTATACTTTGACTTGAGCCTTTTTGCGGTGCAAGAGCCTGGGTCAGGGCCGCGAATATTTTCGCTGATTGAGGATGTAACCGATCGCGCCGAGTTAGCCCAACAGTTGCTCCATCGGGCCAACGAATTGGAGTTGATTACCGAGGCTCTGGCCGCCTCCCAGGAGTTTATTCATAAGATCATCTGGTCTATGGGGGATGGGATGCTGGTCACCGATGCCCGGGGGGTGATCCGCCTGGCCAATCGGGTCGCCCTAGACTGGTGGGAGCAGGAGTCGAGTAATTTGATCGGTAAGGCGTTGGATGATGTGTTTGGCGATCGCCCGATTTTTGCGTCCCTAGTAGTGCATTCCGCCGAAAATGCGTGTTCTGAAGTGTCGCTCCTGACGCCAGCGGGCCAGGAGTTGACGATTCGCTTCTCGGCAGCAACGGTGTGGATGCCCCGGGAGCACCAGCACAATTACATTTTTGTGGGGCGAGACGTAACCGAACTGCGGCGCAAGGAACTGGAGGTGGAGGAGGCGATCGCCCGGGCAGAGCACTCTGCCCAGATTAAGAGCTTGTTCCTTGCCAACATGAGCCACGAAATTCGCACGCCCATGAACGGCATTTTGGGGATGACCGAGTTGTTGTTGGAGATGCCCCTGACGGTTGAGCAGCGGGATTATGTCAGCAGCATCCATACCTGTAGCAGCACCTTGCTGGGGCTACTCAATCAGATTTTGGAACTCTCTCGCCTCGAGTCCGGCGGTGTGGAATTGGAAGTGATGGAGTTTTCTCCCCTTGGGGTGGTCGAGGAGGTAGTGGAACTGCTGGCGACCTCGGCCCATCGTAAGGGCGTTGAATTGATTGCGGCGGTGCCCATCCAGGGGGCACAGATGGTGGTTGGCGATCTCGGGCGCTTGCGACAGATTTTATTCAATTTAGTGGGCAATGCCATCAAGTTTACGAATCAGGGGTATGTGCTGGTGCGCATTCACAGGCAGGAAGGTGAGTCGCGGGAATTTACCTTTGAGGTGATCGATACGGGGATTGGCATACCGCTGGAGAGTCAGGAACGGATCTTTGAGACCTTTTCCCAAGTAGATGCCTCAACAACGCGCCGCTACGGGGGTACAGGGCTGGGGCTATCGATCTGCCGCCAACTGGTATCCCTCATGGGCGGCACCATTGGCGTGGACAGTCCCCTCGGACCCCAAGGGGGATCCCGTTTTTGGGCGCAGCTCCCCTTTCGTCCTGTGTCCTTGGCTCCTGAAGAGATTCCCCAATGGTTTGCTGGGCGATCGCTGCTGCTGGTGGATGGGCAAGAATTAGTGATTGCCAGTATTGCCCAGCATCTGGTACCGCGGGGGATGACGGTCTATTGCGCCCGCACCGCTGACGAGGCCCTAGCCATCCTAGACCGGTGCCCAATCCCGCCCAGCTTCGGTCTGGTGGAGATGTCCGCCCTAGAGAGCGGAATGTTGGGGCAGTGGTTCTCCCAGCATCAGGTGCCATTAATCGCCATGCTCCGTAGCACCCAGCGGCAGGCAGAGCTGGAAAACTTGCCCCATGTTGATCAGCCGAGGCTGCATTTTTTGTATAAGCCGATTCGGCTAAATCGCCTGCTGCGGCTATTGCGGGAATTGCTCCAAGGGGCTGGGGGAGATCCTGACATCACGGTGCCTCTGTTCTTTGGGATCGACGGGGATTCCGAAGCCAGCCCTCCCTTGACCCATGGCGCTGAGATTTTGCTAGTGGAAGACAATCCAGTCAATCAAAAGGTGGCGGTGCGCCAGCTAAACCGCCTAGGCTATACCGTCGATGCAGTGGGGGATGGGGAGTCTGCCCTCAATGCCCTCAGCCAGCACGCCTACCAACTGGTGCTGATGGATTGTCAAATGCCAGTGCTCGATGGCTTTATGACCACGGAGCGGATTCGGCAGTGGGAGCAGGCCACGGGACGGGAACCCCTAGCAATTATTGCCCTGACCGCAAATACGCTGCCGGAGGATCGCGATCGCTGTCTCCAAGCAGGGATGAATGGCTACCTCAGTAAGCCCCTCAGCCGACAGGAGTTGGCCGATACAATTGACCGCTGGTTGCCCCGGGATCGGACACAATAATTTGCCGATCCTTATCGATCCAGAGCCAGCCCTCTTCTTGGAGTTGCCCTAGGGCGCGGGTAACCGTGACGCGGGTACTGCTGATGGCGTTGGCGAGATGTTGGTGGGTGAGGCGCAAAGAAATTTTCACACCGCCAGGGACAGGATGTCCGATCTCCCGTTGTAGGAGCAAAAGCATCTGCTTAAGCCGCTCCTCGACCCGTCGGTTGCTCACTAGAGAAAGGAGGGTTTCGGTCTGTTGCAGCCGCCGCTTCAGGTGGCGATAGATGCTGGCGGTCAGTTGGGGCGATTGCTCGATTTCAGCGATCGTGAAGCGAATTAGGGCCACATCTGTTAAAGCGATCGCCACGTAGGGGTCAAGGGTAGTAAAACTGAGTCCAAAGGGCATTGAAGGTAGGGCCAGACCGACGAGAACCTCATCCCCACAGGCGTGGAGGGTATTTAACTGCACAATACCCCGTCCCACAACCCATAGTTCCTGATCGTGGAGGGGAATCCCTTGCCCACTGGTGAAAGAAAAGATGTTGCGCCCGTGGTAGATTTCTTCTAGCGCTCGCCGCCATTCGGTGGTGTTGAGGGCATCCGCAGACAGATCGTGGCGCTGACCAGTTTGCTGCTCGATACGAAGGGAGGGGGGCATGGTGGTAACTGTATTGGGCAATACACAGTATGGTAGTTGCCAAGACTTAAGTAATGGTTAAGAAATACTATTGATCTGGTAAAACTTTTATGGTCAAGAGTGTCGGTGTCATTGGTGGGGGGCAACTGGCTTGGATGATGGCGATCGCCGCTCAGGAATTAAAGATTCCCTTGACGGCCTTGGCGACGCCCAAGGATCTAGTTGCAGCCACCGCTACCCACATGGTCGGAACCATCGGGCAACTAGCCCAGTGCTGCGATGTGATCACCTTTGAGAACGAGTTTGTGGATTTAGCGGTCTTGGAAGCAGTGCAAGCGGATTTTGTCCCCGGACTTGGGACATTGATGCGTTTGGTCGATAAACTGTACCAGCGCCATGAGCTGACGGAAATTCTGATCCCAGTGCCCCAATTTGCCGCCTATGCCCCCAGTTTTGACCTGACTCCGTGGTCTCTGCCCGTGGTGCTCAAGGCCCGCCGCCACGGCTACGATGGGAAAGGAACAGCCATTGTCGATCAGGGTGATTGCCTCCAAGCAGCTTGGCAGTCCCTTGGCTCGGTGCCCTGTCTTGTGGAATCTTGGGTCGATTATGAAAAGGAACTGGCGGTGATGGTGGCGCGTAATGCCCTAGGAGAAGTGTGCGTTTTTCCGGTGGTGGAAACTGAGCAGGTGCAGCAAGTGTGCCACCGGGTAATTGCCCCTGCCCGCATTGCGCCAGAACTAACCGACAAAGTGCAGGCGATCGCACGGCAGATGGTGGACTATTGGGACGCCGTCGGTGTTTTTGGGATTGAATTTTTCCTGCTCCCTAACGGGCGTGTCCTAGTCAACGAAATTGCTCCCCGCACCCATAACTCCGGGCACTACACCATCGAAGGCTGCCACACCTCCCAATTTGCCCAACTGTTGCGGGTGGCAACTGGAATGCCCCTTGGCAGTTCGGCCATGAAAGTACCAGTGGCCGTGATGGTCAATCTTCTAG
Source organism: Oscillatoriales cyanobacterium SM2_2_1 (assembly GCA_012031145.1). GTDB lineage: Bacteria > Cyanobacteriota > Cyanobacteriia > Pseudanabaenales > Pseudanabaenaceae > UBA999. The sequence goes on along the minus strand of JAAUUH010000032.1, from coordinate 16,004 downwards.
GCTACGAAACAGCCACTTCCGACTATGCCGAGCAGCGCCGGGCGATCGCCCAAGTGCCCCAAACCCACATCTACTGGTATGGCAAGCGCCAAGCTAGCCGCGGGCGCAAACTTGGTCACGTGACTATTACTGCTCCCACCCATGACGAAGCCCTGTCTCTCGCCCAGCGCGTAGAAAAACTCTGGTACCCCGAGCCATGCTAAGAAATTTTGCTGGCATCCCTGATTAGCTGAGGATTTGATGAAGTAAGGTTAACCCGATTTAAGTTTTATAGTAAAACCCCTGGAAACTACGACATCCCGCGATGGGCTTTGCTATCGTCAAGCACATCATGACAAACTTTGGGTTGGGGATTTGCGATGCAAACAATAAAAGGTACGACCACCATTCAACGGAATTCCCCTCGGGCAACCGATGCGTCCATTCTGTATCTGGTCGTTTTTGCACTGAGTCTCTACCTGATATCCTGGGGAGCAATGCTCTTGGGGGCATACCTCCAGCAACCCCACACCCCCTCTGGGTTAAGTGCTCCAATCGTCCACCGACAAAGGGTTCGGGCCCAATTGCGGCAGCAGTTCGTCACCCACAATGCCAGCGTCCTAAAGGTGGCATTTCATCCCACGGGTGATCGCCTTTTGACTGCATCCTCTGCCGGAGAGCTTAAGCTCTGGAGCCGCAATGGTCATGAACTGATGGTCCTGCCCCAGAATGGCCCATCCCTAGAAAGTTTAGCCCTCAGTCCCGGCGGTGAACACTTTGCCATGGGGGGCGAAGACGGTAGCCTTCGAGTCTGGGACGCCACGGGACAGGCGGTTACGGTGGTGCCTGCCCACCATGATCGGGTGACTTCCGTTGCCTTTAGTCCCGACAGTCGCCTGATTCTGACCGCCTCCGCTGATGGGACTGCCAAGCTATGGACGTCCAAAGGTCGGCTGATTCGCACGATTACCCAGCAAAACAGTCCGATCTTGACCGCCGATTTTAATCCCAACGGTAAATGGATTGCCACCGCCATCGCCGATGGCACGGTGCGTCTTTGGGATCTTCAAGGTCGTCCCGTATCAAAGCTAGTGGGGCAGACTGGGAATAGCCGTGTGGTTACCTTTAGCCCCGATGGACACCTGATCGCCACCGCTGGACAGGATGGTATCCTTCGACTATGGACGGTCGGTGGGCGATCGCGGCAAGCTTTTTCCGCCCACAACGGTAGGATTCAAGCCGTGCGGTTTAGTCCCGACGGGCATCTCATTGCCACTGCCGGACAGGACGGCTGCGTCAAGCTGTGGAGCATTGCTGGCAAACCCTTGCTCACTCTAAAAGATCACCACGATCAAATCAATGACCTTAGCTTTAGCGCTAAGGGTGATGCCCTCGCCGCCGCTGCTAATACCGACATTAGAATCTGGAACCTGAGTGGATTTTAATGGCTCCGTTTTTGGGAGGGATCATCAAAGGTCATGAAGCGAAGTTAGACCTCAACAAGTGCCTCCCAATTGGAGTAAAACCCTAGATTTAGCTTTGAATTAGCCTTAACAGAACAGATGCAATGCATTCCTCCTCTCCCAGTCCATACTTCTAGCCGATGGTGATCATGGCAGCTCAAATCTAGAGGCTTCCCCACTCAGAAAACAGGGAAGCCCCAAAGACCTCAAGGAATTGTGCACGTATTCAAACCAATTTGATGGAATGTAGCAGCATTTACAGATGTTCCTACATGTAGTCAGCACGAAACTGAGCCGCACAATCGAGCAGTCCGCCAAGTTGTTTCAAGTCAATAAAGCTTAGTTGCAATAAAATCATCAGCAAGGGACCGTCTTGCCTAGCTTGCATCTTCTTGGCGATCGCCAACTGCTCACTATCTAGGACAGAGTGTTCTAGCAGGTAAGATTCGAGTTGCTCTTGATGTTGGTGCGGCTGCATAGATTAACCTCGCCACCGATACAATCATTGGATAATTGGAAATACACGGTAGCGCAATAGTTCCATAATGGCAAGAACTCGCATTACTTTAACGGTTGCTTTAGATTTTGTCCACTGTAAGATGAAGTTTAAGACGCAACCATGCTTATTTTTTAGTGGAACAGTTCTCGGGAAAACATTAAAACTATGAAAGATTTTCTAGAAAACGTGCTGCGCTACCCTAAGTTCTTAGCGATAATCACGGCTGGGGTTCTGTCCGTTGCCCTCAAACCCTTGTTTGATCTGTGGCAGCGCCCAGTAACGGCGTTCGCCCTTGTGGTGGGCAGCATTAGTAGCTTAGTGGGACTTTCTTTGGTTCTACGGGCCATGTTGGGTCTCGATCCGATCTTTTAGGCGTGCCATGGATGCCATTTTGATTTTATTTTTGGGCTTAGCGCCTCCCCTAATGTCTTTGTGGCTGCTGCACCACCTAGAAGCCCAGTCCCAAGAGCGGCTGCAGCAAGTAACCCTAGTGACTCGCCGACTGCCAAAGCCAACGCCAAGGGTAGGAGAGCTGCATTACATGGACGGCTATGGCTACGTCATCGGAGAAGTGCGCTGTCGTTTCAATGCCCGCTCGGTTCATTTGCGCTGTGCCGTGATGCCCGCTGGACCCTGTGCGGGTTGCCCCCATTTTCAGGAGTCTTCGGAGCTGAAAAACTGAAGCCGGAAGGTCTTGATCTCTAGGGGGCGCAGCGGTGTGGTGAAGTGATGGGTTGCATGGGTGATCCGATGGCGCGGCTCTTCCAAGAGGTCACATTCCCACACGGCTTGGAGCGGTGGTAGGTGGGCGGAAAAGGTGAAGGTGGGAGCATTGCGCTGCCCATGGGCTTCATAGCAGCGGAGGATCCAGCCATCGCCGTCGGCGGCGCACTTAAAGCAGGTGAGCACCACATCGGGTGTGCTGAGGTGAAGCCACTGGTGAAGGGTATGGAGATGGGGCTGGGTTAGGGTGAGGTGCCATGGACGGTTGAGGGCATGGGCATGGCACAGGGTTTGGGCCTGCCGCCAGTCACCTTGGTGGGGCAAAATTTGGTAAGTGAATTCATGAACCCCGCGATCGCTCTGGGGACAGGGGAACTCGGGGCTACGGAGGAGGGTCAGGCGCAATTGATCCGGTTGAATGTCGTATCCGTATTTGCAGTCATTGAGTAGGCTGAGTCCGATGGTGCCGTCGCTGCTGTCGGCCCAGAACTGGGACGGGACTTCAAATTGGGCAGGTTCGGTTGTGGGGCGCTCGATGTGCCCAAAGGGAATTTCGTAGGTGGCGGTGGCGGCGTGCCAGCAGACTGGGAACGCGGCTTTGGCTAAGACATGGGACTCTTGCCAATCGACGCGGTTGGCGATCGTGATCAGGGGGCTATGGGCTTCAAGAATAAGGGTTTGCTGCCATCGGGAAGATTGGAACTGCCGCTCTATGGTGATCGCGCCACGGCGGGGGCCAAGGGTAAGGCATTCCAGGCGATGGAGGGTCGGGGCAGGAAGGGGATGCTCGGCAAAGGCGGGGTCGATGTTCCAGGCATCCCAGTATTGCCCCTGATCGGTAAAGAATTGCACGGTGGCCGCATCCCGGAGGAGCGATCGCCCGCTACGTTTGTCAAAAATTTGCTGAATATCTCCGGTTTCGGGGCTAAGACTGACCACGAGATAGGGGTTTTCTAGTTCCCAAGTGCGCTGACGGCGGTGCAGCACCAGCTCCGAATCCTGGGCGTGGGCTACGGGGTGCTCACTCAAGGTAAACGAGTGGACGCCGCAACCCTGGGGATCGTTGACCAGAAATAGGAGTCCGTTCGGTGTGGGCTGGGTCGCTTGGGGGATGCCGTCGATGAGCACACTAGGGTAGTTGGCGGCGGCGACTCCAGATAGCTCAACCACTGTCTGCCGAGGATAGGGCAGGGGATTGAGTATTACCCCACTGGTGGTGCCTGGTCGGTAGGGGGGGAGAACTTCGCCTAGGGACTGTTGGGCTTGGGACTCCACTGCGGCCCAGGTACGGTTGGCATCCTCAAAAACTTGGGTGATCGCCGTTCCGGGGAGGATGTCGTGGAATTGATTAACCAAGAGCCCGCACCACGCTTCCGTAAGATCGGGATAGGGGCGGTGGTGGAGGATTTGAAACAGCGATCGCCATTGCTCCGTTTGGGTCAGTAGTCCCTCAAGACGGCGATTGGCAAGCTTTTGGTCTGCCCGACTGGTGTAGGTGCCACGGTGGAACTCTAGGTACAACTCTCCTTCCCAAACGGGGAGGCGGGTAAGATCCTCGAAGGCACTGAGTTGATAGAAAAACTCCCCAATGGTGCCGTGGCGCAAGTTGGGACAGAGGCGCTGGGAGGCAAACCAAGGCTGTGCATCCTGGAGCATCGCTGCTGTGGGCCCACCACCGTGGTCGCCAACACCATAGAGCCACAGCCCGGTTCTGAATTGGTGTTTTTGTTCAAGCTGGGACAAGTGCTGGGCGATCGCCTCCGGAGCCAGTCCTGCCCCAATCCCGTTGGTGCAATAGGTCAGAATGCGGCTGCCGTCTACGCCCTGCCACCAAAATAACTGGTAGGGAAAGGGATGGGTATCATTCCAGGAGAGCTTTTGGGTCAAAAATGCCGTAAAACCACTTTGTTGAAAAATTTGGGGCATCTGTCCGTGGAAGCCGAAGGTGTCAGGTAGGCTGGCGATCGCCACATTCTGCTGAAACTGCTGCCAAAAATACTGCTTGCCATGGAGAATTTGACGGACCAGGGATTCCCCGCTAGGCAGGTTGCCATCGGGCTCTACCCACATCCCACCCGTCAGTTCCCACCAGCCTTCGGCCACAGCCTGCCGCACCTTGGCGAACAGGTCGGGATGATCTTGCTCCAGCCACTGATAAAACAAAGCGGTTGTTTGGTTGAAAGTTAGCTGCGGGTGCTGATTCTTAAGATGCACCATGCTCTCACAGGTGCGCTGCCACACAAGTTTAGTCTCGGCGATCGCCCACAACCAGGCCACATCCAAATGGGTATTGCCCACCAGAATTCCCTGTCGGTGCTCAAAAAAAGGCTGCAATGCCACCAATGGCTCCCGCACCGCCGACAGGTGCTCCCACCATCGGGGCTCCTCAGGGTCGGGCAACCGGGCGATCGCCTGTGCCACCCATCCCAGCGCTACCTCATCCAATAGCGGTGCGTAGGCCGCGACTACCGCCAGTTCCGTCCCGAGGGTGTCGGGATCGACCGGCAGCTGGGGGAACCGACACCACACCTGTAGGGCTTGGAGCGCCCCCTCCATGTGGTTAGGGCTCTGCAGCAGCACCTCCATCTGCCACACCTCTCCGATCACCGCCGCCGCTGTCAGCGGTAATGTCACCTGCTGATCGAACAAATCCCCAATGCAAAAGACGTCCCCATTCACCCAAATCGTGATGGCCTTAGCCCACCAGCCGCCATGGAGCCGCAACTCAGCCCCGTCTAAAGGAATCTGGGCGATCGCCCAGGTACCTGCCATGTAAAGCTCAAACGTTCTTGGGCACCCTGGGGTACCTTAACTCCACCGGGTGACCGCCCTGCCAGCAGGTCAAATCTAGAGACCCGCCGCAGGACTTCGATAGCCGATATGAGTTGTTCATGCTCCAACAACATCTATCACCCAAAAGAGCGCAAATTCAAAACCTCCGTTGGAGTGAGGCGGTGGTTTAACTGCCGACTATCGGTAATCAGCCAGTCTAGGGCTGCCGCCTGCAAGTCAATTGCTGTCCCCATCTTATCAACGCAATAGCGCCCGAACACCAACTTATCCACCAAGCGTACATCCTGAAGTCGGGAATATTCAAAAATAATGCTGCGCTCCACCGTGGCCCGATCGCAAATGTGGCAGTTGGGCCCAATCATCGTTGGCCCAATCAATGTTGCCCCATCCTCAATCCGGGTCATGCCTCCGACGTATACCGGCCCCGTTACCTGCACCCGATCCCAGTTTACCGACACATTCAAGCCCGTAAAAATTCCCGGTCGCACCTCCTGCCCGGGCACCCGTACATTTTTGATCTGCCCCGTCAGCACTCCCTGAATCGCCCGCCAGTAGTCCGGCACCTTGCCAATGTCCACCCACTGAAAATCCATGGCGATCGCATAGAACGGAGCCGCTGCCGCCACCAATTGGGGAAATAACTGACTGCCAATGTCGTACTGCCCCCCGGAAGGAACGAAATCCAGCACCTCGGGCTCAAAAATGTAAATCCCCGTATTGATCTGGTTGCTCAGCGCCGCCTCCACCGTCGGCTTCTCCTGAAACTGGACAATGCGACCTTCTCCATCGGTCACCACCACCCCATAGCTCGATACCTCCTCCCGGGGCACCGTCTTAGTCACCACGGTGGCCAGCGCTCCCTTCTGCCGATGCCAGCGCACCGCATGGGTCAGATCCAAGTCAATCAGGGCGTCCCCACAGAGCACCACAAAGGTGTCATCGAAAAATGGCGAGAAATCCTGAATCTTTTTCAGCCCTCCCGCTGAGCCAAGGGCCTCCCCCACCAGCTTGCCATCCTCGATATACCCTTCAAAGGAATAGGCCATCTGGACGCCGAACTTTTGCCCGTCCCGGAAATAGTTCTCAATTTCTTCCGACAAATGGCTGACATTGACCATGATTTGATCAAAACCATGCTGGCGTAACAGTTCTACCAAAAATTCCATCACCGGCTTCTGCATGATCGGAATCATTGGCTTCGGCATGATATTGGTAATGGGGCGAATGCGGGTGCCTTTGCCGGCGGCCAAAATCATGGCTTTCATGCTGCTGCTCCTAAACGGAAAAGTGCGGAGAGGGATCAGTAAAATTACACACTGTTAAGGACTTCCTGTCTATGTGCGGGGATTAACTTCGCGGTTATTGTATAAACTCATGGTTTTTTCAATCCCCTGGGCGATCGCCCCGAGGACCATTTCTTCCGCCAGATCTAATACCTCCGACAGGAGCTTTTGTTCTTCAGGGGCAAACCCTCCCAACACGTGACCTACCACCGCATCTCGACCATCTCCAGTGCTGCGGAGGAAGGTTCCCCGACCAATACCCACCCGCAACCGGGGAAAATTCTGGGTTCCCAAATGGCTGATGATGGACTTCATGCCGTTATGCCCCCCGGCTGACCCCGATAGCCGCAGCCGCAGGCGTCCAAAGGGTAAATCTAGGTCGTCATACAAGACCAAAGTTTGGTCCGGAGGCACCCGATACCAATCACAGAGCGATCGCACGGCCATTCCCGAAGCATTCATGTAAGTATTCGGCTTCAAAATGCGTAGTCGCTGCCCTGCCAGAATGCCTTCTGCTGCCCACCCCTGGAACTTCTTTTCGAGCCGCCACGGGGAACTAACGCGCTGGCACAGGCGATCGGCAACCATAAAGCCAACATTATGCCGTGTGCGTTCGTACTCACCGCCAGGATTGCCCAAACCCACCACCAATGCGATCAAACCCTAGCCCTCTATAGCCCTCTACCCTTCAGACTGCTTCTCCACTGTGGTCTCATCCGACTCAGTCTCAGTTTTTAATTCCTGCTCAAACAACGCTACCGTATCCTTGGAGGCCTTTTGGAACTCCCGCATGGTTTTACCCAAGCTGCGACCAATTTCGGGCAGCTTACGCGGCCCAAACACCAGCAGGGCAACCACAAAAATGATGCCCATTTCCGGTAAACCAATGCCAAAAAAATTCATTGCGTGCTCTCCATTAATTTGGATCTAGCATTTGGAACTAAGCTGATCCTACTAAACTGAATCCTATTTGATGATCCTATTTGACCATCAATGCTCTTGAAAGCTCTTGAAAACAGAAACCCCGCCGCGTGGCGGGGCCTCTATGCCGTAAAAATTGGTATCAGCCGCCCCAGGTTAAATTCACGCCTTCGAGAATAATCGAGGAATTGTACAGTTGCAGCAAAATCAGCAGAAAGACAAAAAATAAACCAATAAATAAAGCCATCACTGGGGTTGTCCCCCAACCGCGCGCCACCTTACCGTATTCCGCATTCAGAGGGCGCAAAATGTCCCCCAACCAAGTTCTTTGTGCCATAACCTTCTATCGTGACTGTGGGTATTAAAGGATTTCTACCAATATAATCGTAAAGATAACACTTACCTCGTCCCCATGGATAATGCAACTTCGATTGGTTTGACCTTTGCAGCAGTGATCATTTGTTTGACTGCCTTCTCAATCTATACGTCCTTTGGCCCACCAAGTAGGGAGCTAGGCGATCCCTTTGAAGATCACGATGACTAGGGACGAGTTTGCCTGGGATTTGCGACTGGGCGATCGCCCCTTGGATGTGGGTGAGGTCTACCAGTTGGCCGAGACCCCAGCCAACGGAGCAGTGGTCTTGATGGGCGGCATGGTGCGGCAGGAGACCCACGGTCGGCAGGTGCAGTATCTTGACTACCAAGCCTACGAACCTATGGCCGAGCGGCAGTTACGCCATCTTGTCGAGCTCAGCCGTAAGCAGGTTCCCGAGATTCGGCGGGTCGTTATTCATCACCGCTTAGGGCGCTTGGCGATCGCAGAGTTGAGTGTTTTAGTTGCAGTGGGCTCCCCCCATCGAGCTGCGGCCTTTGAGGCCTGTCGCTTTTTGATTGATCGCCTCAAGACCGATGTTGCCATCTGGAAAAAAGAAATTGGGGCCGATGGTACCAGTCGTTGGGTGGCAGAGGGGGTTGGCCCCCAGATCCTCCAGCCTGCGCCCTAGGACTGGTTTTGAACTTTTAACCAATGCCCTGCTGTTGAGCTTGGCCGGAGTAAATCCCTATATTGCTCTGGCTCTCCATGGATTTTCATGGATTTGCATGTTCCCTAATAAATCCAATCTTTGCATCTAGCCTGTATCTACACTTTGCTTCTGTCCTGATATTCCCCCTTCTAGAATCACTATGGCAACGATAAACGATCACTACCTCAAGCTCAAGGCAGGCTATTTGTTTCCGGAGATTGCCCGTCGAGTCAATGCTTTTGTGGCAGACCACCCCGACGCCCCGATTATTCGTCTTGGGATCGGTGATGTGACGGAGCCGCTACCCGCAGCCTGTCGGGAAGCCATGGTGCGAGCGGTGGAGGAACTGGGTGCCCACGAAACCTTTAGGGGCTACGGGCCCGAACAGGGGTACAGTTGGTTGCGGGAAAAAATTGCCCTCCAGGACTTCCAAGCCCGGGGCTGCGCTATTGACGCTAGTGAAATTTTTATCTCCGATGGCTCCAAGTGCGACTGCGGCAATATCCTCGATATCTTTGGCCATGACAACCGAATTGCGGTCACCGATCCGGTCTATCCCGTCTATGTGGATACAAACGTGATGGCGGGTCATACGGGGCCGCTCAATGATCGGGGGGAATATGGCAATTTGGTCTACCTGCCCATTACGGCGGAAAATGGCTTTACGGCCAGCATTCCCCAAGAGCGGGTGGATTTGATCTATCTCTGTTTTCCCAACAATCCCACGGGGGCGACGGCGACGCGATCGCACCTAGAGGCATGGGTTACCTATGCTCGGGAGCATGGATCGATCCTGCTGTTTGACGCTGCCTACGAAGCCTTTATCACCGATTCCGATCTGCCCCATTCGATCTACGAAATTGAAGGGGCGCGGGACTGCGCCATTGAGTTTCGCTCATTTTCTAAGAATGCGGGGTTTACGGGCACCCGCTGTGCGTTGACCGTGGTACCCAAGTCGCTCTATGGCCGTAGCCAATCGGGGGAGGCGATCGCCCTGTGGGGGCTGTGGAACCGGAGGCAGGCAACCAAGTTTAATGGGGTTTCCTACATCGTGCAGCGGGGTGCCGAGGCGGTCTACAGCTCGGAGGGTCAGAACCAAGTGCGATCGCTAGTGGATTTTTATATGGAAAATGCCCGCATGATCCGGGAAAAACTGGTGGCTGCGGGGCTGACGGTCTATGGAGGGGTGAATGCGCCCTATGTCTGGGTTAAAACCCCCGACGGACTTTCCAGTTGGGACTTCTTCGATAAGTTGCTGCACCACTGCCATGTGGTCTGTACTCCCGGTTCGGGCTTTGGCGCTGCTGGAGAGGGCTATTGCCGCATTTCGGCGTTCAATGGGCGCGAGCAGGTACGCACGGCCATGGAGCGAATGGAACGATTGGCGGGTGCTATGCTGGGTTAGTTTGCCAATTTGAAGGATTTGTTCCCCTATGTTCACCATTGAAATCACCCTCAAAAGCAATCCCCTGGCTCTATCGGTGCAGCGCCAAGATGCGGAGACAGCGGAGGTAACTTATCAGGAGCTAGTGGCATTAATTGGCCAACCGGTCTGCCAAGTAGTACAGCTCACCTGCGACAAGGTGGAGGGTAAAAAGGTGGCGATCGCCAGTACGGAAATTACGGCGGTGCAGATTTTGGAAAAGGGCGGCACGGCTGCCAGTATGGGAGCAGGCTTCCTGCGAGGCTAGGAGATGTCCCAAGGGATCGTCGTGGATCGGGTTTCCTTTGGCTGGGATCGACAGCGCCCGGTGCTGAATAACTGTAGCCTCGAGGTGCCCCGTGGTCAGTTTTGGATGTTACTAGGAGCCAATGGCAGCGGTAAATCCACGCTACTGAAGATTCTGACGGGTCTGCTGGTGCCGGCTTCAGGAACGGTTACCCTGGAGTCGCCCTTCGGGTTTGTATTTCAGAACCCCGATCACCAGTTGGTGATGCCAACGGTCGGCGCTGACGTGGCCTTTGGTTTGGCCCAGGAAGATCTCACCTATGGTCAGACTCGCGATCGCGTGGCTGAGGCCCTGCGAGCGGTGAATTTGGAGTACCTCATCCGCCGTCCGATCTACGCCCTTAGCGGCGGGCAAAAGCAGCGGGTGGCCCTGGCAGGTGCGATCGCCCGACAGGCATCGGTGCTGTTGCTCGATGAACCAACGGCCTTACTGGACGGTGACAGTCAGTTGGAATTGGTGCAAATGGTGCGGGATTTGGTATTACGGCGATCGCTAACCGCCCTGTGGGTCACCCATCGCCTGAATGAGCTGGATTATGCCGACGGTTGTTTTTTGTTGGAGCAGGGGCATTTGGTTGACCAGGGCGACCCCCAGCGGTTGAAATGCGCCCTCCAAGAGCGGATCGCGATAAAATGGGAATAGTTTCACATCTTTTATGCCCTACATTTCCCTAGCCGACGCTAATCATTGCTACACCCTAACCCCCCAACGGGATTCCCAAATTACCATGGTGTTTGTCCATGGGTGGCTGCTGAGCCAAGCCTACTGGCAACCCCTAATAGAATTGCTGTCCCCCCACGTGCAGTGCCTTAGCTATGACCTGCGGGGCTTTGGGCGATCGGGACTGGGGGAGCGGCAAGACTTTTCCCCCCGAGGCTATGCCGATGATTTGGGGGAATTACTCGGACAGTTGCGAGGACAGATTGGACAGCGGGTTTGGCTGGTGGGCCATTCCCTTGGCGGCACGATTGCCCTGTGGTCGGCTTACCGACTCAGTGAACACATTGCCGGTGTCCTGTGCCTCAATGCGGGTGGAGGAATTTATGTGAAACAGGACTTTGAAAAATTCCGCCGCGCCGGTCAGGTTCTGGTGCGGCTGCGCCCCTCTTGGCTGTCCCGCATCTCCTGGCTCTATGAATCCTTCGGTCGAGACAGCACCCACATTCCCCTCGGTAGGGATTGGGGTCGCCAGCGGCTGGTGGACTTTGTGTCGGCTCGGCGGGAGGCGGCCCAGCAAACCCTGCTGCAGTTTACTACCGCCGAGGAAGTGCACCAGTTGCCCCAGATTGTTGCCCAACTGGAGCAGCCCGTTTATTTCATCGCTGGCGATCGCGACCAGATCATGGAACCCCAGTACGTTCGCTACCTAGCCAGCTTCCATCCCGCCAGCCGCGCCGGATCCTGCTTAGTGGTGGAACTGCCCCAGTGTGGCCACATGGGGATGCTGGAGCAAACGGCCGCCGTTAAGTCCCAGTTGATGAACTGGGTTCTCTACAATCAAGAAGATCAAGAAGCCATTACTTTGTTACAAACATGAACATCCAAGAGTTCTTTCAACACCGCGCCGGCACCTGGATGTCCCAGCGTACCAGCCATCACTTAATCATTAAAAAAGCCGAAGGGGGCAAATCAGAAATTACCGTTGAGACCCTCTCTGCCGATCAACCGGAGGTAGTTGCCCTCTGTGACCTCCACCAGTTCGACCCGGCTACGGTTTCCTGTAGCGCCCGCGTTAGTTGGGATGGCTCCATGGAATGGGATAGCGACCCGGGTAAGCACAGGGGGACAACGATTTTGGTGGCGATCGCTGAAACTGTCCAAGGGGGTAAACTGCTACGCCAGCAGGGATATGCCGAAAAAGCTCCCGTCGTTGGGCGCTATCACCTCAGTGATGATGGGGTGCTGAGTCTGATTACGGAATATGGCACCCTCTTTTCCGAAGAAAAGCTCTGGTTTCCCCGCCCCAATATCTGCATGCGCGCTGGATTGACTGTGGGAATGTCCAATGTGGCTTCCTTCTGCACGGAGATTCGGAAGGTGCCCTAGGTCTAAATTCAAGCCCAAGTCAATTCCCCTGACACATCCAGCCGTGTGTAGGGCCCCGTTACGGTAAACTGCTCCGCTAACCGTTCGGCAATCCCTGGGGTGATCCAACCCAATTGGCGGAGGAGATGAATTGCGGCGGCATGTTTGGCCCGTTTGGTGCCATCCGCTACCTTGATTGCTAGTCCTAACCCTTCACCCATGCGCCCGATGCATTGCAGTCCCTCAGCTCCAGATTTGCTGAGAAGTTCTCCTTCGGTTAGCTGCATCAACTCGGTATCGAACTGCCCTTTCCCGGCAACGCAATCGGGATGGTGCACCATAGCCCGGGCAATGCGGGTGAGGTGCAGATGGCTATCGGAGGTCAATAGGGCATAAAAATGGGCTAACTGGGATAGTTCTAGACAATAGGTGGGGCCCCACAATCATCATGGGCGGCGATAAATTCCGCTGGTGGTAAATGGAGCAATTCCGCCATCAGGGCCAAAATGAGTTCCTGTACCGGGTGGTTGCGATCGCAATAGGCTTGGGTTAGCCAGCCCTGATGTTGGCAAACAGCAATCATCCCCGCATGTTTGCCCGAACAGTTGTGATGTAGGGGACTGCTCTGGGCTGGTGGCACCGGACAACAAAGCAGACTCGGCTCCGCGTCACAGCGCCAAAGAATATGGAATACCTGCCGAGCTTGGCCGATGGTTCCCATGTGGGAGCCGCAGATGATCGCCAAATCCGCCTCCGTGAGGGAAAAGTGATCGAGGGCCCCAGTGGCCGAAAGGGCGATCGCCTGGATTGGTTTGAGGCAAGAGCGGGCAAAGGTTGTAGAGGCATTGTTACCAGCCATCGATAGGGTTCGCCCCCGGTGGTCCACCACCACCGCTTGGCAGGTATGCTCAGACTCCATGATTCCTTCCCGCAGCAAATGTACCGTCAACGGCTGGGTCGTGTGGCGGCTACGCTTGTTGAGGTTCATAGAGGGGCGATCTGGAATACGATGACTCATTGTATGGCAACTGCTTCCGATGGGATAGCATAGCCAAGGTTCAAAGCAATAATTGATGGCAAAAAAAGTATTTATCACCGGTGCAAGTGGCTGCGTGGGGCATTACGTGGTGCAACGCCTTCTCGAAGAGACGGATTTTTATGTGTACCTTCTCCTGCGCGATCGCGCCAAACTCCAAATCCCTGTGCCTTCAGAACGGGGTCACCTGCTCCTTGGGGGACTGGATCGGCTGGAGGAATATGGCGACATTCTCGGTCAAGTGAATTATGTCATCCACCTCGCTGCCTGTTGGGGCGGCTCCGAAGCGGAAGTCCATCGGGTCAATGTGGAGCGGTTAATGACCCTGGTTCAGCTTTTGTCTTTGGAACGGTGCGATCGCCTGATTTACTTTTCCACCGCTAGCCTCCTCGACAGCCAAAATCAACTCATCCCCGCAGCAGCAACCCTAGGCACCGACTACATCCGCACCAAATACACTGCCCTTACCCAACTCCGCCAACACCCTATTTATCACAAAACCACGGTTCTGTTCCCTACCCTTGTTTTTGGCGGTGGCCCCGCCCAGCCCTACTCCCACCTCTCCGCCGGACTCAAGGGCGTGATGACCTATGCCCCGCTGATCCGCTTTGTTAAAGCTGACGGCAGCCTGCACTTTATCCATGGTTATGACATTGCCCAAATGGTGTTGCCCCTGCTTATGGACCCCACAACCCAGGAACTGGTTTTGGGCATGCCCCGCCAAACCGTCAACCAACTGGTTGCCGAATTTTGTCAGTTTTGCCGTGTTGCCCTCGGTTGGCAATTGGATCTAACGCCTTGGATGATCAATACCCTGATCCGTCTTTTTCGAGTGCAGATGGCTCCTTGGGATCATTTCTGTCTCCAACAGCGCCACTTCACCTATCGGGCGATCGCCCCGAAGATCTGGGACTCACTGCCCGCTACCCTACCCTCAGCCACCTTCTGGCTGAAGTAGTCTGATTGATCCCCGATCTGTTAGATTGATAAGAGTTTATTAAGCTTGTTTTCGTCTATGCCATCCTTACTGATCGTCGGTGCTACAGGGACACTTGGTCGTCAAATTGCGCGGTATGCCCTCGATCAGGGAATGAGCGTGCGCTGCATGGTGCGCTCTGCTAAGAACTCCAGCTTTCTGAAGCAGTGGGGGGCAGAGTTGGTGCAGGGGGATCTTTGTCGCCCGGAGACCCTACTGCCCGCCCTCGAGAACGTTGATGCTGTCATTGATGCGGCTACGACACGCCCCAATGACTCCCGCCGCCTGCGGGAAGTGGATTGGCAAGGCAAGGTAAACCTAATTCAGGCGATGGAGCAGTCCAAGGTTGCCAAATTAATATTTCTCTCCATTCTTAAGGCGGAACATTTTCCCCAAGTGCCCCTGATGGAAATTAAAGCCTGCACTGAGCGCTTTTTGAGTGAGACGAACCTCAATTACACCATTTTGAAGCCCTGCGGTTTTTATCAAAATCTGATTAACGAATACGCCCTGCCCATACTTGAAGAGCAGACCATCTGGATTGGCGGTGAAACCACCCCCGTTGCTTACATGAATACCCAGGATATTGCTAAGTTTGCGGTGAAATCAATTCAACTCGCCGCCACAGAGCGGCAGACCTATGCGATCGCCGGGCCTAAGGCATGGCTCCCCCGCGATATTGTCCGTCTCTGTGAACGTCAGTCGGGACGCACCGCCCGAACAGCCAAAATGCCCACGGGACTGCTGCGGTTTGCCCGGAATGTTGCCCTCAGTTTTGAGTGGGGTTGGGGCTTTGCCGAGCGGATGGCCTATGCCGATGTTTCCGATAGCGGGATGACCTTTGACACACCCATGGCCGAAACCTATGACGCCTTTGGCATGAATCCCGACGAAGTTGACACCCTTGAAACCTACCTGCGCGAATATTTTAGCCGTCTCCTCAAACGTCTTAAGGAACTGGAATATAAGGAGCCAAAGGTTAAGTCTCCCTTCTAGCGGGGGTATACCCGGGTCTTAGGTTCCAGCATAAAAACCTCCCCCGTCACGGAGAAGGTTTCCTGATGTAGTATCCAACCAAAGCCCTAGACGGTAGCTGCCTTGCGACGCTTTTGCCGCCACATGCCATAGGCCCCTGCCACTGCCATGCCCGCCATCAAGCCGGGTACGGGAACCGCACGGGCTGAACCCTTGAGGGTGATGCCATCGTTAATGCACTCAAAGAGTAGGGTGGCTAAAAAGTCACCTTCAAAGCCTTGGGGACGCTCAAACTTAAAGCCAAAGATGCTGGTGCCGATGGTGCCAAAGGCAGGGGATGTACCAAAGCCTAGGGTTTGGAGTTCCGTTTCGGAAAGCAGAGTCACACCGCCAACCTTGCTGCCCTGATCAATGACATTGCCAACTTGCCTAGTGCGGTTTCCGAAATAGGAATCGTTCCACGCCAAGTCACCCATACCGGGGACGGGGGCACCGGGTAGGTTGTTCTACGATGTTTTTAACCGCATTGAAGCTAGCAAAGCCGTAATTTACTGAGGCGATCGCCTCAGTGGTAAC
>JAAUUH010000138.1 GCA_012031145.1 Oscillatoriales cyanobacterium SM2_2_1 | reverse complement strand
GTTGGGGTTGCGATCAAGCAGATCAGTCAAAGCCAGCACCATAGCCGGGGTGCAATAGCCACACTGGAGACCGTGGCGCTCCCAGAAGCCCTGTTGCAAGGCAGTGAGTTGCCCGTCGGGTGCCAGCCCCTCAATGGTGGTCACGGCCAAATCGGCTGCTTGAACCGCTAACACCATGCAGCTTTTAACGGCACTACCATCCACCAAGATGGTACAAGCACCGCACTGGCCAGTTTCGCAGCCCACTTTGGTGCCGGTTAAGCCCAGGGTGTCGCGCAAAAATCAACCAGTAGCAGCCTTGGCTCGACATCCGCCTGGGTTGCAGTGCCATTCACCACCAGAGAGATTTGCATAAACATGTCCTTTGGAGGGTTAGCAAGTAGGGCTTAAGCATCACCCAAACGGTGAGCAAAGCCAAAGTGGCGGAAGATTTTCTCGCCGCGCATCAGCCAAGTATCACCCACAGCCCAATTGCCCGTCTTAGGGGAAATAAACGTGGCCTGAAAGGAGATTACCTCAGGAGTATCGAGAAAGTTGTAGAGAGAAGTTACCTGAATTTCGCCCTGGTACTCTAGGTACTGCTCAAACACTTTGATCAGCGTATCGTGCCCAGTAATTACGTTGGGCGGCGGAGTATCAAGAAAAGGAAACGCATTGTATAGAGCAGCATCTTCGGTATAGGTATCCTTGATCATACCCACCATATCGTTCGCCACAATGTATTCCATGTGGCGATCGAAGAATTGCTTTCCAAATCCTGGTTCAGACATGACATAACTCCTATTGGAACTAAGGGAATAACTTGTCTATGACATGATGCAAGAATAGCTAGTGTCCTTGAAACCCATCTCTCACGGAATATTTTCTGATCTAGGTTGGATTGAACAGTTTCTATCATCCCCAAAAGCAGTTTAGGTGTTGCCTGCATGCTTTAGGTCAATCAACCCAAAAATCGCCTTAAAGTTGGGCAAAACCTGGAGCGTAATCGAAGGGCTTCACTGTAGCGTTGTACTCCACAATTTCTAGCCCATAAGAGTTTTTGGTGGATTTTTGCACTTTCCACCGCTGGGTGGCATTCATTGAAGTCCGCTTGCTCTTAGCCGCGGGCGGAATCCACCAGCTGGCTTGCCAAGCCACCACCACGTCCAGCATCGCAGATTCGCCAGAAATATCGGCATCCACCGAAACGACGTTGTGGTTTTCATCAAAAAAGAGGTTGGTCACCCGGTCGTACCACACCTTAAAACTGGCCTGATCTTTAATATCCCCGTCGGGAAACTGAATGTTTAAGCCCTCATCGGCCAGCAGAGGATACACCGTTTCAATGGGGAGGTGAAAGTCGAGAGCTTCGTACCAGGCTGCCACAAAGGCATTGATTTGATCGAGGGTAATTTCAGAACTGCTCAAGGGTTTTCTCCAGTACAGATAATGCAGGTTGGGGATGGCGAAGGTGAGTTAAACGGGGGTGACGGCAACCCATCATTGGCCGCAGCGTACGCCAATCATGTCGGGCCTGACATTGCCCTCCAGCAGCAGGTCGATTAAAAAAGGGCCATCGTGGGCTAGAGCCTGCTGAATGGCGGGGGCGATTTCTTCGCGGCGTTCGACCCGCACTGCGGCTACTCCCAGCGATCGCGCCAGTTCGTCAAAGCGAATTTCTGGCTGCGATAGGTCAAAGCTCAGAGGAAGCTCGTGGTCAGGCACTGCGATTTCTTTCCAGTACTGCTGGATGTTGTACTGCAGAATGCGGTAGGAACGGTTGTTGCACACCACAAACTTAGCTGCCACATTGTGCCTTGCTGCTGACCATAGGGCCTGAATGGTGTACATACCACCGCCATCACCCGTGAAGCCAATCACGGTTTTGTCCGGGTTGGCCAGCTTTGCCCCGATTGCCCCCGGAATGCCCACCCCGAGCGAGCCGCCCCGAGTCAGAAAGTACCGATCGGGTTCAGTAATAGGAAAATAGCGGGGAATCGGTGGTGAGTTGGTCAGCGCCTCATCAAAAATAATTGCATCCTCCGGCAGATGTTGGCAAACTCCGACATAAAGGTGGCGAAGTACAGAGGCACTGCATCCTTCAGGGTCAGATCCTGCACCTTGGCAGCTTCAATCTTGGTGGCCTTGGTGGATCCAATCTGAGTGACGCGGGCTTGGGCTGCGGCCCGCTGCTCGGCAGTCATGATCTCTTCAAGCAGGGTAGCTAATCGCGCCAAGGTCATCTTCGGATCGCTGACAAAGCCCACATCCACCGGGTGGTTTTTGGCAATCTCGTAGCCGTTGAGATCAATGTGCACCACCTTAGACCCAGGAGCAAAGACATCCTCTAGATCTGGAAACACCTCCGGCACAATGTAGGTGCCACAGACCAAATTGACATCTCCTTTAGCCAACGTGGGACGACTCTGGAAGCCAAACATATGCCCTGTCGCCCCCTGGTAGAGCGGGTGGGACTGGCTCACATTCAGCTCGCCCGCGTCCGCTTCCCAGACTTCGGCCCCCAGTAGCTCGGCCACCTGGGTTAGCTCCACCTGGGCACCAGAGTAGGCCACCCCATCGCCGATAAAGATCATCGGTTGTTGCGCCTCCGCTAGCCATTGGGCTACTTCAGTCAGCGCTTCATCCTCAGGGATGGTTCGGGTGGAGGGAATTGATGTAGGCCGCACCGGTTCCACCACTGGACAGTCAAGAATATCCTGGGGCAGACAGATATAAACCGGCCCCATGGGAGGCGTAGCGGCAATCTTGATCGCCCGCCGCAATACCCGCAGCAGTGAACCGGGATCCACCACATAGGTTGACCACTTGGTGACAGGCTCCGCCATGGCCACTAGGTCTCCCGCCATCTGAGCATCCATGCCTTGGTATTTGGCCCCTGAATCGCCGCCAATCACCACTAGAGGCGAGTGGCCCCGTTTAGCCTGATACAGGGCTCCGATGGAATTGCCTAGTCCCGGTGTGCTGTGGATTTGCACAATGGTGGGCTTTTTGGTGGCCCGGGCATAACCGTCCGCCACCATGACCGCCACGGTCTCCTGCAAAGTCAAAATGTATTTCAGGTCAGGGTAATTTCCCAAGGCATCCAAAAAGCCCTGTTCCACCGTGCCTGGGTTACCAAAAATGTACTCCACACCGTCAGCCAAAAGCTGCTCCAGAATGGCAAACCGCCCCGTTTTCTCAGCCATAATTCACCGCTGCTCCAAGATAGTCTGAGGGGGCCGTGCGGCCCTGGAATCGACCGTTACAGGAATCCTTCTGCCGATTACCAGCACGCTACCAGCCGTAGCGCTTCAGCCCGTTTTCTAGAGCCTCAATCATCAGCTCACCTACTAGTTTTGAATCCTGGGTTGATCTCCCAGTTAAAAACGGGTAATCCAGAATAGTGGATAGGGTGTAGCCAACGCCGCCATGATACTGACCGTCGGGACCAACTGCGTCGCGCAGGATGTACTCGAGGGGGTAGAAGGGAGGGCCAAAGTTGGCGGAGGTATTCATCGGCTGGTCGTCATAGCCGTACATTTGGGCGAAGCCAGTACCATCTTTGTAGTCGTACTCCCGGGCATGGCCGGTGACATGCTTGCCCCAAATAATGCTCTTGCGATCAGTCCAGTCACGGGCAAAGGCTAGGCAAGTGACGCAGTAGCATTCTGCGGCAATCAGTTTGCCCAATGACAAAAACCCCAAAA
The DNA here is from genome assembly GCA_012031145.1 of Oscillatoriales cyanobacterium SM2_2_1. Taxonomy (GTDB): domain Bacteria; phylum Cyanobacteriota; class Cyanobacteriia; order Pseudanabaenales; family Pseudanabaenaceae; genus UBA999. The sequence goes on along the minus strand of JAAUUH010000138.1, from coordinate 2,772 downwards.
TTACATCGTGGACACGCTCGTTGTTGACCATGTCCACCATCGGGCCAGAGCCACCGGGCAACAGCAGAGCATCATACTTCTCCAGCTCTTTCCAGCATTCTGCCCGCTTCGTGTGGTAAGCCTCTAGAGCTTGGCCAAAGTTGGGGGAGTTGAAGTATGGCATAGCCGGAAACCACTCCGACAGGTTAATCGGTTTGGCCAGAAGATCAGAGCTATCGATTTCGGTGGTGCGCTTGGCGTAGTGAGTGCTGGTTACTGCTTTATCAAGGGGGGGTCGATATAGGTTTCATCCATGCTGGGAGGTAAAGCCGGGGGCTTTCTGCCTTTTGCAGTGGCAAAGTCAAAGGTGTAGCCTGCTTTAGTCAAAACATCGTAGGGGCCAACCAGCTCTTCGCCCCAGTAGCCCCACTCAGAAATCACGCAGAGAATACGCTTCATAGATTAATTACCAATGGATATTCAGACGGGATTCTTAAACTTTTTGGTGCGAGTTTGATAGTATTAATTGCATTGCCGTAGACAAATACCGTCAGCAGGGAAGACCCGATCTGGGAATTCTTCCAAGGCCAATGCTTTAATCTTAATACTCTAATCTTATTGTTTTCTAGACCGTTTGTGGCCTAACGTTTGTGGTCTCTCAGACTGGCAGAATGATGGCCATACCTTGCTGATGAGACCTTGTTGATGAGATCTTGCTGATGAGAGTGGTTGAAGCCTACCCATGAGTTAAAGATTATCACCGAGAACTTCAGTCTTTGATCTCTTTTTCATGGCTTGACCGATGCTTGGTAGTGACATGAGGATCGATGTCCTCAAGCTAATCCCATTAATCCGAACTTTTTAATCCGAACTTTGGCCTGTAAAAAGACCTAAGTGTAAAAAGACCGAAGTGTAAAAAGACCTAAGTCATGAAAAGTATGGGCTTTTTTTATGGAGTCATAAATTGCCGAAGACGGCAACATAACTGTGCCAGTCAGAACCTACAAGAGTCAATAGTCATTGATTAATTAAAAATTAAAGTTAAGCCCCCAAAGTGGTGAATAGTATGGCCATTGCAATCTGACACTACAATACCTCTAAAATGCACATTTGCTGACGAAATAATTGATAACGATGTCTGGCAACTTAACCACCCATGTTTTGGATACGGCCCAAGGGATCCCGGCGGCGGGGATGATGATCAGGCTGTGGCGAGTGGATCCCGCTTCTGGCGATAGGAGTTTATTGAAAACAGTGACCACCAATGCTGATGGGCGCACCGATGACCCCATGCTAGAGGGATCCCAGTTTGAGCCGGGATGCTACGAGTTGGTGTTTGAGGTGGCGGACTACTTTGCCAGATCCGGGCTGACAGTGCCGACGTTGCCGTTTTTGGGACAGGTGCCGATCCGGTTTGGCCTTGGGGATGAGGGATCCCATTATCATGTGCCTCTTTTGGTTTCCCCTTGGGCCTACAGCACCTATCGCGGCAGTTGAGGTTTGCTCATGTATACTCTTTCAGCACTCAATCAGATGACCCAGGCGGAGTTTGTTGCGACGGTGGGGGGAGCTTTTGAGGAGACTCCGATTGTGGCGGCAACCGCTTGGCAGCAGCGACCGTTTGCCTCGATTGAATCACTACATTGGGCCATGATGCAGGTGATACAGGGGTTTTCGTCAGAGCAGCAGATTGCCCTGATTCGAGCCCATCCCAGTCTGGGAGCCAGAGTCAAGATGGCGGCAGCTTCTGTCTCTGAGCAAGCCAGGGCCGGACTCGATCGGCTCAGCCCTACAGACTATGCCCTTTTCCAACAGTTCAATCACGACTATGAGCAGATATTCGGCTTTCCCTTTGTGTTGGCGGTGAAAGGGCATACCACCCAGACCATTCTGGCGGCTTTTCAGAGGCGGTTACAAAACACGATGGAGGCCGAACAGCAGCAAGCCTTGCAGGAGATTGCCAAGATTTCTTTGTTTCGGCTGACGGACTGGATCCAAGCCCCTGACTGATCAGCAATCCTGTACACTCCTGTCCAATTTTATTCATTTATTCACCTCTCCATTACACCTCCCGTGATGACCGACCCTTATCCCCGCGATCTCGTTGGCTATGGCCAGACCCCACCGGATCCCCAGTGGCCGGGAGGGGCACGACTAGCAGTGCAGTTCGTGATCAACTATGAAGAGGGGGGGGAAAACTCTATCCTGCACGGGGATCCCGCCTCAGAAGCCTTTTTGTCCGAGATTGTAGGGGCGGCTCCGCTGCTGGGGGTGCGACACATGAACATGGAGTCGCTCTATGAGTATGGCAGTCGGGCTGGATGGTGGCGGCTGCACCGTCTGTTTACCCAGCGCGGGATCCCGGTGACGGTGTTTGGGGTGGCGATGGCCTTGGCCCGCAATCCCGAGGCGGTGGCGGCTATGAAAGCAGCCAATTGGGAGATTGCCAGCCACGGCTATCGTTGGATCGACTACCAGTATGTGGACATCGAAACCGAGCGGGCGCATATCCACAAGGCAATTGAGCTTCATACCCAGGTGACGGGATCCCGGCCTTTGGGCTTTTATCAGGGCCGCACCAGCCCCAATACCCGCCGTTTGGTGGTGGAAGCAGGGGGCTTTCTCTACGATGCCGATAGCTACGCCGATGATCTGCCCTACTGGGTGCGGGAAGCGGATCAGCGTCATCTGGTGGTGCCCTACACTCTGGATGTCAACGATATGCGGTTTGCCACTCCCCAGGGTTTCAACAGCGGCGATCAGTTTTTTTGCTATCTGCGAGATACCTTTGAC
>JAAUUH010000031.1 GCA_012031145.1 Oscillatoriales cyanobacterium SM2_2_1 | reverse complement strand
ACGCCTAGTGCTACAATTTTCTAACCTTGGAGAGGTGGCAGAGTGGTCGAATGCGCCTGACTCGAAATCGAGGTATGGTGCGAGCCATCGGGGGTTCGAATCCCCCCCTCTCCGTAGGGTCATTTGCAGGCTAACAACAGGCTTAAAGCAGCACCTATGGCAGTTAAAGTTTTAATTCCTACCCCTCTCCAAAACCTGACCCGTAACCAAGCGGTCGTGGAATGCACCGCAGATTCCGTGCAAGAAATGCTTGAAGATTTGGAGCGTCACTGCCCCGGCATTAAAGCTCGCATCTGTGACGATCAAGGCAATCTGCGACGGTTTGTGAATTTCTATGTCAACAGTGAGGATATCCGCTTTCTCGACGGCACCGCCACCCCCCTCAAGGATGGGGATGAAGTGAGCATTATCCCGGCAATCGCAGGTGGCTGATGGGTGTGGTCTCGGCGGAGTGGCTCTGGGCCAAGATCAGCGCCGACAGGTTCCCTAGGGATTCGCTGGTCGTCATCGACTGCCGCTTTGACCTGTCTGCCCCCACGGCGGGAAAGGTCGCCTATACCGAGGGCCATATTCCCCAATCCCACTACCTAGACCTGAATCAAGATTTGTCTGGTGCTGTGGGTATGTTTGGGGGCCGGCATCCATTGCCCGACTTGGCTATCTTGTCGGAAAAATTGACCCGCATTGGCATTAGCCGTGGCGAAACCACGGTGGTGGCCTACGATGATTCCCGGTTTGCGTTTGCAGCACGACTATGGTGGCTGTTGCGCTACTTGGGCCACGAGCGGGTGGCCCTCCTCGACGGGGGCTGGCAGCGATGGCGGGCACTGGGCTATCCGATCACTGCCGAAGTTCCCCCGAAGGCGTCTTCATCCCCCGCCTTTGTGCCTCAACCGCGACCTAATTGGGTGGTGGATTATGAAACGGTGCGTGATCGCCCGGATGGCACCATCCTCATCGATAGCCGGGAAGGGGATCGCTACCGGGGGGAACGGGAACCTATCGACCCCATCGCCGGACACATTCCCGGTGCCATTAATTACTGCTGGCTCGACACCACCGATGGGCAGGGCATCCTGCGGCCCGACCACGGCGATCGCTGGAGTCGACTGCCCACTAAGAACCCGCCGATGGTCTACTGTGGGTCTGGGGTCACGGCCTGTGTCAATCTTTTATCCCTCCACTTGGCAGGCATCGACCAAGCCCAACTCTATGCTGGCAGTTGGAGTGACTGGTGCGCCCACCTTGGCTGATCCACAACCGATCAAAGCCCATCTGGATTTGGTTTTGCTGGCGTTAGAGGCGATCGCCGAACTCAACTCGGAAGCCATGCTACACACCGCCGCCCGCCTGCACCTGACGGACACCATTGGCGATCGCCTCACCCTGTGGCGGCTACGCCAGTCTAGCCCTCTGCGCAAAGGCAAGGGAGGACGTAAGCGCCTAGATGTGGATGAAGCCCGGGCCCTAACCCTGATCGCTAGCGAGCTAGCCTCCCAGCACCATTCCAAAATTCGCCAAACTGTGGCCCATCTGGAAGCCTACAGCCAAAAGGGGCGAGCCCCCCACCAAGCTCCCATGGTCGGCGACTACTTAGATCGGTTCTTTCAGCTTTACGAAGAACGCATGGAGGAGCGACCGCCTGAAGCATTGGCCCTAAAATTACTAGTAGATCTATTGTTTTACAGTGCCCCTACGGGCGATCGTCGCCTTTGGCTAAATCTATTAGAACGTAGTTCACCTTCCAGTTAGATGCCTTAGTCGTACCCCCCATGAACTCCTACCCCATAGCCGAAGGTGTCCTAGAAATTCGCGCCATGCCCCTAGCGATTTCGGTCGCCCTAGGACAAAAAGCCACCAATCGCCTTACCTTTCGCCTGCGGATTGCCCAGCGCACCCTCACTGGCAACCAAACCCAATTTCTACTGCTGGCAGAGGCGATCGCCAACCACATTGAAACCTTCCTCAGTCAGGACTCCTACACTACCCTCCGCCATCACCTGCCCCTCCGCCCCGCCCTGAGCCTTTCTACCCTAGAGCTATTTGACCTTGCCAATGCCATGGATGCTTGGGCTAGTGAATGGCTGCTGCTACCAAGTTTACCCCCTATCCGGCGGCTACACCCCCTGTGGCTACTGGTGCTCACTGCCGCCGCCGTTGGGATTGCTAGTTTGCTGCGTCCCCAGCCCACGGCAGACCTAGCGCCGCTGCCAGATGTTTCGCTCCTTGAGCCATCCCTCGAATCTGCCCCTGTTCCAGAGTCAGATCGCCCGGCAACTCCACCCACTGCCCCCAATCTTCACCAGAGCCGCCCGGCCGCCCGATCGCCCCAAACCCCAGAAAAACCTGCGAATTCTGTCGATCGCGCCCCTCCTGCACCGGCAACACGGCCGACTTCGCCGACTTTAGGTGCATCTCCCCAAATTAGTCCTACTCCCCCAGCAACCATTTCGCCAGAGAACCCCTCGAACCCATCCCTATCAACCCGTTCAGAACCTATTAGTCCAAAACCAATTAATCCACAACCAACCCCATCCGCTGCCGCGCCCACAGCACCCCAAACACCCGAAAGCGCCACGATCCTCGCTGCGCCTCCCGCTCCAGAGGCAGCCCAAAGTTCGCTGCCGCTTACTGCGGAGGGACGCAGTGCCAATCTTGACCGTGCCCCTATGCCATGGCGGGTGACGATCCTCACCAGCGACCCGGTTTTGGAACCGGCACAAAAAATGCTGCTGCAACGGGCGATCGCCCAGCAACTTGGTACCCGCACCCTACCGACTTGGTTGAACGACAAAATTAGGAATCAACCTGGGGATGAACCTAATGGCAAAATTCAGGGACTAATTGGCGATCGCCAGTTAGTTCTTGGTGCCGACTTCGAGCCCCCCGTGATCATTCCCCTGCCCGACACCCTAGCCGATTACCGGGGCACCCTCACCCTCGAAGTTATTCCACCGCAAAGGTGATGGCCACGACCGCCCGAATGTCCTTCTCAATGGTGGCGGTGCTGTAGGAGCCGCGATCACTAGCTTCCGTGGAAAAACGCGCCGTGACCTGAAAAGCATCGGTTTCGGCCGCCCGCACTGCCCCTACGCGACTGTTAGAAACCCGGGCGATCGCCTCTGCCCGAGCCTTGGCATCCCGTGTGGCCGCCTCGATCATTTCCACCCGCAGGTCCTCTAGCTTGGTGTAAAGATATTCCGGTGGCTCCGAGACAAAGGGCACGCTCTCATTGATCAGCTCCGTACTGGCCTGGGCAATGGTGGCAATTAGCTCAATATTTTCCGATCGCACCTCAAAACGCTGGGATAGGCGATAGAACAAAATTCGTCCCGTTGTCCCGCCACTGGACGTGGTTTCCTGAAAGGGCTCCGTGGTAATGGCGGCTAAGGTCACGGCATCATCGGGAATTTTTTTCTCCCGCAAATAGCGCCGTACCCGCTCTGTCCGCTGCTGCAGCTCCCGATAGGCTTGGGGTAGGGTTGTCTGCTGACTGGTCACCGAAGCCCGCCAGATAGCATAGTCGGACTTAATTGGCCGCGTAGACGAACCAATCACCGTTAACTGATCATTACTTCGCAGTGCCCGGAGAGAGGTTCCAGCGATCGCTGCCCCCACCACCAGCGACACCGAAATCGCCACCATTCCCGCGAATACCTGGGGAAACCCCTTGACCTCTATTGCTCTTTCCATACCCGTCACCAGTCCTACACCCATAATCACGTTGCATAGGAACGAATGTTCCTATGCCATCCCGCTGAGGATAGAAAATTAACCGTTGTTAACAACAATAAATCAATCAATCACACCGCCCTACCGTACTCGGGCTTGGAACCGCACAAAGCCAAAGGACGTTGGCGGTGTGCCGGGAGCCGTGGCATTGGGAACTTGGGGCAAGGTAGGCGAGCCAGTTGTGCGCGTCACATTGACCACCACCGTGCCGTTGGGGTTATCGGATGTATTGCAGTTGGGCGGCACCGTGGGTGTTGCCACAAACTGTCCGCGGTCGGGGGGATCGTTAATATTGCTGAGAAATGCCGTCGGTGTCGTTGACCCCACCGCCAAGGCAATGCCCTGTTCAGGAATAATGCCGCCATCATTGGGGGATTGACCATTAAAGGATGTGGGCACAAACTCAAGCTGGGGTTCAAGGCGATCGCAGACCCGAACATTAGTTGCTAGTCCCTGACCAGCATTCAGGAAATAAACGGTGTAGTCGAGGATATCTCCCGGGCGAATGGCAATTGCCCCAGTAATAAAAGGATCGGCTGGATTAGAGGTGCCACCGCCAATGAGGTAACCCGCCGGCCAGAGGGGATTATTATCGTCGGCGGCATTGGGCCCACTGGTCTCATCAACAAAGCTGGTCAGGTTCGTCGTACTGCCATTGACCGCTGTGATCCGCTTCACTAAAAGCACATCGGGTGGGGCTGCCACAGGGGCAGTAAAAGGCAGGCTGGCATTGGCAGTATTGCTAGAAAGTTGGTTGGCATTATCAATGGCTCGAAAGGGGATCGCTACGGTGACTGCCCCATCAATTGGATCGACCGAAATCCCCGCCAACTGGGCGGTAGTTATGGTAACCCCGCCAACTGGAAATGTGGCAGCAGTGAAGTTAACTGAGTTGATGGTGATGCTAGTGGCATTGGCGGGAAAAGCAGTAATTCTGTATTGAACAACTGTGCCACCATCGGGGTCAGTCGAACCAGTAAAGAGGGAAGTGGGCACAGCAACAGCGTTAGTACCCCCAGGATTGACCTGACCGGGGGCGGTTCCACCCACAGCGGTAGGCAGTTGCTGAATGCCTAAATTCACCCCTGAGACATTATTGATGGTGATGGGAACGGAGATAATGCCATCAACAGTTCCGTCAATAACACCATTTAGATTTTCACCCGTATTCACAAAATTGGTTGGCAAAATTACTGCAGGCGGAGGAGATGAACCGATCGCCGGGTTAGCGGTAGTGATACGAACGGTGTAGTTGGTATTTTCATCAACACTTCTAAAGGTATAGGTGCCATTAGTGGCAACCGTTGTGACAGCCACAACCTGATTAGTGGCGGTATTGACAAGAACTGCATTCAGCCCTCCCCCATTAGTACCCACTTCTCCGCCATCTTGGATTTGACTGCCATTGACATCATTAAAGACTGTGCCTGAAATCGAAGGGCAGGAACTAAATGTGGTAAAGCCAATCGTTACCTGGGAGGTTGAGTCATTGTTTTTTCCCGTAACTACAACGAGTTGAGTAATAGGCTGGGTGATAGTCAGAGTGTATCTGTTTGTGTCGACCCCAAACCCTCCACCAGAATTTGCTGAGAATATGGTATAGCCAGTGAATCCTCCGGTAATCGTCTCTCTTCCGATTCGAGTAGGTAGAACACCATTAGGGATATTGGGGACAAGATCCGTGAAGTTGGAATCATTAAGCACCACCTCGCTTGCACCATTGAGAGCGCGAACAGTAGTGCCGTCAAAATTATTTAAGCCACCCACGACTACTCTGAAATTTGAGACTGCCTGGGAAAATGTGAACGTATAAGTAGTTCTATTGTTAGTGGTGCGGTAATTAGGAGAATTGGTTGGCTGTACATACAGATAATCACCGATAGCAGGCCCTTGATCGTTTCGCACTCTAATCCCCCCATTGCCATCATTCGGATAGAAAGCACTACCACTTAGAGCGGCACTAAAGGTCAAGGCCCCACCATAAAATGTCAGCGGGAAACCCGGTGTAGTTTGGAGTGGAGTATTTATTGCGTAAGGGACGCTATTAAAAACTGCTGTCGGTGATATGCAGGGGCTGACAGGTTGGGAGTAAGCTGCTCCCGGAGTCCAGAGAATTATGCCACCTAGTTTCAAGGAAATCAGTAAGGTTAATAGTAATGTGCTTAAAAAGCGTGTTAAACGATTGCCGTGAATACCCATATTACAAACTTCATTCCTGCTGTCCGAAGCATGGGCAATGTTCCTTGAGGTTTTTTTCATGTCTTTATACATGAGCTGGAGTTTCTGAAGGTTAGGTCGTTGCGATCTACGGTCACACCACCCTATCGAACCCGAGACCGGAACCGCACAAAGCCAAAGGACGTTGGCGGTGTGCCGGGAGCCGTGGCATTGGGAACTTGGGGCAAGGTAGGCGAGCCAGTTGTGCGCGTCACATTGACCACCACCGTGCCGTTGGGGTTATCGGATGTATTGCAGTTGGGCGGCACCGTGGGTGTTGCCACAAACTGTCCGCGGTCGGGGGGATCGTTAATATTGCTGAGAAATGCCGTCGGTGTCGTTGACCCCACCGCCAAGGCAATGCCCTGTTCAGGAATAATGCCGCCATCATTGGGGGATTGACCATTAAAGGATGTGGGCACAAACTCAAGCTGGGGTTCAAGGCGATCGCAGACCCGAACATTAGTTGCTAGTCCCTGACCAGCATTCAGGAAATAAACGGTGTAGTCGAGGATATCTCCCGGGCGAATGGCAATTGCCCCAGTAATAAAAGGATCGGCTGGATTAGAGGTGCCACCGCCAATGAGGTAACCCGCCGGCCAGAGGGGATTATTATCGTCGGCGGCATTGGGCCCACTGGTCTCATCAACAAAGCTGGTCAGGTTCGTCGTACTGCCATTGACTGCTGTGATCCGCTTGACCAATAGCAGGTTGGGCGGCCCACCGATGCTTAGAGTAGCGGTAGCAGGGGTAAGGTTGTTGCCAAGGGTGGTTTGCAGTCCGTTGGCGGGAATGGTGTTGGTAAAGGTGCCACCGGAGGCACCCGTGACATTGACCACAATCGTGCAGCCCCCAACGGGTATTTGGGCCCCAGCGGCATAGGTAATATTGGTCCCCCCCGGCAGAGCACTAACACTGGCGAGGGTACAGGTGCCACTAAGGGTATTGGGATCGGCGATCGCCAGACCGGAGGGCAAGGTATCGACCAAGTTGACAGTCAGGGTTGCCGGTGTTGTATCCGTGTTGCCCAATTGAATTGTCAGCGTCGCTACTCCTCCCGGATTAATCAGGGTGGGGTTAAATGACTTGGCCACGGTTGGGCGGTTGGTAAACCGCACCGTCGACTCCACCCGCCGATTGGTAGCCACATTGTTCCGCACGGTCACGGCCCCAATGGGAATCTCGTTGACAAAGGTGCCTGCCGAGCTAGAAACCACATCCGCCGCGATCGCACAATTGGCGTTATTAACCAAGATGGAGCCATTAGCCAGTACCAGTGCCGTGCCCCCGGGATTCGCCGTCAGCGTCCCCCCGCAGGTATTGCTGGCGTTAGGGGGATTGGCGATCACCAGCCCCGCCGGAAACGCATCGGTCAGCGCAAGGTCTTCCACATCGACCGCAGCTTGGTTGTTGATCACAATCGTCAGACGACTCACCTCATTGACACCCAGAAGGCTGGGCACAAAAGACTTACTCAGACCAATCCCCGGTAAATTAGTCAGCGAAGCCTCCGCTGCCTCGGCATTCCTTACCCCTTGGAACGTGGTGACCCCATTAATGGGAATGACATTGGTTTGGGTGCCGATAATTGTCGAAGTCACCTGCACCGAGAGTGTACAAGTGGAATTGGGGGGTAGATCTGCCCCAGTGAGCCGAAAGCTACTCGCCCCCGGATTAGCCGTTAGGGTCAAGGGGTTGCGGAACCCACCATCGGGACAAGTCGTTACCGGATTGGGCACCGCAGCCAAAATCAGTCCCGTAGGTAGGTTATCCGTAAAATCAATATCGAAATAGGTCTGATTGGAGGGGTTGGTCAAAGTGACCGTCAGCGTTGAGGCCGAGCCACCCGAAACTGTCAGCGGGTCAAATTCCTTATTCACCGGAAAGTTAAATCCCGTAGCGGTCAGATTGGCTGAGGCATTTGCAGGCGGACGGGCATTTTGGTCGTTATTGACATTAGTAGAAAGAACTGTATTTGTATCCGTGCCATCATTGGGACGTGTGGTTTCAATGGTGATCGTACAAATGCCGGGCACCCCGCCCACTTGGGCCGGAACGGTGCCGCCCACAAAGGTGAAGCTATCCTGACCAGCCACTGGAGGAGGACTAAAAACTCCCCCCGCACAGGTGGTGCTGGTCACCACGGGGCTGGCAATTCTAATCTGCCCAATTGAGGCGTTGTTGTTATTGAAATCATCAAAGATTTGTAGGTTGGTAATTGGCGTAGGGCGGGTATTGGTAACAACCAAGCGCAAAATGCTGCGTCCACCTGCCGGAATCTCATTGGGAGTGAAGTCCTTGGCTAAAGCAATCCCAGACCCAATTGTTAAATTTGCTGTTGCTTCAACGGTATTGGTAAACCCTTGGGTTGTAGTGACGCTCCCTAGGGGAACCGTATTGGTGAGAGTTGCGGCAACCGTACTGGTGACATTGACCGTAACCGTGCAACTGGCACCCCGAAGGAGGGATCCCCCGCCTAGGGCAACCGAATTCGCCCCTGCTACTGCCGTAACCGCGCCGCTGGTACAGGACGTACTGGCATTGGGCGGATTGGCAACAATTAGATTTGCTGGAAAGGTATCGGTGAGGGCCAGTCCCGTGACATCCGAGCCCGTCACTGGGTTGGTGAGGGGATTGCTTAGGGTTAGGGTTAGGGTCGTGGGATTCCCCGCGGCGATCGTCGTTGGGCTAAAGGACTTAGTCACGTTGATCACACCGCCAACCACCAACGTGGCATTGGCATTATTGGGATCACTCACGGTGTTGCCATTCAGGGTGCCAGTGGCAGTTCCACCGGGAATGGTATTGGTATAACTCCCCGGAGCAGTGCCAATCACATTGACATCAACTAAACAATTCCTCGTGCCTCCTGGATTTGCCGCCAGAATACTGCCGCCAGACAGACTAAAACTCGTTGCCCCCGCTGCTGCTGACAGTGTGCCACCACAATTTGTCGAAGCACTGGGTGGGGTAGCGATTTGCAAGCCCGCCGGTAAATTATCGGTAAAGGTTAGGTTGGTGAGGTTGCTGGTGGCACGATTAGTGAGGGTAACCCGCAACCGCACAGGGACACCCACAGCCACGGGCGAGGTTTGAAATGCTTTGCCAACATCGAAACTGCGGACATTGACCGTAGCTGTGCGATTGTTTCCATCCGTTACCCCTTGATTGGTGGTCAGGGAGTTTCCAGGAATGGTGTTGGTAATGCTCTCTCCGTCGGCATTGGCACGGACTATGGCGGTGATCCGGCAGGTAGTATTAGAATCGCTGCTAAAGGGAATGGTCAGCCCCGAAATGACGATCCGAGGCGGTGGTGGGGTGTTACTAAAGCTAATGGTGCCACCTTGGCAATCGGGATCAGTGGTCCCAGCCGAGTCAATGGTTAGCTGTGAAGGAAGAACATCCGTGAGGGAGACCCCAGTGAGGGGGGCAACTCGACTGCGGTTGGTGATATCAATCCGAAGTTCGATATTTTGCCCCTGCCCCACATTGTTACTAGGATTAAAGGACTTAGCAACCTCAGGCGTGGTGATATTGGAAACAGTAAGGCGACTTGTTAGGGCAATTTGATTAGAAAAGCCCTGGGCACTGGTGATCGCACCAATGGGAATGTTGTTGTCGCGATCCCCCGTTACTGGACTGGTGGTATTAACTGAAATGGTGCACTCTCCGCGGGTGCTGCCAACCCGGGCCGGAATTGTACCGCCGTTAAAGGAAAAGGAAGTGCCGCCCGCCGTAGCACTAATCGTGCCAGCGGGGCAAGTGGTGCTGGCATTGGGGGGATTGGCAAGGGTAAGGTTGGCAGGGAAGGTATCGGTAAAAGCCACCCCGGTTTGGGGACTGGTGCTGCCATTTTGGAGGGTGATGGTGAGTCGTGAGACCCCACCCGGGGAAATGCTGGCTGGAGAAAAGGCTTTGGAACCGCCCAACACCTGAACACTAAGGGGTGTGGTGGCAGGTTGGGCGTTGGTGACGCCTTGATTGGTGGTGACATCACCAGCGGCTAGGGTGTTATTGAACAGCCCCTGGGTAGTGCCTTCGGCGGTAACGCGCACATTACAGTTGGTGGCTGGGGCAATGGTGGCCCCAGTGATTTGGATCGTGGTTCCTCCAGCAGGGGCCGTGACGGTGGGGGTGCCGCAACCGGGAAAGGAGATATTGGGAGGGCTAGCAATGCGAATGCCGGCGGGTAGGCTATCGGTGAGGCTGACGCCGGTCAAGGGCACGGTGTTGTCTTGGTTGCGAATGCGCAGTTCCACCTGACTGGTTTCACCCAAAAAGATGGTGTTGGGGGCAAAGGACTTGCTGAGGTTGGGATTGGCAACAGTGCGGACAGTAAGGGTGGCGCTGGCAGGGGTGGCATTAGTGCGCCCTTGGGCATTGGTAAGGGTATTTGCCGGTATGGTGTTGATATTGTTCCCCTGACGGATGGTGGTGACAAGGACGGAGAAGGTGCATTCTCCATCAATGCCCCCAGTTTTGGGAGGAACTGTACCGCCATTAAGGGTGAACGAATTGCCCCCCGGAGCAGCGGTGACAGTGCCGCCGCAGGTATTGGTTATGTTTGGTGGGTTGGCAACTGTAACGCCCGTTGGTAAGGGGTCGGTGAGACTGGTGTTGGTCAGAGCCGTGGTGACGTCAGAATTAAAGATGGTGACGGAAAGGCGAGAAGTTTGACCGGGGTTGATGGTTGAGGGGACAAAGTTTTTATTGATAGAGGCGGGGCTAACCTGGGCTTGCAGTGGGGCAATGACAATTAATAGATAGGTCAGAAGGGAAAGAATAAGGTAGCGGACGGCTCTCATGGACCGATCTCTCCTTTAACATCGATAACTTCGCCGAGCAGCTCCGGTTGTGTTTGGCTAAGCGATCGCATCAAAGCGGCAAGGGCATCGCGATCGCGACTAAAGAGGAACTGGAGGGCAGAGACCAACGGGCGATTAGGGGGCTGGGTCTGGCTGATCACGACCGGGATCGGTGTTAGGGATAGGGTAGCTGGGGCGGGGTCCAGGCTGATCAGGCGGCTTGGTTCCCAATTGAGGCTGAGAAATTGGCGCGTGGGCAAGAGGGCAATTGGGGGACGGGGGACGCTTGGTGTGTCGAAGAGCCAGCCCGTGATGTTGGCCCAGCGCGGCGACGGGGCATCGGGGGCAAGGGTCAGCAGGTTGCCGTCACGCCAGTTAAGCCCAAGGCGGAGTGGGGCAGGTGACTTGCCGATAGGGGACGTTCTCCAGATGGGCATGGAGGGGAGGGGTGGGGGTGCCAAGCTGGGGAGGCGGGTGAGGTCCCAAGTGATCCTGAGGCGTTGGGAGGGGGACTGCTGGTCTAGGTTGGGGTCGAGGAGCAGGCCAATCAGGTCGGGAGCAGAAGGACTAAAGGATAGCAATGGGCGATCGCCGCTGAAGTCGGGCAGCACGGCCACGGGGATGGCTGGCTCGTCGGTGAGGAGCTGGCTGAGGAGTTGACGGGTGCGATCGCTAACCAGGAGCGTGGGAACAAGGGGGGGAAGGGTGGTGCTGACTTGGTATGACTCCGGCAAGGCGGTGGGGGGCAGTTGGTCTGGGAAGAGAGTGCTGAGGCGGATGTCGGGTTGGGATTCGGGGGGAGCGGGCTGACGGGCGATGGGGGCGTCCACGGAATCGAGGCGGGCAAGGGTCAGCGCTACGCTATTTTGAGGAGTTTCTTGGGAGATGTTGGTGCCACTAAAAATAATGCGATCGCCAGAAATACCTTTTTTGATCAGGTAGCTGCGCAGGGTGATCAGGCGATTGACTTCGGCGGGGGATCCCTCGAGGGTGCCACTGAGTTCGATCGCCACATTGGGATCATTGCTAATTGTGCCCAACAACTGATCGAGGGCAGCGATACTGGCATCGCGCAGGGTACCTTGGGGTGCAAACTCCAGAACTTGGGCGATCGCTGAAGTAGTGGACGATGGCGGCGAGGCACCGGGCAGGGTGGCTTGGAGTCCGGCAGCGGGGAGCAGACTTTGGAGGGCAGCGGGTGCGCCGCTTTGTTGCAGGCGTTGGGAAATTTGGTCGAATACGGGACGCACCCCGGCGAGGGCGAGTTGCAGGTTGGCGGGTTGCTCCACTTGGCTGGGTATGCCAAGCGATCGCAGGGTCACGCGGCCGCCGTCAATACCTTGGCCAATCAGGTAGGAACGCACGTTGCTAAGGCGGCGGGCTTCGGGAGTGGTGGGGGAGGACATCTCTTGGAGCGAAGCCAGCGCCCCCTGGACATCGACACTGAGGGCCGGATATTCCCGGAGGACGGTCACCAAGTTATCTAAAACTACCCGCCCGGTGCCCGAAAGCTCGGACTGCTGGCCGGGAAAAACTACCGGCTGGGCGAGGCTGACCCGCAACAGTTCGGGAGCAACGGGGGCGGTAGTGGCGATGGGCGATCGCCCCGTGCCCGCCCGCACGGGCAACTCGATAGGAGTACTGGGATCAACCGGCTCCTGTTGACGGCGGGGCGGAATATTTTGCAAACCGAAGTTTCCAAATAGTTCATCGAGTTTAAGGGTCACGCCGGCATAGAGCCCACCGGCGGAGCGGGTGCCACTAAAGTCACGATCGGCGTTCACACTGCCAGAACTGTAGCCCACCGCCAGCCGCAGGTTGGGGCTGAGATAATAGCCCAGTTCTGCCACCCAGCCCAGCTCGCTAAAGCCTGCCGTGGGTTGGTTGATGAACCGCACCTCACCCGTGAGGTCAAACTCGTACCCCAGCCGATAGGTGGCCCGGAGTTGGGTCAAATTGACGGAAGAAGTGCCCACCAGATCCTGGGCTAAATAGGAGGTGGCATTGCGAAAAACATACTTGCCATAGAATTCCCATTGCCACGAGGGCGCATAGATGGCCTCAATGCCAAAGAGGTGTTCCTCATTGCTGGAGCCAATGCCGCCGATGACGCTATCGGGAATCAGTCCTGGATTACGCCGATATTCATAGCGCAGGAGGGCATTCCACTGGTCGTCGTTGGGGTCGCGGTAGGCCAATCCCAGTCGAAAATTGGCCGTATCGCCAAAATTGTTGATGGTTTGGTTGGCCACGCCGGACTGCTGATAGCGCAGTAATCCGGTGAGGGAGGGACTGAGTTTGCCCAAGCCACCGAGGGTGAGCACGGAATTGCCGCCCGCCGCAGAGGTGCGGTATTCATACCGGGCACTGGCTTGAAACTCTTGGCTTTCGGTGTATTCCAACCCCAAATTGAAATTATCACCGCTCTGGAGGGAGAGGGTGCTGGGGTTAACGCCCGTCGTCAGGGGTTGCAGGACTTGGGTGCCAGCGGCGGTACGGACCTCATTGCTGCCAAAGATGCGCTCGTAGCCCACATTGAGCCGCAAACCGGGGGAGATGGCCCATTTATGGTTCAGCCCGATCGCCCCCTGGGTGGTGGTGGCATTGGCTCCGCCGGTAATGCCATAGCGGGCTTTGAGGGTGGTGTCGGGGGTGAGGGCATAGTCGCTGGAAATTTCGGCGATGGTGAAACTGCTGCCAGCCAAAGCCCCACTGGCAAACCACTGTTGTCCTACCCGTAGGTTGACCCCTTCGACAATGCGCCAATCGACCACTAGGGCGGTGCGATCGGGTAACACCGCATCCTGACCGGAGGAAACGCTGGTTTCATTTTGGGCAATGATGCTGAGGTTGTCGGCGATGGGAACCGTAAGACGCGATCGCAATTGGCTGGAACTGCCCGCCAGTTCCTGACTGAGTCGATCCTGGCGATCGCGGAATAGCCAATCCAGCTCTAGGCTCACGGTGCCCAACTTTTGCAGTACTCCTACTGAGAAAAAGGTGAAGTCATTGTCCACCGGGGTGCCGGGGGCTGGTTGGGGCGTGGGGTTAAGAAAATTATTGAGGGTAAAGGCTTGGGGCGCGACACCGCGATTTTCCTCCCGCTCCACGGTGGCCCGCAGGGTGGTGGTGGGGGATACCTTGGCGTCAAGGGACGCGCCGTAGCGGGTTTGGCCGGGCACAAAACTGATGGAAGCATTGTTAATGAAGCCCGTGTCAGCGGTGCGGTAAAACGCCTTGGCGATTACCCCGGTGGACAGTTCACCCTGGGCTTCAATCCGGGCGGCAGAGCCCGTCACCGTGCCCGTCAGTTCGGGAGCGCTGTTTTCCGAGCGGGCATATTCCCCCAAAATGAAGGAATTTTGCCCTAGGGACACAAGGGCATTGGCTCCGTAGAGTTGGAACTGCCGCACTCCTTGGTTTTCTTGGAAATAGTTCACCCCGAGCCAGCTTTCTTGGTTGGCAATGCGGCTGAAGTGATAGCGCAGTTGCCCAGCGTAAATGTTGCCCGCCTCCCCACTTTGGCTTTCGGTTTCATAGGTGACAACAATCCGGCGGATCAGCACTTCACCGGCCGGGCCAATATCGGTTTGCAAAATCGGTAGGCGGAACTGCAACGAACCGCGATCGTAATCAATTTCATAGTCTTGGCTGCGGTTGAGGGCCACCCGCCGTACCACATTGCCGGGGCGCAGTTGCTCTTCCCATTCCAGAAACACATTTTCGCTGCCGGGTACCACCAATCGCCGCGACAGAAAGTAAAAGCCGCTGGTGCCGTCGGGCGGAATTAGATCCCGCTGGAAGCTACGGGTGGTGTTGCTGTAAAAACCGGTAATCTGGACATCGCCCCAGTTGTAGTTGAGCTTAAAGCCATTGAGCTGCCGATTGAGGGCAGTAAATTCCTGGGAGCGGCTGGCAAATTCGGTGGTGCGAAAATCCCCCCACATCACATAGTCCGTGCCCGCATTGGGAACCGGGGAGGTGCGCTCTAGGCGCAAAAAGACACTACTCAGGGAAGGCGCTTCGGCGGTGACCGTGGAACTGTCGCCATAGACGGGGTAGTTTTGGTCGCAAAATTGCACATCCCGAAACAGACGGGTGCGCCCCTCGCAATCTTCGTTGAGCGATCGCCGGGTGTTGATGGCCCCAGTAAACAACCATTCCCCCATCCGACCGGTGGTAAAGGCGGCGGCATAAAAATCGACGGTGGTGGCGTTGTTGCGATCGAGGGGGAGAAAGTCGCGGAAGCTGCGGTAATAGTCGGTGCCCCGCGGCCCAATGCGAAAATCGATTACGCCCGTTGCCAAGGAGGTGCGAAGGTTGGTCTCCAGTTGAAGCTGGGTAAAGGCTTCTAGGGAGCGGTTGTCGACGATCGCCGTGGCCCGAATGCGCACAGCGCCCGAGTTCAGTCCCGATCGCAACTGGGCGGCATAACGGCCCTCCCGCGCTTCGACCTGAAATCCTGGCTGCTCAGGGCGGGCATCGGTGCCGATGAATTCCCCCTCGCTAGCTGTGAGGGTAATGATTGCGTTCTGGTTGGCGCGATCACCCCGTTCATCCAGCAAGATCCCCTGCACCGTGGCAGTGGAGCGCCCATCAGCAGGAATGCGGGTTTCTAGGGTTCCCACCTGCAACCCGGCGATCGCCCCCCGCACCCTCAGGGTCAGGGTTACGGTTTCTACCGCCCGGCCGCTACCATCGACCAATGTTGCCGTCAGGGTGTTGTCACCGCGCTGGAGCGGCACCCCAAACCACGTCTGGGTAATGGTTTTAGCCGCAGCATCCGAATCCACCCGCCCAATAGAATTAGGATCAACCTTAGTGCCATTGGCCTGGAGCTCAGCTGTCATGCCCACGGGCAGCCGCAAAACCACCGTCGCCGCGGGCACATCTAGGGCAGTTTCCGGGCTTGGGGAAAGGATTTGAATCTGGGATTGCCCCCCGCTGGCGGGTTTCGTTTCCAAGTTGGGCGGGCTCCCATCCTGGGCGATCGCGGGCATCGAGAAACCAGTAGCCATGCCAAGGGTGACACCGCCAACCAAACCCATGATTCCCAGGGTATGCCAATGGCGCTTCATCGGCTTTGCCCTCCCTGCAAGGCGGGCGTGACTCCAAAGTTGGCCCGTGCCGTTACTCCCGGCGAGAGCCGCACCACACGGGATGGGCTATTGCGCTCGATGAAATTTAGATTGGGGGCCAGGGTGTACCCCGCCACCGATGTCAAATCCAGGGCGATCGTGCGGGGCCCCGGCAAAACATTGATAACCGAATACAATCCATTGCCATCGGTAACGATGCGATTGCCATCATCCATATAGAGCACCGCATTGGAGACTCCCGGCTCCCCGGGTTGCTGCTCGCCATCGAAGTTCTTATCCACAAATACCCGTCCTAATAGGGTGGCGCAATCCGTCACAATCCCTGGGCGCACCCGAATTGTAAATACCGAGGGACCATCCCGCACCGTGAAGTTGTTGTCCAGTCGAGTTGCGGCGATCGCCGCCGAGTTGCGCCCACTGCCCCGCACCGCATCCGGGGTGATCCGCACTGCGTAGGCCAAAATAGCTCCCTGGGTGTTGGGCGGCAGTTGCCCCTGAATGGTGAAGGTCACTTGATTGCCATTAGTCGTTACGGCTACGGGAATGGCACGGTCAGCAATCCTGACCCGCACTGAGTCTGGGACATACTGGAAGCCCGCTGGCAGGGTGTCGGTAATGATCGGATTCACCAGAGTCGTGGCCGCCGGATTGCGGAAGGTAAGGCGATAGGTGGCCACATCCCCCGGCTCTGCGGCGGCGCGATCGCCCGTTTTGACAATCTGCACCTCTTGGGATTCGCAAACCGTGGCATTAATCTGGAGGGCAATCAACGACAACGGCACCTGGGCCGCATCCGCCACCACCACCGTCGCCTCAAGCGTAAATTGCCCATCGACGCCAATGGGTCGCCCGTCTAGGGCCGTCGCCGTGTAGGTTAATAAACTTCCCTGACGGCTGGTAATGGTAATCCGCACCCGCCGCTGCGCCAGTCCCCCAGTCTGGGGTGGGTTCACCACCAAAATGTAGGATCGTCCCACATCGGTCTGCCCGCGCCCCACATCCAGTAAAAAGTTATATAGCCCCCGCCGCCCATTGATTGCCCCATTGCTAATCGTGTAGGGATTGACATTCAACACATTGGGGGGAATGCCCGCCGGAGTTCCCGTTGCCGTCGTCGGTGTAAGGGCAGTCAGGGGCCCCAACTCCCCGGTGGGGCCCGCGGGCTCAAACAGCGCCACCGAAAATCCCGTGTAATCGGCAAACTCACGTCCACCGCAGTCCAGGATTTGCCCCAGGGGATCAATCAGTTGGGAGCCGTCAATCCCCACGCGCGGTGACGATACCCGTAGTTGGAGCTGGGGTTGATTCGGATCTTGGTAGGTTCCCCGAGCTTGATTGATCAAAGACAGCGATCGCCCCACGGTTTGGGCATAGAGCACCGTGCCCCGAGAAAACCCTAGGGAGATTAAGAATCCAAACAGACACAGGCATACTAAAGCCAGCACCCGTCGGGCATACTTTTGGGGCGATCGCCAAGTCACAACGTTAGTCCTAAACTGCTACCGTACCCGCACCTGATAGGACACCAGTACCCGCGAGTTAGCGGGCAGGTTCTCACCAAAATTCCAGCGCACATGGGTGTACGCCTCGGCCGGAGCCGGTTTTTCCACTACCCTGCCATTCTCCCGCACCCGAATGACGGGATTAGGTGTGAAGGTCTTGGCCCCATCAATGCTGAAGTCCACCGCTGCCCCCGCTGCTTTTGCCGCTAGGGCCGACTGGAGGACATACACCATACCCTCGGGAATGGGCTGGGACACCACCAAGTTCCGCATCGAACGGTTGGTGTTGTTCTGGGCCGCCACGGTATAGCGCAGCACGTTGCCAGGCACCACCTTAGCCGTTGCCGGCAGAGGGTTCCACGTCACCTGCTCCTGTCCGTTGGATTCCCGCCGCACCTGCCGTATCTCCGCCGAGAGGGTCAATGCTACCGGCTGCTGCTGTTGTTGCACCAGTAGCAGTTCCGAGGGGGGCTGACCTGCGCCCCCGGTTAGGGCCAGTAGGGGGGAGGAAGCTAAGCCCAGCCCTGCCGCCACTGCCAAAGTTACTTGCCAATTCTGCATGGTTAAATTCTCCTGTTCACATAACCCATAGGAAAACCAGAGGCGTAGAAGAACCTAAGTCCCCGCTACGCCCCTAGGTTTAGCTGTTAGTTCACCCGACGGTGGAAGCGGAACAACCCTTGGAATACCGCAGGGGTAGACGACGGGGCGATCGTGCCAACGTTGTTGTTGTAGATCGTTACCGCAGTGCCCGTTGCCGGATCGGGAATCGGCGCGCCATTAAACAGGATCGTGCCCTGGGAGGCAAACGTATTCTGGGCTGCACCATCGACAGCGCTGGGTTATTGAAGTGCTGGGTAAACGTCACCCAGTTATTAGGCGCAGCATTGCCATCTTCCACAATCACCAAGTTGGTGGCATTCAGCACCACGTTGCCCGAACCCACATTGGGCGTCGAGAAGTTGACGTACTCCACCACATACCGAATGATGTCGCCCGGACGACCGACCTTAGGCGTTTCATCTAAAGTTCCATCGGCACCGGGGGCAATGGCGCCGCCACGGATGATTTGGGATGTCTTACGCAGACGCACATAGCCGGTGTAGACGCGATCAATCTTAATATTAAAGATCGGGTCATTGGTCGCCGAAAACGCGCCGTTGTTGTCGTTATCCACAAAAGCCACGATGGGGATATTAAATCCTGCCCGTGCCTGCCCGTTAGCAATAAAGCGATCGCTCGACAGTGGCGTACCGGCAGGCAAGTCCACCGTGACGCTGTAATCAAGGGAAGTGCCGGGGGTCAGTCCATTGACGAGAATCGTAGAACTACCCGTTGGCAGCCCGGAACTCAACCCAGCATTAAAGGTGTAAACGCCAGCGGCGGTGTAGTCATAAACGGCAACCTGCGCTCCCAGGGTAATGGTTACCCGCGTACCAATTGGAATATCCCCGTCAGGCTGTTGAGAAGCCGCAGGAATAGAAGCGTTACTAGGAGCCAAGGGCAGCAGCCGCACCGTATCGAGGTTGCCAGGGTTGCTGGGCGGATTCTGAGCCGTATTTAGGAACGCGATCGCTGCCGGATCAAAGGTATCACCGGGGTTAAGTCCGGGCGGCACCACCGTTGATTGGTTGACAAAGTCATCCTGGTTGTTGGTGGGGCCAACCGCACCGGGCTGGTTCCGAGGCCCGTTGAGGATTGCGCCGGGCGGCACAATTGGGAAGCTATTGACTTCACCGCCGGGACCGGTGCCAGTGTTGTTGTTGGCGTTGTCGGTGCCTTGGATGGCGGGATCAGCGAAGCCGTTGTTGGCATCTTCCCGCTGCGGCGTGGCAGGGTTATCAAGGACATTGGGCGTACCGTCGTCGTTGAAGTTGCTAGGGCGTTGGTCACCGGACTCGTCGTAGACTTCCCGGGCGGTGCCATCGGTGCGACCAAAGACTTGGGCGATGTTGTTGATTACGCCGCCACCAACGGGTAAGCCAGCGGTGACCACACTGAAGCTAAAGCCCGGAATGGTTTCTCCGGCCGGAATAGCTGGGCTAGCGGTAGCCAAATTACCGTCTGGATCAAGGATGAAACCAACCCGGGTAGTGGTGGTCGAAGGGAAGGCTGGGGGCGTAGTGGTCCAGTTGACTGTCGTGGCCAGGGGCGTTGCCGCCAAGGCCCCACCCACCGCATCGGTGCTGTAAACCACCCGCCAACCCGTCGGAGCCGTGGGTAGGGCATTAAGCTGGGTGCCAACTGGGATGGCATCGGAGATCAAGATCACATCGCGCGGCGCGCCATCAATATTCACCCCAACCGTCGGAGCCAAGGGCGCAGGCGTGATTCCAGTGGAGCCAGCGGGCGGAGTGTTTTCCACCCGCAGGGTCAAGCCATAGGTGAGCACATCATCCGTGAGGCTGGTCAAGACGTTGGGCGCAAATGCCGTGCGGGTCTTGAGAATGGTCGCTAGGGCTTGGTTATTGACCGCCAAAGCCACGTTGGTTTGCTGGAAGGCCGAGGCTTCCCGTTCCCCATTGACCGGCGCACCGGCTACTGCGGCCGGTGGCGCACCAGCGGCCACGGTTCGGATTTCGTTGGCAGCATTGAGCACATCGCCAGCGAGTCCATCATCTGGCTGGTTTTGAGTAGCCGCAGAGTTATCGTTGGGGCCCGTATCACCGAGGCGGACGTTAACGGGTGCACCCGCTAAAGTGGCAGTGACCGTCCCCACGACGCGCACCCGCACGGAGGCATTGGCCGCAATTGGAGTGGTAGTGGTAAAGGCCCCGGTCTGAACGGCTTCGCCAGGGTCGGCAAAGTCGCCGTCGTTGTTAAGGTCAAGCTGGTAGCCGGTAATCGTGAATCCGGTTGCTACTAAATCGGCGATCGCCGGAAACGCAATATTCGTAGCGTCGTTGCCGGTGTTGGTGACCAAAAAGTCAAAGTTCAGAATGTCATTGGTGGAGACCGAACCCCCATTAAGGTCAATAATCCCTGCCGGGATGTTGGTCAGACCCGCCACCTTAGCCACAGTAACCGTGACGGTATTGGAGGTGGTGTTGATGGTTACCCCAGGGTTATTGGGGTCTTCGTAGGTGCCCGTGGCACGGTTGAGAATGTTGGTGCCGGCGGGGGTAATGGCTTGGGCAAAGGCTTGGTGGGGGTAAAGCTGGGCCAGCCCCGTTACAGAGAGTGTTCCCGCCAACAATCGTTTCAGGTTTTTAGGACGCAAAAGCGTCGCATGAGATTGGCTCATAACTCTCCCTAGGGTTAAATTTAGTTAATGGATTTAGCTCGTTTCAGACTCATGAAAATCGTCCAGACTCCTCACATCGAGAGAGCTAAAATCAGTTCGCCTCGAAGATTACCTAGCCTGACAATTAATGTGCCCATTGAGTAGCAACGCACCTGCAGATCTCCCCGAACAGAACAAATACTGGCGATGAATACTCGTTGGATGAATCATCCAAACTTCAATGAAACACATTAACCATTAAAAACTACCCCGCGGTGATCCCATTAGTTCAAACAGGATACATTTCTTCATAATTAGTGGAAAAGTGCCCAGGATGGGCATTTCAGGGGATTTGATTTTTTCACTATGCACGATTACCGCTAAGTAAATGCACCTAAATTTTTTCTTAACGAAAATTCATGATTGGCTATCAATGGTGCAGAAATCGTGCAGAGATCTAATTATTAATACTGGCTTAAGTTGATCTTAAGAAAAAAATCAGGATAGTGAAAATACTAACTAAGTTTACGAACTAAGTTATTGATAGCGTTAACGAAAAGCTGCGCGACCAAATTTATTTTTTCTTCCCACGAGAATGCGGACGGAAGCTATGCTTTTGTCGGGCCTGTAACGAAGATTTCCTTGCACTATGCCCGATCTTCCGGGACAGGATCATACCCGCCTTCGTGCCACGGATGGCAGCGGAGGACTCTAAGAATGGCTAACCGTCCGCCGCGCCATGGGCCGTGCCGCGCGATCGCCGTGAGGGCATAGTGGGAGCAGGTGGGCTGATAACGGCAATGGGGGCCAATCAGGGGCGAAATCGCGATTTGATAAACGCGAATTAGGCTGAGAAGGAGCCATTGGAGGGCTTGGTTAAGGCTTGGAGGTGCTGACATAGGGTGTCGTGAATCACGCCATTGCTGCCAACGGATGATTCCCCACTGGCAGGGGTCGGTCTGATTATAGCGTAGCAAACTACCATCGCTGTGGCTGAGGCGGCCGCCTGCTTCGGTGACGATCAGTTCAGGGCGCAAAAGTCCCAGTCCTTAGCGGCGGAGTTTTGGCTCACGGAAAGAAAGTAATCGGCTTCGCCCGCAGCGATCGCCACCAATTTGCCACCCATGCTGCTAATTTGGCGATCTTCACCATGGGGGAGGGCGGCGATCAGACGTTCTAGCTCGGGGTTGCGGTGGCTGCGGCTGGTGATGGCAATTAGTTCGGCATCAGCCCTACGGCTGGAGGTGGTGAGCCGCTGAGGGGGATGGGTTCGGGTTTCACGATAGGCTCCGGTTTGGACGATCGCCGTGTATAGTTCCCCGTGGGCGGGGCGGGCAACCAAGGACAAAACAGGGCGATCGCGATAGGTCAGGGCCAGGTGAACGGCAAATTCGCTGGTGCGTCGAATGAAGGCACTGGTGCCGTCGAGGGGGTCAATCACCCATGTCCATTCGCCAACGGGCATCGGGGGCTGGATATCTTCTTCGCTGCGATAGCTGAAGGGAGCATCGGCAAATTGGGTTTTCAGGGTCGTCAAAATTAATTGGTTAGCGGCCAGGTCAGCAGCAGTGACATCGCCATCGAGGGGCCCTTTACTGCTGATCTGGAGGTCTTGGGAGGAGTGGAAGTAGGCCATGAGCAGATCGCTAACCTGCCAAGCCAGCGATCGCACCGCTTCCATAATTGCCGGTAGGTGCATACTAATCCCTAGAATTTGATGGGGGGGTCGGCAGCCACGACAGCAAGGAAATCCTGAGCCGAGCAGCGACTTTGAGCACCTGCTGCAGTTCCATATTGGTCAGCATTTCACATAGGGGCACAGAAAAGCTTAAGGGCTGACGAGTGCCAAGAAGTTCTTCCATGTGGGGAACAGCATTGCGACAATGGGGGGCGATCGCCCCTGGAGAAATGCTAGAAACTGTTCTTGGGCCGGTTGGAAATTGAGGTCGAGGTTCAGGGCTTCGGCTAGATTCAGGGTTTCTTCGATTTGTCGCAAAGTGGTAGTCAGGGCCGCATCGTGGGCAAGGTGGCGCACCTGAACCATGAGGTACTGCGTCAGGGCATGGGAGGTGGCTTGACTGCGGAGGGGGCAACCAAGGTACCGGGACTCGCTAACCACGGCCTGCACTTCGGCGAGGGGCAACTGCTCGCCCTGTTCAAGGCGGCGTAGCTCTTGGTGTAGCCGCTGCTCTAGGGTGATTTGGGCTGCGACCTGAAGTTCGGTAGGCACGGGTAACCCCTCTCGGCGAAAGGAGGCCAGGAGGCTGTAGTTGTCTAGGTACACCTGGGCATAGAGCTGATCGAGACGGTTGAGGGTCTCACTGGCCAGGAGATGGAGGATACGGTGGCGTTCTTCCACAAATAGGTGGTGCAAGTTAAAGCGATCGCCGCCAAAAAACTCCACCATGGCCAGAACCACCCTAGCGGCACTAGCTTGGCTGAAGGTTTGGATCAATTGCTGTTTACTTTGCTCGTATTCCCGCCGACTGTCAAAGCTAGAAATATGGCAATGGAAATCATCGCCGCTCAGGTGCAGAACGGCAAACACCAAAGTCACCGATTCCAAGGTGATGCTGGAGGTGATTTGAATCTGTCCGATCGCCAAACTCAGGTTGCCCAGCCGCTCTAGGTGATAGTCCTGCTGCTGAATGGTGTAACAAAAGAAGGGCTGTGATCGCCGATAGGTGGTAAACAGGGATGCAATGGCATAGTTGGCGGCAATTTGGCGCAGGCTGATGCGATTGGTGACCACCATCTGCCGATAGACCATCGCGCCATCGCCAAACACCTCGCTGGGGGCTTGGGAAAGGCGCTCAATAAATTCAGGCTCTAAAAAGATCCCCGACACCTCCGCCGCCAGTTCCATGGCCCGGGAGGCATAGCGCAAAATTTGCACCCCCTCCGGGCGGGAGAGTTCTTCAAAAAACCAGCCGCAACTGGTAAACATCAGTAAGCTGTGGCGCTGCATTTCCAGCAATTGCAGTGCTCGTACCTGCTCGGCAGTCCCTAGGGCGCGATCGCCATGGGTCAAGAAGAAAGATTCCAGCAATGCTGGATCCTGGGGCATCCCATGGCGCAACGACTCCCGCAGCAACTCAATATAGCCATCCCGCGCGCCCCACACATCCTCAAAATAGGCACTGGCCGCCTCCACATAAATAGGAATCAGGCGATCGCGCAGCCAGTTGAGGGTTTCTCGCAACGGCCGCCGCCATTTGCCCTTGCCAACTTCCACGCCACAGCCGCAGTCATCCTGCCAACGGTCTACTCCGTGGGCACAGCTCCAGGCCGTCACCGGCTTCAGCACCACCTCCCAAGTCGGCGGATAAAGGCTGAGGTAGTGGGCATAGTTGGTCACCAGCCAGTCCCGCTGGGGAAACTCCACCGTAAAGGCATAGGCCAGGGTTTTTTCGGTGAAATGCTTGTGGTGTCCAAAGGTTTCGCCATCGGTAGCGACTGAAATAATCTGGGGTTGGGGGCAATCACCCCGTACCGCCTGACCCAAACGGTGGGCAAAATTTGATGAGCTATGCAGCAAGGGGCCAAAGCCCATATCCCGGGAAATTGGGCCGTCATAGAAGAACACATCGATATAGGTATCGCGGTCATCGCCCACAAAACACCGGTAGGGACGGGTTGGATTAATCTGACTGCCCCCCACCTCCAGCCAGGGGGCCGGTGGCTGCCCCTGCTCTCCCATAGGACGACACCGCTGTGCTTGGGAAGGTGCCAGCACAATAAAACGCAGCTCTTCTTCGATTAGTACCTCTAGGGTTTCCCGATCCACCGCCGTTTCAGCCAGCCACATCCCCTCCGGCTCACGGCCAAAGCGCTGCCGAAAATCGGCCTTCCCCCAGCGAATTTGGGTCAGCTTATCCCGCTGATTGGCCAGGGGCATAATCAGGTGGTTGTAGACCTGGGCGATCGCATTGCCATGGCCGCCCAACCGCTGGGCGCTCCGCTGATCCGCCAGCAAAATCTGGTGATATACCTCTGGATCCGCCACCTCCAACCACGACAACAGCGTCGGCCCAATGTTGAAGCTGAGATATTCGTAATTATTCACAACCTTCAGAATCTGACTGTCGTGGGTTTCCACCCGGGCAAAGGCATTGGGGCGATAGCACTCAAACAGGATCCGCTCATTCCAGTCGTGGAAGGGGGCAGCACTTTCCTGTTGCTCAATAACGTTGAGGTAGGGGTTTTCCCGAGGCGGTTGGTAGAAATGCCCGTGAATGACAATGCACACACTCTGAGCTACCGGCAGGGTGAGGATCTCAGTTGGCTCCGAAGTCGCAATGGTCACAATTAATCTTGATAAAACTTAAACTACACACTAACGGCTGTCTTCGGGAGGGAGACTTTTTTTAGAAACCCTTTGGGATCACTACGACCACACCGCTACCCTAAATTGTGCCATAGGCATCAGTACATCAGATCAATCCCGGGGATTTTGAAGAGTTAGGGCATGGGTTCACAAAAGCCCTGTAGTCTATCTCTAGTTCATTACTGTGGTTCATTTCAGGGGATTCCCTCGGATTTGGTGGTTGGCTGCTGATGGGCCAGAATCGCCACCTGAGTGCGATCGCGCAAATCTAGGCGATTGAGAATATTAGTAATGTGGTTTTTGACTGTTTTTTCAGAAATGTGCAGGTTCTGGGCGATTTCCCGATTATTTGCACCCTTAGAGATTAAGCCCACCACTTCCTGCTCACGGCTTGTGAGTTGCTGCCAAATGCTCGACGGCACCAAAATCGGATCGGGAATTTGGGCGAGTACTTTTTGTCCTAAACCTGGGCCGAGGTGGGTATAGCCCTTGTGCACGGCCCGAATGGCGATCGCCAACTCCTCCGGGGGGGTGTTTTTCATCAGATATCCCGAAGCACCGTATTTCATCGCCTGGGCCACGCGATCGCCGTGGTCATCAATGGAGAGCACCAGCACCCGCACCGTGGCATATCGCTGGCAGATCAGCCGGGTGGCTTCCACTCCACCCATGCCGGGCATCAGCAGATCCATGAGCACCACATCGGGCACATGACGAGATAGGGCATCAAGGGCCGCCTCTCCACAGTCGGACTCTCCGACAAACGCCAAATCCGGTTCATCGGCCAACAGCAGTTGCAGGGCCCGGCGAATCAGGGATTGGTCATCAACAACCAGAATCTCGATCATGCCAGAATCTCCATCATGGTATTAAAAGCGATAGACCCCTCTACCCTACGCAGTTCCAGCGGCCCTGACAAGCGGCGGCGGTCCCAAAACCACCTAGGACTTAGGTCTTAAAAATATTGGGGACTCACGCCCCATGTGCATCCAGGGTGAAAATTCTAGGATGCTGGTGTCGAGTGGAACAACACCATGCCTGCGATTTTAATTGCCGATGCCAGCCTTACAACCCGCGAAGTATTCTATTGGGAACTCAGTCAACGCTCTATGCAAGGGATTTTAGCCAGCAATGGAACGACTGCCTTGGAGCTATTTGCCGAAACCCTGCCCGATTTGGTGATTGCCAATATTGATTTACCGGGAGTGAATGGCTTTGAGGTGTGCCGCCGCATCAAGGCCGAAAAACCCGAGGTTCCCGTTATTCTAATCGCCTGTCGAACGGGAATGCATACTAATTGCCTAGCCTATAAAGTTGGAGCAAGCTACTACGCCAATAAATTCAGCCTGATGGAGGACTTGGATGTGCTGCTCAATCGGCTGCTCCCCGATGCGGTACGTCAGAAGACAGTCCTCGGTGAAATCTAGGATGGCAGGAATCCCATCAAGGATACACAACTTCTCTCGGCCCCCTCCATCTGAGAGGTAAGGGAGAAGTTGAATCCAGCCATCGGATACCTCCCTTGCGGTTAATTCCATTAATTAATGTGAGTTAGGGAAGGATTTCTGATGGCTGCACCCACTTAGGGTCTGGCGATGTGTCTCACCATCCAGCATCACTCCGAAATGAGTCAGCAGTCCTAGGGGTAGCACATCTTTGCTCATACTGCCAGCGCCGAATAGATCAATTGGGCATCACCTGTATCGATTGGTCTAATTAAGCAGTCCTAGCTAAACAAGCTTTATGTTCGTCTTTAATCCAACCTATTTCTCCAATTGGAGTTTCGCTGATGTGGAATTATCCTGACTATCACCAAATTCTGTTAGGAGCTTTTGGGGTAATTCCGCAATCGTTCTAGCAAATATGCGACTGTCCTTAAAACCTGGGAGAGCACCAAAGCCCCTTGGATCATCATGGCCGCGTCCTCACCCTTCCTACGACTCGCTTCGGGTGTATACCCCTCCTCCTCAAAAGCCTTGGCGATCGCCGCAACTAAGGACATCATGAGCTGCGCCACCCTATCGGAAAACGCGTCCCTGGTGGATGCCGTCATTAAAATTGCATAGAGGCAGGGCTGGGAGCCACCTTCATAGGCTTCGTAGAGCTTTTGCCCCATTGCCCTCAATCGCTCCCTGAGGCTACCGGTCTGACGAAGGGGCACTAGGGCTTGGGCATCAAACCAGTGCTCTAGGGTGTTCAACACGGCGTGGGCCATGTCTTCCTTGCCCCCGGGAAAGTAATGGTACAGGCTGGCCTTGCCCAGTCCTGTGGCTTCAGAAATTTTCGAGAGGGTGGCGCCATCGTAGCCATACTGTCGAAAGAGCTGCAGTAACTGGGGGATGTAGGCTTCGCGTGCCATTGAGTTGCTCCAAAAACTTTATGAGATCACCTGCTGACAGTATACCGAACGACCGGTACATTCGTCTTATACCGAACGTACGGTACAGTCAATTAAGAAGCAACGACATCGATCTAGGAGGTGCTGTGAAGGTTGCATTAATGACCGATTTTGACTCCCCCGATGTCATGCGCCATGGCGATAGTTCCGACCCGAAGCTATCGGGGAATGACGTGCTGATTAAGGTGATCCGGGCGGGGATGAACCCCATTGACCACTATCTACGAAATGGAGATTTTGGTGCAATTGTGCCTCTTCCCCACATCCTGGGATCGGATGCCGCTGGGGAAGTAGTGGCTGTTGGTGCCGATGTCACTGCCTTTAAGGTGGGCGATCGCGTGATCCCGATGCCCGGTTATCCCCTCAATAGCCGCGATCACGCGTTCTCTCCCCTGAGTGCGGCTCCTAGCTATGGCATCGTTGGTGTTGGGCGTCACGGAACCCATGCCCAATATCTCTCAGTTCCTGCCGAGTGGGTCGTTCCCGATTCCACAGGATTGGCTCCCGAGCTGATTGCCACCCTGCCGATGGTGGTGGTAACCACGGTGCGTGCCGTCAGAGTCGTGGGCGAAGTTAAAGCTGGCGATCGCGTTTTGGTGTTGGCAGGTGCTTCGGGCACGGGCAGTATGGCGATCCAGGTTGCCAAAGCCCTTGGTGCCCAGGTTGCGGCTATCGTGCGCGGCGAAGATCGGGCCGATTTTGTCCGCAGTTTGGGAGCTGAGCTGGTGATAGACACCACAAAAACTACAGTTCATCCCCTTGTGCAGGAACGGACAGACGGACGGGGTGCCGATGTTGTCATTGACAATCTGGGCGGTGATTTGACCCGTCAAAGCTAGGATGCGGTAAAGCCCTTGGGGATTGTAGTGACGATTGGTTTTGTGGCTGGGCTAGAGGTGACCTTGAATGTGCGGGATTTCTTCTTTACGCAAAAACAACTTCGAGGTTCCCTAATGGGCGATCGCAGAGATTTGGAGTGGGGTTTGGCGCAAGTGCAATCGGGAACAATTCGTCCGGTCCTAGATCGGGTGTTGCCCCTAAGTGAAGCCGCCGCCGCCCATCAACTCTTAGCCGCAAGTGCCCTGCGTGGCAATATTTTCCTGGATCCTTGGGCGTAAGCGAATGGTGCATCGTTGTCATTAAGGAGTCGCTAATGAAGATTCGCAACAATTTTGCTGAGCGGGTGGTTGTCAATACTGAAGAGCTTCCCTGGCTCGATTCCCCCTTGGCTGGCGTGCAACGCCGGCTGTTAGATCGAATTGGCGGAGAGGTTGCCAGAGCAACATCAATCGTTCGCTATGCTCCCGGCAGTCACTTTAGCGAGCACATTCACGGAGGTGGGGAAGAGTTTTTGGTTCTATCAGGAACCTTCTCCGATGAATACGGCGACTATCCCGTTGGAACCTATGTGCGTAATCCTCCCACTTCTCACCATTCGCCCCATAGCAGGGAAGGATGCACCATTTTTGTGAAGCTCTGGCAGATGGAACCGGAGGACACCACTCGCGTAGTCATCCGCGATGAGCCAGGCAATTGGATGCCAGGCTTGGTGGAGGGACTGGCCGTGCTACCCCTCCATACCTTTGGCACAGAACACGTTGCCCTAGTCCAATGGGCACCGGGCACGAAATTTCCAGCCCATCGCCACGTTGGCGGCGAAGAGATTTTAGTTTTGTCTGGAACTTTTGCGGATGAGCGGGGATGCTATCCAGCGGGAACATGGTTGCGCAATCCACCCCACAGTGTCCACTCCCCTTTTAGCGAGGAGGGTTGCCTGATTTGGGTGAAAACCGGCCATCTCCAGAGTTGCAAAATCGGAGACCATAACCATGACTAATGGCGTCATGCCCCGCTTCGCCTATGTCATTGGTCACATCACCGTGATTGATCCTGAAGCATGGATGGAATATCGCAGCAGGGTGGCTGAAACATTAATGCCCTGGGGAGGAGAACTGATCTTCCGTGGCAGAAAGGTAGCGATACTCTCGGGCGCACACTCCCATCCTGAGGTTGTGGTGCTCCGGTTCCCGAATGTTGCAGCGGTTGAGAGTTGGTTCTCATCACCCGACTATAGCTGTAAATAACTTGGTTAGGACGGGGTGCAGGGGTGAAACCCTGGCTGGGGGCGCAGCCCCCAAACCCCCTTTTCCTTCGATGTCCGAACCTACCCGAATATCGCTATAGTCATTTCAAATAAAACGAGACAATCC
>JAAUUH010000137.1 GCA_012031145.1 Oscillatoriales cyanobacterium SM2_2_1 | reverse complement strand
GGAGAGCTGACTCCACCGGGCATGAGATCCTTGGCTTTTTGGAAAATTTCGTGCGATCGCGCGGTCTGGAACGAAGCTAACGTCTGCGTCATATTTTTTTTAAGTTACTGGTGAATGAGATCGGAAGGAATTTTTTAGATTTTTTATGTGCCGTGATCCTAGCAACTTTTCCCAGCAAAGAAAAAAAACAGCCCCCACAGCCTATAATTTTCATGATTAACTCAGATTTAATTTACATCCCCCCATTCCGCCACCGTCCTATAGGAACCCGATATGCACATTCTTTTGGTTGAAGATGACGCAGGACTGGCAGAGACGATGGCCGAAATTTTGCAAGCCCACCACTGCCTGGTTGATGTAGCCAACGATGGCCAAACAGGGCTGTCCAAAGCCCAATCAGAGGACTACAACCTAATTTTGCTGGACGTGATGTTGCCTCACCTCGATGGCATATCCCTTTGTAAGGAACTACGTTCCCTCGGCAACCAAGTACCCATCCTGATGATGACTGCCCTAGACACCAGCCGAGACAAGGTGCGAGGTTTGGATTCCGGTGCCGATGACTACATTGTGAAGCCCGTTGATCCCCAAGAACTTATGGCCCGCATTCGCGCCCTCAGTCGTCGTGCCCAGATTTCTGAAACTGAAGTCCTGCACTGGGGTGAGCTGCAACTTGACCCCGCCCTCCACGAAGTCACCTACGCGGCCCAGCCAATTCATCTCACCCCCAAGGAATACAACATTCTGCAGTTGCTGATGCACAATGGCAGGCAAGTGCTAAAGCGGCTTACGATTGTCGAGCATGTGTGGTCCCTAGAGGATCCTCCCCGGGAAGACACCATCAACGCCACAATTAAGAGCCTGCGGAACAAGCTCAAAAGCGTTGGCGCTCCCCACAGTCTGATTGAAACCATCCATGGGGTGGGCTATCGCCTCAGTCAGCCTGAAACCCAGGTCACCGAGGCGAGTTCTTCCCAATAGGGCTCAAAAGCAGCTAGCCCATAGACTCCCGGGCGGCGGCGGCCTCATCGGGGTGGATGCCCAGTCGTGTCAGGTTATAGCGACCCTTATTGTCGATTTCGCGCACCTTGACCAGCACCTCATCGCCAACGGACACCTCGTCTTCCACCTTGCCAACCCGACCATCGGCCAGCTTGGAAATGTGTACCATCCCCTCCTTGCCGGGCAAGAATTCCACGAAAGCTCCCATATTGGAAATGATGCGCGTGACCTTACCCACGTAGACGTCGCCCACATTGATTCGGCGGGTCATGCCTTCAATAATTTGCTTGGCCCGCTTAGCCCCATCGCTACTCAGGCTAGAGATGG
Organism: Oscillatoriales cyanobacterium SM2_2_1; assembly: GCA_012031145.1. Taxonomy (GTDB): domain Bacteria; phylum Cyanobacteriota; class Cyanobacteriia; order Pseudanabaenales; family Pseudanabaenaceae; genus UBA999. The sequence continues at coordinate 5,421 of JAAUUH010000137.1, read as the reverse complement.
TCACTAGTCCGTCATCGGCGATATCAATCTTGGCCCCTGTCTCTTCAGTGATGCCCTTAATATTCTTGCCGCCGGGACCAATGATCATGCCGATTTGGTCGGGGCTGATCCGCAGGGTCAGCAACAGTGGTGCATAGGGAGACAACTCTGGACGGGGCTCGGCCAGCACAGCCAGCATCTTTTCAAGGATGTGCATCCGCCCTGCCTTCGCCTGTTCAACGGCGGCGCGCACCACATCCATAGAAATACTGGTGATTTTCATATCCATTTGCAGAGCAGTGATCCCGGTATCCGTACCTGCCACCTTAAAGTCCATGTCACCCAGGAAGTCCTCAATGCCCTGGATATCAGTGAGGATCCGCACTTCGTCCCCTTCCTTAACCAGCCCCATGGCGACGCCACTGACGGGTTTTTTGATCGGCACACCCGCATCCATTAAGGATAGGGTAGAGGCACACACCGACCCCATGGAGGTGGAGCCATTGGAGGACAGAACCTCGGAGACGACCCGCAGCACATAGGGGAACTCGGCTTCGGAGGGTAGCACCGGCACTAGGGCCCGTTCGGCAAGGGCACCATGCCCTACTTCCCGGCGGCCGGGCGATCGCATGGGCTTAGCCTCACCAACAGAATAGGGAGGCATGTTGTAATGGTGCAGGTAGCGTTTCTTTTCATCGGGGTGCAAATCATCCAACTCCTGGGCCTCAGAGGGAGAACCAAGGGTGGCGATGGACAGCACCTGGGTCAGTCCGCGATTGAACAGGGCACTGCCGTGAACACGGGGCAAAAGCCCCACTTCGGCGGAAACGGGACGAACCTCATCCAATTTGCGACCGTCTATGCGCAGGTTCTGCTCGACGACTTGGCGGCGCATGACCTGTTTGGTGATGTCTTTGAAGGTAGCACTGACGCTCTTTTCATCGGCGATTGCCCGCAGGGGATCTTCTGCCGAAAGGGCGGCGATCACCTCGACAAGCTCAGCCTTAATCTGATCTAGGGCCGCATCGCGCACCGTACGATCTTTCTCCATGTTGCCAACCACCTGCTGTACCTTCTCGGTCACTTGGGTGGCAATAAATTCCTTAAGGGTTAGATCCGTAGGCGGCGGTGTTAAGTCGGGAAGGGTGATCCCCAGCTCCGCTAAAATCTGTTTCTGGGCCAGCACCAGCTCTAGCACCGCTTCATAGCCCACCTCGATCGCCTCCAGCATGTCGGCTTCGGGGAGTTGATTGGCTCCAGCTTCGACCATAATGATGCCATCGGCAGTGCCTGCCACCACCAGATCCAGGTCACCCGCTTCAACCTCAGCGTAGGTGGGGTTGATGATAAAGTCATCTCCCAATAGCCCTACCCGCACGCCTGCCATGGGGCCTTGGAAGGGCAGTCCCGCCAGCAGCGTTGCCAGGGATGCCCCCGTCACTGCCAAAACATCGGGGGGTACTTTTTCATCAATGGCCATGGTGGTGGCGACAATTTGGAGATCGTGGCGAATCCAACCGGGAAATAGCGGGCGCATGGGGCGGTCGATCAAACGGCAGGTGAGAATGGCTTTTTCGGGGGGTCTGCCTTCGCGACGCAAAAAACCTCCGGGAATCTTACCTGCGGCATACATCCGCTCTTCGTAATCTACAATCAACGGGACGAAATCAATCCCATCCCGGGCGACACCCTGGGTAGCGGCAACAAGGACGGCGGTCTCCCCACATTGAATCAACAGCGATCCGCCAGCTTGGGGGGCCAGCGAACCCATTCTTAGTTTGATCTCCCTTCCATAAAAGGAAAAGGTCTTCTCCGATGCGATCATGATTTATTGTTTCTTCTTTTCTGCTAACACTCGGCATCTTAGCACCGATGCCCAGCCAGTCCTGCAAATAGCGGTCAACTTAAGATCGGGATCAAGGGCAGAATCAGCGAAAACCTGGCGGTTAATTTAACTGCGAAGAATTACCTGAAAATGCTCCACAAGTGCCTCCCGGATTTGCTGGTGAATGGGTTGAATATCGGCATCGGTAAGGGTGCGATCGCCCGCTTGGTACACCATTCGAAAAGCCAGACTGCGCATACCTTCGGGGACATGTTCACCGCGATATTCATCGATGAGTTCCACGGTTGTTAACAGGACACCACCCATCCGGCGAATAATGCGATAGATGTCGGCCACGGCAATTTTTGGGGAGGCAAAAAAGGCCAGATCCCGATCACTCCTCGGGTAGGTGGAATAGGGTTGAAACCGCACAATTTCCTGGCTCGTAATAGCTTCAATCAGCACATCCAACTCCAGCTCAAAGGCATAGATGGCATCGGGTAGCCCCTGCTCGGCCCGCAGTTGGGGGTGGAGTTCCCCAAAGGTGCCTAGCCGCTCGCCGGCCATCCAGAGGGAGGCGGTTCGCCCGGGATGAAACCGGTGATCCTTTTGGTCGGGCTGATACTCCACCGGCAGATTGAGGCTGGTGAACACAGTTTCCAGTACTCCCTTCGCTTCATACCAGTTCAGGGGTTGGGTTTGGTGCTGCCAACTGCCCAGGGTGCGATCACCCCCAAAGATCCCCCCCAGGTGATCCACTTCGTAGCTGCCGCCCTCATCGAGGCCAAAGACCCGACCCAACTCAAAGCCCCAGAGCAGTCCGTTACCCTGGTTGAGGTTGTAGGCACAGGCTTGGATCAGCCCATCGAGCAGATTGTTGCGCAGGGCTCCATATTCCACCGCTAGAGGGTTGTTGAGCAAAACCTGTCCCGAACCATTGGGGGCACATAGGGACATTTGCAGGGTTTCCGTAAAACCCGCCCCCCGCAATGTCGCCCGCAGGGAGCGCGTCACCTCCTGCTCAAGGGAGAGGTAGCCAAACTCTGTCCGTTGGGGCAGCGTCTCACAGAAGCGGTCATAGCCATAAATGCGAGCAATCTCTTCGATTAAATCAATTTCTCGCTCAATATCCCCCTCCCGAAAGGGCGGTACCGTCACCCGCCAGCGGATATCTAGATCCCCGCCCGCCGTCCCTAGGCGCTCTAGGTCAAAGGCCAGGGCCGCCAAGGTCGCCTCCACCTCCTGCTCCGAGAGGTACCCCATGCCATCCCCGATCGCCACCTCCCCAAGAATTTGCCAGACCCGCTCTAGGCGCAGTTCGATCTGTCGCCGGGTGGTGGGACGGTGGTCAACCACCACTTGCGATCGCACCACGCCACCGGCCAGTTCCCCTAGCAACGCCACCGCCTTGGCACTAGCGACCTCCAGCCCTGCCTGGTTCACCCCCCGTTCGTAGCGGGCCGAAGCCTCGGTTCGCAACCCCTGGGAGCGGGCCGATCGCCGCACCACCACCCGGTCAAATAGCGCCGCTTCCAAAAAAATATCCACCGTAGTGGCCGAAACCTCCGTTGCCACGCCACCCATCACCCCGGCGATCGCCACGGGCCGATCCGCCGCCGTAATCACCAAATTGTGTCCCGTCAAGGTTCGCACTTGGTCATCAAGGGTATGCAGTGTTTCCCCGGCTCGCGCCAACCGCACGCCAACGTCTAATTGATCTAATCGACCTACTCGATCCACTTGATCCGCTGGATCCATCCCATCGCCAGACCCCCGGAGTAACTTCTGGGCATCAAAGGCATGGAGGGGCTGCCCCCACTCTAAAAGAACGTAATTGGTCACATCCACCACATTGTTTATCGGCCGCATTCCCGCCGCCACCAGCCGCCGCTGCAACCACTCCGGCGAGGGGGCGATCGCCACCCCCTCGATCAGCGTCCCCATGTAAGCCGGGCAGGCCCGAGAATCTTCAATGCCAACCGTGACCACTAAGTCATTGACCGTCAACTCATGGGCAGTCGGCGCGATCGCCGTCACCTTCGCCAGGGGCAAACACACCGTCTGCCCCAAAAAGGCCGCCACCTCCCGGGCAATGCCCACCATGCTCAGGGCATCGGCCCGATTGGCCGTCGAAGTCACATCCAAAATTACTTCCTCTAGCCCCAGAATCGGGCGCACATCCACGCCCAGGGGGTGCGGCGTCTCAAACTCATGGATCCCCGCCGACTCCTTAGCCAAACCCAGCTCCGCCAACGAGCAGATCATCCCCTCCGATCGCACCCCGCGCAACTTCGTTGGCCGCAGTTTCAGATCCACCACCGGCAGATAGGTGCCCACGGTTGCCACCGCCACATAGAGTCCGGCCCGGGCATTGGGCGCGCCACAGACAATCTGCAACGGCTCCGCCGCCCCAATCTCCACCGTGCACACCTGCAGGCGATCGGCATCCGGATGACGTTCCGCCGTGAGAATTTTGCCTACTACCACGCCATCGGCCCAGGTGCGGCGATCCTCAATGCCCTCCACTTCAAAGCCTGCCATCGTCAGCCGTTCCGCCAAAGCCACCGGCGACAGCGACGACACATCCACCAACTCCTGCAACCAGTTGTATGAAACCCGCATGATGCAACCAACCTAGCCTGTTGGCACAATCCTACTACACCTTGGCCAGCGTCACTTCCTCGCCCTGATCCTGATATTTACCCCGCCGCGTCTCGTAGCTCACCGCACAGGGCTCCCCCTCCAAAAAGAGCAACTGCACCACCCCCTCATTGGCATAGATGCGGCAATCGGCGCTAGACGAATTGGAAAACTCTAGGGTTAGGTGCCCCCGCCAGCCCGCCTCCGCCGGGGTGAGGTTGGCAATCACGCCACATCGCGCCATGGTGCTTTTACCAATGCAGATCACCGTAATATTTTCGGGCACCGCCAAGTGCTCTAGCGCCACCCCCAGCCCATAGGAATGGGCCGGCAAAATAAAAAACTCCCCCGCCTCCGACTGGTGCAACGGCATCGGCTCCAAATTGCCGGGATTAAAATTTTTAGGATCAACCACCGTGCCGGGAATGTGGCGAAACACGCGAAAGTCCCGGGGTGATAGGCGAATGTCATAACCATAGGACGATAGCCCATAGCTGATCACCCGTTGTCCGCTGGGCAATTGCCGCACCAACTGCGGCTCAAAGGGGGCAATCATCCCCGCCGTTGCCATTTCCTGAATCCACCGGTCATTTTTGATCATGCCCTGCTGCCAACTCTCTACCTGAAGACTTCTGATGACTATAGAATACTGCCACCGATCATCCCACCTCGACCCGCAAAGCTTGCCAGCCGCCCCGCAACCACCCAACCCCAGCCTGGAACCAGAGAACGCCGACCCGGAATCGCAAAACCCCTGCCATTCATAAGAGAACCGCTGCCGCTAACCCAAAAACCATAAGCTGGAATTATAGAGCCGCACACCGGAACCAATAACAACCGGGCTGGAACCACAGAAGGGCAGCGTTTACCTATTCCAGACCCGCCGAGTCGCCTCCCTAGGAACAGCACTGGCAGGGTTAGGGCCTTGTCCTGGCTCCTAGAGCCAGTTTTTCCCGAGGTAAAAACTTTTTGCAAAA
>JAAUUH010000136.1 GCA_012031145.1 Oscillatoriales cyanobacterium SM2_2_1 | reverse complement strand
GCGAGACCTGGTGGGCGATCGCCCGGGGATGTGGGGGTGGCCCTGCTTAGGGGGCGCTATGACGTTCCCGAGGTGCGCCAGGCCCTAGGGATTGGTTTGGGGACGGTGCCGATCGTGGCGGCCGGTTTGACGATTAAGGTCTTGGTGCCGGACTTTGACTGCTCGCCGCTGCGCAGTTTGGCGGCGATCGCCACGGCATCCATTGTGATGGCGCTGTTATTGGCGATGGCAGAACTCATCGGACGGCGATCGCGTGATTATGGCCAGATTACGACCCTAGATGGACTTGGTTTGGGGCTGGCCCAGGCCCTGGCCCTAGTGCCAGGAGTTTCGCGATCGGGAGCCACCCTCACGGCGGGGTTATCCCTGAGTTTGGAGCGGGTAGCCGCGACGCGATTTTCCTTTCTGCTAGGGATTCCCGCGATCACCTTGGCAGGAATTGTGGAATTGATCGGACTGGCGCGCAGGGGCTTTGTGGTGGACGGAACTCTCTGCGGGGCAGCGGTCAGAACCCTACCCGTCGATGGCGGCATGATTTTGGTGGGGACACTTTCTTCGGCAATTTTTTCCTACCTGGCGATCGCTTGGTTACTAAAGTTTTTCCAGACCCATAGCTCCTGGGGATTTGTGTGGTACCGCCTTGGCTTCGGAGCCTTGCTCTGGCTCGGAATTGGGTTAGGCTGGTTGACATGACCTATCGCCTGGTTTTTTTTGGCACCCCCGAGTTTGCAGTTCCCACCCTCGCTGCCCTTGCTGAGTCCGCAGACATGGAAATCGTGGGCGTTGTCACCCAACCCGATGCCCGCCGCAGTCGCCGTGGTGATCCCGAACCCTCGCCCGTCAAGTCCTATGCCCAAGGGCACGGGCTCGGCCCCATCTGGCAACCCGAACGGCTCCGACGCGATCGCCCGATCCTTGATGCCCTGACGGTGGCGGCGGCTGATTTTTTTGTGGTTGTGGCCTACGGGCAAATCCTATCCCCGGAGGTGTTGTCCCTGCCCCGGTTGGGATGCATCAATATCCATGGTTCACTGTTGCCCAAATATCGTGGGGCGGCTCCCATCCAATGGGCGATCGCCCGGGGCGAGACCCTTACCGGCATCACCACCATGCTGATGGATGAAGGCATCGACACCGGAGCCATGCTCCTGACTGCTACTCAGGCGATCGCCCCCGACACCAACGCCGAAACCCTCGCCGCTCAACTGGCTTCCCTGGGTGCCGCTCTCCTGCTGAAAACCCTGCGCTGCTTTGCTTCCCTGACCCCCACGCCCCAGAATGGTGAGGAAGCCACCAATGCGCCCCTGATCACAAAGGAAGACCTTATAGTTTCTTGGTCAGAGCCTGCCAAGCGCATCCATGATCGGATTCGCGCTTTTTACCCCCAGTGCTACACCACCTTCGGCGACCAACGGCTAAAGATCCTCGCCACCCGTTGCCTGGAACCCCAGCCTGCCAATGCTTCCCAGTCCCCGGGTCAGATTGAGCAAATCTCCAAACAGGGTGCCTTTACCGTCCAAACTGGTTCTGGTCTGCTAGAGGTGCTTACCGTTCAAGCCGCGGGCAAAAAAGTCCAAACCGCCTGGGAATTTGCCAATGGGGCCCGCCTCCAGGTGGGCGATCGCCTGGGTGATTCCCCAGCCTAGGGAGCCTAACCATCAGTTGATTTGATTCGTTGTATGATGTCTGTGCTGTGATGCCTAGGCAGTCAGGCTCAGTCTGAGTCCATCTCCTCGGATCATCCCCTCAACCCTGTCGATTTGTTAATTCAAATCTTGCAATTAAATTTAAATTAATTGGAATTCCCGATTCAAAAACATTGATTCTCCTACTCTGCCACTCTTTACTTTTGGGTCTAAAACTATGAGCGAATTGACTAACGCAATGATTTTATCGATGGTGCTTGTCCCCGTGGCTATTGGACTGGGCTACTTCCTGCTGAAACTGCAAAAGGACTAACCCCCACCCATGACCGTTCGCGTCCGTCTGGCCCCTAGCCCCACCGGCAACCTCCACATTGGTACTGCCCGCACGGCCCTATTCAACTGGCTCTATGCCCGGCGACACGGGGGCACCTTTATCCTCAGGGTGGAAGATACCGACCGAGAGCGATCGCGGGATGAATATACCCAAAACATTCTTGACGGTCTTGCTTGGCTCGGCATCACCTACGACGAAGGGCCCTTCTTTCAAACCCAACGGCGCGATCGCTACACTGAAACCGTCCATGACCTCCTAGAGCGCGGTCTAGCCTACTACTGCTACTGCACCGAAACGGAACTAGAGGAACTGCGGGCGTCCCAAAAAGTCCAGAAACTGGCCCCTCGCTATGACAACCGCCATCGCCACCTGACGGTCGAGCAACGCCAGTCCTTTGAAGCGGAGGGGCGGCGGCCCGTGATTCGGTTCAAAATTGCAGAACCCCGGGAGATTCGCTGGCATGACCTCGTGCGCGATGACGTGGTTTGGAATAGCCGCGATTTGGGCGGTGATATGGTGATCGCCCGGGTGGAGGAATCCGGTGCCATTGGCCTCCCCCTCTACAACTTTGCCGTTGTCGTGGATGATATCGACATGGGGATCAGCCATGTGATCCGTGGCGAAGACCACATCGCCAACACCGCCAAGCAAATCCTGCTCTATGAAGCCCTCGGCGTTACCCCGCCCCTATTTGCCCATCCGCCCCTAATTTTGAACCCCCAAGGAGCCAAAATTTCTAAGCGCGACGGTGCAACCTCCGTTTCCGAGTTTCGCGCCATGGGGTACCTTCCCGAAGCCTTTAACAACTACATGATTCTCTTGGGATGGTCACCCAGCAATGGACAGGAGCTTTTTAGCCTGTCCGAAGCCGCTGAGCAGTTTGACTTTGATCGGGTGAATGCCGCTGGTGCCCGGTTCGACTGGGATAAACTCAACTGGCTCAACGGGCAGTACATTCGCTCCCTACCACTTACGGAACTGGGCGATCGCCTCAAACCCTTTTGGCAGAATGCTGGTATTGACCTCACCCCATACCCCGAGTCTTGGCAACAGGAACTAACGGCATTGATTGCACCTAGCCTCACCGTTCTTGCCGATGCGCCTAAGGTGGCGGCCACTTTTTTCGTAGACTTTCCCGACTATACTCCAGAGATTTTGGAACCCTTGCGATCGGAGGTTGTGCAAACCGCGCTCCGGGCCCTGTTGGATGAACTGAACCGACGGGAGAGCCTGACTGCTGCAGAGGTTAATGAGCTGGTGCAGGCTCAAATCACCGCGCAAAAGGTCAAGAAGGGCGCTGTGATGAAACCCCTGCGGCTAGCCCTTACCGCCGAGTCCCATGGCACCGAACTGATGCCAACCCTTGCCCTGCTTCACCAACGCCAGTTGGCCGTGCCGCGGTTGGAAAAGGCACTCAGTAGCCTGTGACGCTCGACTCTTCGTCTTGCATGGGAGGTGACCACGGCATTGAGCCAGACTGGCACCTAAGAACTTGAATTCAGTTTCATTGCAGTTGATGGGGGTAGATATAGAAATCTGCCCCCAGTTTATTCTGTCATTCTGAACTTCTATTCAGAACGATGGAACCTAATCTTCCTCCGATAGATAGGTGTACCCATTGAGGCTATGCTCATAATCCTTCAGAAAAAGGCTAGCCTCCGCCAAGGTGATTTGATTGGCTTGCAGAGCCTGTTCCGTGGCCCGCCGGACATTTTCTAGCAACCCCTCCCGGCTATATTGCACATATTGCAGCACCTCGGTCATGGAATCTCCCTTGATGACATGTTCTACCCTATAACCCTTGGGAGTCATGTGAATATGCACCGCATCGGTATCACCGAAGAGATTGTGAAGATCGCCAAGGATTTCTTGGTAGGCCCCTCCCAAAAACAAAGCTAAGTAGTAGGGCTCGCCAGGACGGTGGGGATGGAGTTCCAGAACATTTTTAACATCCCGCAGGTCGATGAATTTGTCGATTTTACCGTCACTATCGCAGGTAAGGTCGGCAATGATGCCCCGGCAATCGGGCTCTTCATCTAACCGGTGGATGGGCATAATGGGAAACAGTTGATCGATAGCCCAACTGTCCGGTGCCGATTGAAACACAGAAAAATTGCAGTAATAGGTTTGCGCCATGATCCGCTCTAGATCCTCAAGATCGTCGGGGACATAGTTTTGCTGCCGAACCACTTGGAGAATACGATTGCAGCACGCCCAAAACAAACGCTCCGCCCGAGCCCGTTCCCGCAAGCTAAGGTAGCCGAAGGAAAATAAGCTCACCACTTCATCCTTGAACTGCTCGGCATCGTGGTAAGACTCCTGGTAATTTTGGGCGGTGATGTTTTCTAGGGTCTCAAACAGGTTGCGAATGACAAGGTGTTCATCTTCCTGCAAAGGTTCGATCACTTCCGTGGGGCGGTTGCTACAGCCCAGTACTTCAAATACCAACACGGATTGATGGGCGGCGATCGCCCGGCCGCTTTCACTGACTAAGGTAGGAACGGGGATGTTTTTTTCTTCACAGGCCTCCTTAACGGCAGCTACCACGTCGTAGGCATAGTTTTGCATGCTGTAATTTTTGGAGGCATAGAAGTTGGTGCGCGAACCGTCGTAGTCCACCCCTAAACCACCACCAACATCGAGATAGCGCATGTTGGCACCAAGTAGTGACAGTTGCACATAGATTTGTCCCGCTTCCCGCAGGGCGTCCTTAATTGTGCTGATGGCGCTCACTTGGGAACCAATGTGGAAATGGAGTAATTGCAGCGAGTCCAACAAACCCACTGCCCGGAGGCGATCGCTGACCTCCAAAATCTCCCACATGGTCAAGCCAAACTTGGCTTTTTCACCCGTGGAATCTTCCCAGTGTCCCTTGCCCTTAGTGTTCAACTTGGCACGTACTCCAACCACCGGAGCAATTTCCAGTTTTGTAGCAGCTTGGATCAAGGTTTCCACCTCTTCCAACTGTTCGAGCACGATGATGGTGTTATGTCCTAGGCGGCGAGCCAAGAGGGCTGTTTCAATAAATTCACGATCCTTATAACCATTACAAATTAATAGTGCCCCGGGAGTCTTGAGGGTAGCGAGGGCAATTAATAATTCCGGCTTGGAACCGGCTTCTAAACCAAACTGAAAGGGGCGACCGAATTCAACCAATTCCTCAACTAGCTGGCGCTGTTGATTAACCTTGACGGGATATACCCCCCGATAAACCCCATCGTAGTTGTAGCGGGCGATCGCCTTGGCAAAGGAAGCATTCAAACGCTCAATGCGATCTGCCAGAATGTCGGAAAACCGCAGCAATAGAGGCAACCGCAGGTTTCGTTTTTTGAGGTCGCCAATAAGGGAGAACAGATCAATGGCTCCGCCGCGATCGCCCATGGGAGAAACTGTCAGGTGTCCAGCGGCATTAATACTAAAATAGGGGGCTCCCCAAGCATCCACACGATAAAGTTGCTCACTATCTTGAATCGTCCAGCGCTTCGCCAATGCCGATACAGCCACCATGTCAGACTCCTAGGTCACATATTAAAATTTTTGCACAGAACGCTAAACAATACATGTCCCACTTGGGCTGGGCATCTAACCCAAGACAGAGGCCCATGACTTCGGCGCGTCGAGATCTCAAACTCCTGACTCAAGCTGAGGCAGCGGGATGATCGACGTAACCCGTAACCAACCAATCATCGCCGATCGCCTGCCAAGTGATGCGCGTTAGGGAAATGGCTTGCTCCATGTGGGTAATCCCAAGGTTGGCGATCGCTCCGTTGCCATGTCCACCGACGATCTTGGGAGCAATGAAGGCGTAAATCTTTTGAATGGACTGGGCGGTCATGGCGGCGGCAGCCAAGGGGGCACCGCATTCCCACAGGATCTGATTCATGCCCCGTTGAGCTAACTCAGCCACTACGGCGGTAATGGAAAGTTGGGGCAGGAGTAGTACTTCCACCCCCTGTTGCCCTAGGGTGTGGTGCAGTTCAGGATAGTTCTGGGCGGCAGCAATTTCCGTGATCACGAGGGTAGGAGCATCGGCAACACGCCACAAGTGGGCATGGGACGGTAGCCGGAAGGAGCGGGTTAAAACTACCCTCAGGGGGTTGTTGGGGTGCAGCCCATGGGTGGTGAGGTGGGGGTCATCCAGGCGGACACTGTTGCCGCCCGTGATCACCGCATCACAATCGCTGCGAAGCCGGTGAACGAACTGGCGGGCGGGCGGACTGGTGATCCACTGACTATGGCCCGTGGTGGTGGAGATCTTACCGTCTAGGGTCATGGCATATTTCCAGATCCCAAGGGGCTGACCGTGGCGCAGCCGATAGAAAAACCCCTCGTTGATAGACTGGGATTCGGCCTCTAGGACGCCAACCGTAAGGTCTAGCCCGGCGGCTTGGAGGCGATCGCACCCTCTGCCGGATACCCGCGGGTCGGGATCAAGGGTGCCGATGACCACGCGCCGAATACCGCTGGGCACAATGGCTTCGGTGCAAGGGGGGGTGCGACCATAGTGGTTGCAGGGTTCAAGGTTGACATAAAGAGTTGAACCCTCAAGGGCCGTGCGATCGCCCACGGAGCGTAAAGCCATCACCTCGGCGTGGGGGGCACCAGCGCGTTCGTGCCAGCCTTCACCAACAACCCCGTTGTTTTTCACAATCACGCAGCCGACCCGGGGATTCGGGGCCGTGCGTCCCCGTTGGGCTAGCTCAAGGCAGCGCGCCATCCAGTGCTGATCGGTTTCTAGAGCAGCTTTTGGCTCAGTTGGTGCTGGTTCCATAGGGTTTGGTAGGTCTCTGAGGTTTCGAGCAGTTCGCTATGGCTACCTACT
>JAAUUH010000135.1 GCA_012031145.1 Oscillatoriales cyanobacterium SM2_2_1 | reverse complement strand
CAAAATCGGTGCGTTGGCATCCCAGAGTGGATTGTCGGTTAAGGCGCTTCGCTATTATGAGGAACTGGGGCTGCTGCAAGCGTGCGATCGCACGGAGGGCAACTATCGACTGTTCCATCCCGCGCGGTCGGTCGGATTGCTTTCATCCGTCGCCTACAGAGTTTGGGCCTCAGCCTCAGGGAAATTGCTGAGTGCCTGATTGTCCATGATCGCGGCGAACTGCCCTGTGGAGAGATTCGTCACAAACTGGAGCACCACATTCAAGGAATTGACCGCAAAGTAGCGGATCTGTTGCTGCTGCGTCAGGAGTTGGTCTCTACCCTAGGGCGGTGGCAGGATCACCCCTCGACCCAAGACCCAGAGATGATTTGCCCTAACTTGAACGTTTGAACTTGGAGATTAAGACATATGACTAATAGGCGGTATGTTCTACTCGTGGCATCTTCTATGAATGGACTCACCGCGGCATGCGCAACCGATCCCAGGATTTTGACGGCACCTAATGATGGGGCGATTGATGGGGCGATCGCAAGCGCAGCGAACCACGCTCACCATGACATGGACTTGGGCCCAGCCGATGGAGCCTTCGATCTACGGTTCATTGATGCGATGATTTTGCACCACGAAGGGGCGCTATCGATGGCAGAATCCGCTCTGAAGTCCAGTTTGCGATCGCCGTTAAAGTCCTTAGCCCGGGAAATTCTGCGCACCCAACGCCAAGAAATCATCCAGATGCGGGCATGGCGGCGGCAGTGGTATGGCGATCGCTAATCTCAATGTTCTTGATTCCTAGGGTAGCGGGTACCGACTAAGGCTGGGACTGCGCTCCATTCGCTTTGGTCGCTCTGGGGTTGGGGCAGATAATTACAAAATTGACATTAACCATCGACTTTATGGTAGTTGGCGATGCAATTTAAGTTACGAATTGTGCTATGTGTGCGGATCTTAACCTTGGGCAGTGGCTATCCTTAATCTTTCCATGGGACACCTAGGAACGAGTGATCACCTTCCTAGCCCCTTCGCCAAAGACAGACTGGCTTCGGAGTGACCGCACCCAGTTCCCATCAGGAGTGTGCTCCCCATGACGACTACAAATGTCCGCTTCGCCCAATTCAATGCGTCCCTCAATCGCAATGCCCTAGGACAGTTGGTCAATGATTTGACTAATCCGGCTATTCCCGATGCCCGGGGATTTGGGGTCAATAGGGATCAGGCACTCCGCATTCAGCAGGCGCGCAACGTCGCTGAAATCGTCCAGCGGGTAAACCCGGATGTGCTGTTGGTCAATGAATTTGATTTTGATCCGGCAGCCGTGGATTTGCTGCGGACCAACTTCCTGCAGGTGGGACAAAATGGCGCGGCTCCGGTCACCTATAACTTCTCCTTCATTGCCCCCTCCAATACGGGCGTGGCTTCGGGGTTTGACCTCGACAACAATGGCGTGGCGGTTACCACCCTGACCAATGGCATTGGCGATCCGGGCTACGGCAATGATGCCTTTGGCTTTGGCAACTTTCCGGGGCAGTTTGGCATGTTGCTGCTGTCGAAGTTTCCGATTGTGAATACGGCGGAGATCAAACCCCGCACCTTCCAGAACTTTCTGTGGAAGGATATGCCCGATAACCTCCTGACCAGCGATCCAACCGTGGATGATCCGACCACAGCGGTGATTGAGAACTTGAATGGGTTCTACTCCCCAGAGGAGATCAATATCCTACGGCTCTCGTCTAAAAACCACTGGGATATTCCCATTGATGTCAATGGCGAGATTGTGCACCTGTTGCTCAGTCACCCCACACCGCCCGTATTTGATGGCCCCGAAGACCGCAATGGCAAACGCAATAGCGATGAGATTCGCTTTTGGGTGGATTACACCAATCCCGATCCTGAGGTCAGTGCCTACATTTATGACGACACCAATACCTTTGGTGGCATCGGGCCCAACGCCAGTTTTGTGATCATGGGGGATCAAAACGCCGATCCCTTCGATGGCGATAGTTTCCGGTTTGCTGCTCGCCAGTTTAATGTGCCCCAGATCAATACGTCCACGGTGCCCACATCCCTAGGTGGGGTGCAGCAGGCGGGGCTACAGGGGGGAGCCAATAGCACCCAGCGGGGAAATCCGGCCTTTGATACGGCGGATTTTGCGGATACGACGCCGGGCAACCTGCGGGCAGATTATTTGCTTCCTTCTAGCGACCTGGCGGTGACGGATTCTCGGGTGTTCTGGCCAGAGAGCACGAGCCCCCAGTTTCCCTTGGTGGGCACCTTTAATGCCACGCTGCCGGGAGGATACCCCAGCTCCGATCACCGTTTAATTTGGGCGGATGTGACGGTGGGTGATCGCAGCCTGCGGCCCAGTGTGCGACGGGTGGAGTTTTTGGGTCAGGCTACCTTCCCGACGGGAACACCTGTGCTCGATGGCACCAGTGTCGGTGGGTTGTCGGGCATCACCTATGATGCGACCAATAATCGTTACTACAGCTTGGCCGATGCGCGATCGGGGCCCAACGATGGCCCTGCCCGGTTTTATACCTTGAATATCGACCTGAGTTCGGGACGGCTCAACCAATCCGGGGTCACGTTTACTGGGGTGACGCGCCTGCGGGATGGCGGCGGCAATCTGTTTGCGGCCAACGCCCTCGATCCGGAAGGCATCGCCCTACTGGGAAGCAATCTTTACATTTCATCGGAGGGGCAGGTACCCGGGGCGATCGCCCAAGCCCAAGCGCCCTTCGTCAATCGTTTTGACCTCAGCAATGGGCAACAGAACCAAGTCTTACCTGTGCCGGGCAAGTTTACGCCAGTGATCAATGATGCCAACAACAACGGCACCCTAGATGCGGGAGAGCAAACGGCGGGGATTCGCAATAACTTGGCCTTTGAAAGTTTGACCCTTACACCCGATCAAAAGGTGCTCTACACGGCGACCGAAAATGCCCTAGTTCAGGATGGTGGTGCCGCATCGACGACTGGCACCAGCCGCTCGCGGATTCTCAAATACAACCTGACGACGGGGCAGCCGGAGCAAGAATACCTCTACATTACCGATCCCGTGGCGTTGTTGCCCAATCCGAGCACTGGTTTTGCCACCAATGGCTTGGTGGAGTTGCTGGCGATCGACGACCGGGGCACCCTCTTGGCCCTAGAGCGGTCCTTCTCCGTAGGGCTGCCGGGAACGGGGAATACCATCAAGCTCTATGAAATCAAGGTGGACAAAGCCACGGACATCAGTGGAATTGGCTCCCTGAGTGCCTTGAGTTCGACGGATTTGGCAGCCTTGGTGCCGGTGCAAAAGCGCTTGCTCGTCAATTTTGATAATTTGGGCATCACCACCGGACTGGATAATGTTGAGGGCATGACCTTGGGGCCCAGGCTAGCCGATGGCCGCCAGTCCTTAATTTTGGTTAGTGACAACAACTTCAGCCCCACCCAGTTCACCCAGGTGCTGGCCCTAGCGCTGGACATCACCAGTGAGGAGACGCCCTCGGCCAATCCAACGGTGGAAACCACCCGCCTGATTGATACCGATCCCGCGCCGACGGGGCAGTTGCAGGGGGACGGCGATGACCCAGCAATTTACAACAATCCCACCCGGCCCTTGGTAATTACGGCGGTAAAAGATGGTGGTCTGGTGGTCTACGATTTGGCCGGTGCTGTTGTCCAAACCATCACCCCTAATGACGTCATTCCCGGATCTGGGTATGGCGATGTCCGTTACAACAATGTCGATACTTTCCGTGGTTTTTCCCTGGGCGGCACAACGGTGGATCTGGCGATCGCCTCCGATCGCGAAAATGACACCCTGGGGATTTTCCGCATCAATGCCACGGATAACCCGCCGCTGACGAACATTGCCTCGCCCGTGATCAGCGCCGATGGCTTCTCCATCTTTGGGCTGGATGATGGTGACAACACCGCCTACGGTTTGGCCACCTACCGCGCCCCCAATGGCGATGCCTATGTGTTCGTCACCCAGCGGGAAAACGCGCGGATCGACCAATTGCGCCTAATCGCTGACCCGGCCAACCCCGGTCGAATCACCATCGATCCTAATTTCCGTCGCACCTTGATTGCCCCCTCCGTAGGCAGCAACCAGTTTGAAGGCATCGTGGTGGATCGGGATACCGGTCTGATTTACGCCGCCCAGGAGGATGTGGGCATTTGGAAGTATGCCTTTGCCGCCACCTCCACAGGAACCACTACGTCCACCGGGGCAGTGTCGGGGGTGCTGATCCATGCGGTTAGTCCTAATAGCCCCAGCCTGCGCCAAGCTGATGTGGAGGGCTTGACGATCTATTACGGCCCCAACGGCACGGGTTACCTGTTGGCCTCCAGCCAAGGCGAAAATAACTTTGCGGTTTACAATCGCCAGGGAGCCAATGAATATCTGGGCAGCTTTGTGGTGGGAGCCAGCGGTGGGATTGACTCCGTGGAGTCCTCCGATGGTGCGGATGTGATTTCGGAGGCGATCGGGGGCTTTACCCAAGGGTTGCTCGTGGTGCATGACGGTAATGAAACCCCAGGATTTACAATCAACGACGACGGTGAAATTGAAAATGCGGCCACCAATTTCAAGTATGTTCCTTGGCAAAATGTAGCGGGTACCTTTACTCCTCCTAGTACTCTGCCCAATGGCATCGCTAGCGGCGACACCACCAGCAATTCCACCGTGTTATGGACGCGCAGTACGGCTCCAGGCACCGTGCGGTTTGAGTATTCCACCAGTCCTACCTTCGCGGCGATCGCCGGAACCCAAACTGCCACCGTTGCCAATTCCGCCGAAGGCATCAGTGTTCCTGTGAAAGTTAACATCACCGGACTGAGTCCTAACACCACCTATTTCTATCGGGTTACCGATGCCGCCAATACCACCAAGACCGGGCAATTCAAGACCTCGGCCCCCGTCTCCACGCCCAATGGACTGCGGTTCGGCATTACCGGCGACTGGCAGCAGGCATCCCCCTTCCCCTCCCTGTCTAATGTCGATACGCGCAATCTGGAGTTTTTCCTAAAGCTGGGGGACACCATCTATGCCGATATCGCTACCCCCGCCGAGCCATCGGGGCAATCCCGCACCCTGAGCGAGTTCCGCGCCAAGCACGAAGAAATTACTACGCCCCGATTTGGTGTCAGCACCGTGGCAGACCTGCAGGCGACCACCTCGATTCTGTCCAGCATCGACGACCACGAACTGGTCGATAATTTTGCCGGCGGCGCGGCTCCGGGGCGTTCTCCCGATGCCCCAGACATTGGCTCTTCCCCGATTCCCCTGTTTACTCCCAGCACTGCTCAGTTTGTCAATGACACCCAAGCATACGAGGATGCGCTCCAGGCATTTCAGGAATACGCCCCGCTCCGGGATGAGTTCTATGGGGCAACAGGTGATGCCCGCACGGCCAACGAACGCAAACTTTACCGCTACAACACCTATGGCAGTGATGCGGCGATGATTGTCCTGGATAGCCGCTCCTTCCGCGATGCCCAACTCCCCCCCGCCAGCCTGGCCGACCCGACGGCATTTCTGGGCGGAGCCTTTGACCCCAGCCGCACCCTCCTAGGACGGCAGCAGGTAGAGGATCTCAAGCGGGATCTGCTGGAAACCCAAGCCAAAGGAATCACTTGGAAGTTTGTCAACATTCCGGAGCCGATCCAAAACTTTGGCGTGGTAAATGCCGAGGATCGCTTTGAGGGCTATGCCGCAGAGCGCACGGAAATCCTCAAGTTCATTGACGATAACGAGATTAGCAATGTGGTGTTCTTGGCCGGCGACTTCCACGGCACGATCGTAAATAACCTGACCTATCAAACGGCTCCGGGAACAGCCCAAATTGCCACTAACGCCTTTGAAGTTGTTACTGGGCCAGTGGCCTTCGCCAATGGCTTGTTTGGGCCGACGGTGGCCAACCTCTCGGCGGCGGCAGGCTTTATTACCCCGGAACAATTGGCATTCTATAACTCTTTGCCGGTTGCCAGCGACACCGACAGCATCCCTAACGATAGAGATGATTTTGTTAAGCAACTGCTGATTGCCCAGACCGACCCCCTAGGTTACGACCCTGTGGGTCTGAACAATAACCTTTCCCAGGCAGAGGGGTTGGTTAACGCCACCCTGCTCCAGGGAGATTATGTCGCGGCCCATAACTTTGGCTGGACCGAATTTAATATTGACCCGGTGAGCCAGCAACTACGGGTAACGACCTACGGCATCAACTCCTATACGGATGGAGAGATTGTGTCTAGTCCCGGTGCGGTGGGCGATCGCACCCCCCGGATTGTCAGCGACTTTACCGTCACCCCCACCACGCTCCCTAGTAATCCCAATCCCACCCTAACCAACACCAACAACCTCTTTCGCGTTGGCGGAGCCGCCGGGGGTAGCACCAGCCTGGAACTGACCCTCAACAGCCGGGAAGGCCAGTTCCTTAACGAAGTTGGTGCCTTCCTCGTAGACGACGATCAAGGTCGGATTGGCAACCTTGCCCCCGGACAAGCGGGCTATACCCGAGCGGCCCTAGAGCGCTCCCGCGCCCTCTTCTCTGGTTTGGAGGACAACTTCCTAAGCGGGCCTAACCGCCAACTGAGCGTTAATACCGGAGCGCGGCTACAGTTTTTCTTGGTCAAAAACAGTACTGCCGATGCGGTGTTATCTGGGCGCACAGCGGAAAGTGAGGTGGTCTTCTCCCTTAATAACAACACGAATCTGCGCGTCAACCCTACCGCCGCTAACACCTTTGTCCTGAACTGAGGGAGGTATGGTGGCGATCGCGACTTTAATGATGCGGTGATAACCGTACGCCCTGCGGGTGAGGCGGCTAAGGGTACCCGTTTGCAGGG
>JAAUUH010000134.1 GCA_012031145.1 Oscillatoriales cyanobacterium SM2_2_1 | reverse complement strand
CAAAACACGTCCACAAGGTGCGGATCAATCCCGGTCTCTATGTTTTTGAAAAACCCAAGGGCGATCGCACCGAATACACCCAAGCCGAATTTGATGAAATCGGCGAAAAAATCCGTGACACCCTTAAGCCCCTTGTGCTGTCCCTGAGGGAACAAAACAAATCCATGCGCATCGGTGTGAACCATGGTTCCCTCGCCGAACGGATGCTGTTTACCTACGGCGATACTCCCGAGGGCATGGTGCAGTCGGCCCTCGAATTTATCCGCATCTGCGAAGACCTAGACTTCCGTAATTTGGTAATTTCCCTCAAAGCCTCCCGGGTGCCGGTTATGCTGTCAGCCTACCGCCTTATGGCCCAGCGCATGGATCAATTAGGCATGGACTACCCCTGCATTTGGGGGTAACCGAGGCCGGCGACGGTGAATATGGCCGGATTAAATCCACTGCGGGCATCGCTTCCCTGTTGGCCGAGGGCATTGGCGACACCATTCGGGTTTCGATTACCGAAGCTCCCGAAAAGGAAATTCCTGTTTGCTATAGCATTTTGCAGTCTTTGGGCCTGCGCAAAACGATGGTGGAGTATGTGGCTTGCCCCTCCTGCGGTCGCACCCTGTTTAACCTCGAAACCGTGTTGCACCAAGTGCGGGAAGCTACCAAGCACCTCACGGGTCTGGATATTGCTGTGATGGGCTGCATTGTTAACGGCCCCGGCGAAATGGCCGATGCCGACTATGGCTATGTGGGCAAAACCCCCGGTATGATTTCCCTCTATCGCGGGCGCGAGGAGATCAAAAAAGTTCCTGAAGACCAAGGGGTTAACGAGTTAATTGAACTGATTAAATCCGACGGTCGTTGGGTAGAGCCCTAGGAATGGTCAGCATTCCGCGATATCCATGCTTATTACTTAGCTAGGTGCTGTTGAATTTGGGCGATCGCCCCTCGGAGCCGTTTAGTCCTTGCTCTGTTTTTGGGCTAGTTCCTTGAGGACAGTGAGGGGAAGCAGGATGTCGATGTCTTTGTTGGCGACGATTCCTTCCTCTTCTTCATTGCATTCGTAAACAACATAAGTCCAAATGCCGGGGTTTTCTGCTTCGGCGCTTTCGCCTCATAGAAAGTATGGGTGCCGTCTTCATCGCTATTCGTAGCAGGCGGAATAGACATCTTCCCACTCAGCATCGGAGTTGTCTAAGGTTTCTTGGATGCATCCCAAAACCCCGGTGATGGGGTGGGGTTGGCTCTCAACTTGAACTAGGCGAACTTCTTTCTAGGTGTAATTATGCAGTTCAAAGGTCATAGGAAAGCCCTAGCGAAACTGGATACATGGTGTCACTCAATTTCATGGGGCTTTGGATTAGCCTAAAGGTCGCGTAAGTAATGAAAGCGATCGCCACTGGTGGCTGCACCGGGAATCCTGCCCAGATAGCCGGTTAGGGGTGAGGATAGTTCGATCACTACCCGATAAAAATCTTGATTGCTAAAAAAAGGAATGGGTGGGTTGGAAATATCGTAGGCACCTTTGAGGTAGTCTATGCTCACTTCTTGCTTTGAGTTTTTAACGAGGTTCACGATGTGCTTACGCACCTGAATATCGGTGTCGCATTTGACGTTTCAGTGATGGGTTCCCCAGACCTAAAAGTAATGGGCATCGGGCGACTGGATCGAGTGCTGGTGCCGGTTCATGGGAGCAGCTTTGAACCTCTCTCCTTTCGGATGGTGGCATAGGGCAATTGCTGGGAGGGTTGGAGGGTGACCCCACGGATTTGGGATTGGGCGAAAACATATTCACGATTCTGCCACAGGGGAATATAGGGCACATCGCTTGCTACAAGCTCTTGAATTTGGCGCAGGAGGGAGCGGCGCAGGGTCGGCGGGGCCAGGCGTTGCTGCTGGAGCAGTTGGTTCATGGATTCACTGTGGTAAAAGGAGCCTTGGTAGTGGGTAGACCCTTCTAGGCAGCGATGGTTTTGACCATCGAGGATCGCGCGATCGCACTTGAGGAACGGCGTTAGAAAGTTATCGGCATCGAGGACATCGGGCAACCAATCAAGGAGGTAGGCAGGATAGACCCCCCGATCGAGGAAGGCATAGCCAACGGTATTTTCGACGCGCTCGCTGGTGACGGTCATGAGGGAACCGACATTACGGGCGATCACGGCCCGCAGGGTGCTGGCCACCAAGTCGCCATTGCCGCCATATTTGGGGGAATACCAGAGGGTGAGGGCGGCGGGATGCTCGGGACTGTAGCCCGCTTGGCGCAACAGATCCTGGGCCAAGGTGGCGTTGCCATCGCCATAGTAGTGCTGGAAAACCGGTTGGGCTTCAGCGAAGGTGCTGGGAATGAGGGAATAGAGCGGAACCCGTTGACCGCGAAAAACCCGGGTTTCTAGGAGTGGGCGATCGATGGCCGCGGCGATCGCCCGGCGAACCCGCACATCGTTGAGGGGGGGCTGGGCGGTGTTGAGGGTGAGGTAGAGAATTGTCGCCCCGGGGGCAGTGATCACCTGCCAGCCCTGCTGGGGGGCTTGGGTGGAGAGGGTAGCGATTTGGGCGGGGCTAAGGGTTTGGAAGGCCAGGTCAACGATGCCGGTGCGAAAGGCATTGAAGAGATTGGTGCTGGAGGAAAAAATTTGCAGGTCAATGCCAGCATTTTCGGGCGGGGTTCCCCAATAGTCGGGGAACGGGTCAAGGCGAAGCAGGGTGCCGGGTTGGTATTCCCGCAACACGTAGGGGCCCGTGCCAATGAGGCGATCGCCCATAAACCCAGCAACGGTTTGGTAGGCCGTGGGGGAGATGGCGGCGGTGCCGGTAAAAGCCAAAATTCGGGGTAGCAGAGGTAGGGGTTTCTGGAGCTGAATCAGCAGCTCATCGGATTTTGGGGCGCGAATGCGGGCCACCACATCCCGCAGCACACTGGAGGGCGCACCCTTAAGCGCCATAAACCGGTCTAGGGAAAATTTCATGGCCGCGGCATCGAAGGCGGTGCGATCGTGGAACTGCACACCCCGACGTAGGGGAATGCGGTAGGTGAGTCCGTCCTTGCTGATCTGGGGCAGTTCCCGGGCCAGGAGGGGCATGATTTCCGTGGTGCCAGGGCGATAGGTGTAGAGGGTTTCGGTGACGTTATAGAGGATATTGCTGGCGATAAAGTCGCTGGCATCGGCGGGGTCGAGGGTGCGGGCGGGCAGTAGTGCCAAGGATAATACGCTGGGAGTTGATCTGTTGGGGTGGGGGGGTGGGGGCACAACTGAGCAGCAGGCTAGTGATGATCGGAAGGAAGACACAGCAAAGCCGTCCCCAATGGCGAATACGGTACTGCCCGAAACGAGACACCATTCCCATGCCTAGGCGAGCAGTTCCATGCTTAAGTCTAGCCACGGGGCCCGGGTCACCATGGCGGAAGTGGAAACATAATCGAGATCCAAGTGGGCGATCGCCGGGATGGTGTCTAAGGTAATGTTGCCAGAGGCTTCGATTTTGGTGCGGGGGCAGTGCTGCCGAATCAGGGTGATCGCCTCTTGCATCAGAGGCGGGGGCATATTGTCGAGCATGATCACATCCAGATGGAGGGGCAAACACTCCTGCACCTGGGCTAGGGTTTCGGCTTCAACTTCAATCGCAGTCGTCAGGGGAATACTATCCCGGGCTAGGGTAACGGCAGCGGTGATGGAGCCAGCGGCGGCGATGTGGTTGTCCTTAATCATTACTGCATCATCTAGCCCATGGCGATGGTTAATTGCCCCGCCAGTGAAGGTGGCGTATTTTTCTAGGAGGCGCAATCCGGGGGTGGTTTTGCGGGTGTCCAGCAGGCGAATCGGGCTGCCTGCGAGGGCTTGGACAAAATCACGGCTGCGGGTGGCAATGCCCGATAGGCGCATCGCTAGGTTAAGGGCTACCCGCTCGCCCATCAGCAGCGTGGTCAATGCACCCGCTAACGAGAGGATGGGTTCGCCTTTTTGTACCGCCTGCCCTTCCATCACTAGGGCTTCGGCAATTAAAGAGGATTCCAATAATTGAAACACCCGGATGGCAATGGGTAGACCGGCAATCACCCCGTCCGCCTTGGCAATCCAGCGGGCCCGTCCTGGGGGAGAAGCTTGGGGAAACAGGGATAGAGTCGTGCGATCGCCCCGACCAATATCTTCGCGCAACCAGTCAGCGAGCAAAGGATCAAGCACAATTGGCGGCGGCAGCATGGCAGTGAGTCCTGGGCAGTAGGGGCATTCTACACCCTATTTTTGCCATCGATTCACGGTGGGCTTGGGCCAGTGGGAAACCGTAATTGGGGCAGAGCGTTCGTACCAGCGGTTAAGGGTTTGGGGTCGCACCCCGAGGCGATAGGCCAGTTTTAGTCCCTGATTGAGCAGCGCATGGCGATAGATACCCCGCTGGCGAAACCGGCGAGCGGAGGTGGTGACGGTTCCCGGCAGCAGGTGGGGGGGGGCATAGTAGGCCAGGCGATCGCTGAGGGCAGTATCTTCAAAAATATCTAAATCCGGCACCCCGCCCAGTTTTTGGAGCAAGTCCCGACGGACAAAGGGGCAGTGGTCAAAGTAGAGAATCCGCCCCCAGCGGCCGCGCCCATGGTTGGAATACCAAGATGTAAACCGCAGCAGCCAGTGGTCATCATCAAATCGATGACGGAATCCGCCCCACAGCACCCGAGGGTCGGTGAGGGCAGCAGCAATTTGCCCGAGGGCCGTTGTTGCCGGGAGCAGAGTGGCGGGGTGGTGCAGGAGGATCACCTCTCCCCGACTGGCGGCGATCGCCCGATTGAACCGTTGGGCCCGATTGGTGGCCGTGGGATCCACAATTACACGAATTTGGGGCTGTTGCTGCAGAAAGGACTCAGTATCATCTTCACTGGGGGTGACCACGGCAATGATTTCCTTGGCTCCGTCTTGGGTGGCAAGATTTTGGGCGATCGCCGGGAGGTACCCATGGCGCATTTCCCGATAGCAGGGCAGCAAAACAGAAATCATCAGCGCCGCTCCGTGCTCTCAAGCAGCCATCGGCCGGATTCGCCAGACCAAGTCAGTGTCATCCGCAGGGTTTCAGGATAGGTGCCATCGGCCATTTCATAGACCAAATCCACATCCGCTACCCCCTGGCGCTGATCCTGGCGCACTGGGCGTACGGCGCTGACGGATACCGCTCGCACCAACCGCCACCAAGCCAAAAAGCTGTCGTAGCCTCCGGCAGTTCCCTGCTGAAATTCAGGTGATAGGCGCTGCCACGCCTGTTCATATTGCTGCTGTCCCAGAAGTTGGTAGTATTCCCGAATCGCTTGCTCCGCCGAGGGGCGCGTGTCCGGTAGGGTTGGCTGGGGAGTGGGGCGCAGTTCCTTAGCAAAAATTCGCTGCATAGGGGTGTTGGCATTGGTACTGGCGATCGCACAAAAAGCATCGGGCACGGTATAAACCCGCAACGCTTCCCGGCAGTCGGTCATCGTCTCAAAGGTACGGGCATAAACCTGGAATAGGGGGCGGGTTCCCAAATTGGGGTACTGCGATAGCGGAAAATAACCGGCTCCCTGCTGTCCTAAGCGGCGTAAATTCTCCACCTGCTTTTGGGCTGCTGCTGCTGTCGTAAAGGCCGAATCTGCCAAAATCACTAGGGATTGCTCCCCTGGGGTGACCACGGGCGTAGGCGACGGCGAAGGGAGGATCGCCGGCGGGGCCATACCTAAAAACAACCGCAAAAAGCCATAGCTGCCGCCCCCTACCACCACCACCATCAACAGGAACCAGCCGATGGGCGCACCCGCAGGGCGTAGGGGCGGCATCGGGTTCTGCACCCCCGCGATCGCCACCGTTGGCGCTAGGAACCGATCAACCGTGGTGCCCTCCGTCTTGGGCAGGACGACCGGTTCGCCCATGGGAGAAAAAGCTGCGGCCAAAGCCCTTAACATCGACTGGGCCGAATCAAAGCGATCGCGGGGATGGAACTGCACCGCCTGCTGCACCACTGCCCGCAATGCTGGGGAAACGGGAGCCTGCCAGCGCACCTCCCCGGATTGGGGATCGGTAGACAGCTCATGGGGTAAGCGCCCCGTCAGCATAAAAATTGCCGTCATTCCCACACTATAGAGGTCACTGGCAAACATCGGCCGCCCCGTGGCTTGCTCCGATGGCATAAAACCCGGCGTGCCAATCACAATCGAACTTTTTACCGTTCCTTGGTCTACCGTCGAGCTGAGTGTTTCTTTGACGGCCCCAAAATCAATCAGTACCAAGGTGCCATGGGGCGACCGCCGCAAAATGTTATCCGGCTTAATATCTCGATGGATGATCCCCTTACCGTGGACATAGACCAAGACCGTCAAAATCTGCCTTAGCAGCGCCACCGTCTCCGCTTCCCCCAGACACCCGCGATCGCGCACATATTCGGTTAGGGTCTGTCCATCGATCCACTCCTGCACTAAATAAAAGCGATCACCCTCCGCAAAGTGGGCATAAAGCTTGGGGATTTGGTCATGGCCCTCCCCCAATGCCTCCAGCACTGCCGCTTCCCTTCGAAACCGCTCCTGCAACAATTGATACATCTGCGGCTGACCGGTCACCAGCTTCAACTGTTTAATCACACAGCGGCGACCGGAGGGCATCTTCGTATCCTCGGCCAAAAACGTATCACCAAATCCGCCACTGCCCAAGGTTCGCACCACGCGATAACGATTGTCCAGCACTGCAATCACCGCTACAACTTGCCCTTAATCCTACACAGGATCAGTGAATGATATGATCGCACCGCCTTTAGGACGATCCAAGAACCCATGACCACTCCCGCCCGTCGCATTACCATCCCCATCGCCCTAGCCACCCTCAGCAGCGCCATCATCCTTAGTTGCAGTCCGCCCGCCCCCGCCCCGCCCCCCCC
>JAAUUH010000133.1 GCA_012031145.1 Oscillatoriales cyanobacterium SM2_2_1 | reverse complement strand
GCGATTGGCGGATGGGATACCCACGCCAATCAACCCCGCCGCCATCAAGCACTTTTGGCACAGCTCAGCACCAGTATTTCGGCCCTCTATCGCGATTTGCAGGCGCAGGGACTAGATCGGCAAGTGCTGACACTCGTGCAGACTGAGTTTGGTCGCCGCCCTGCCGAAAATGGCTCCAGTGGAACTGACCATGGCACAGCAGCCTCAGTCGTGGCGATCGGAGGTGGTGTCAAAGGTGGATTCTATGGTGGTCAGCCGGCCTTAGATAGTCTGGTGAATGGAAATCTCCCGATGAAAGTGGATTTTCGAGCGGTCTATGGTGAAGTTGTATCGAAGTGGCTCAAGGGCAGTCCCAAAGCTGTCTTGGAGCAAACTTTTCCCTCTATTGGCTTCATTTAGTTGGTTCAATTGCTTCAGGCTGCTCAGAATTTGAATACCTCATGCCTTAATTTTGGGTTTAGATGTCTATACCAAAAAAAATTGTAAGGCAAACAGAATGTTTGAGTTCAACCCCGAAAAAGTATTGCCAACAAAGCTAAGCACGGCATAGATTTCGTAGAGGCACAACAGCTATGGAAGGACAGTAATAGGGTAGAAGTAGAAGCAAATTCTGATATTGAGCCGAGATTTATGGTTATCGGTAAAATTAAGGATAAGCATTGGTCAGCAATCATTACCTATAGATCTGATAATATCAGGATTATATGTGTACGCCGATCCCGCAATGAGGAAATTGATCTCTATGATCAAAGCTGAGGAACTAGATGCCAAATTTGATGCTGGGGAATCGGTACTTGAGTATTTCGATCTCAGCACTGCCAAGCGGGGTGACATGGTTACGCAAGTACTTCCCATCGATCTTCCTGTATGGATGTGGGAATTACTAGAGCAGGAGGCTCAAAGGCTAGGGGTAGAGCGACAATCTCTGGTCAAGACTTGGATTGCTCAACAGCTAGTTAAATCCAGTGTTGATGGATAGAATTAAAAGTCAGCCGGATTATAGTTGTGAACCCCTTTGGGATTTGGATTCCGCACACTTTGTTGAGCCGCAAAACATTCCCTTATGTCTTAAAACCGCAAATAGGCTAAGAAAATGGCAAGCCTACTATGACAGCTTGTTAGACTTGGATGAGCCCTACAACACGGGATTTAAGAGTAAGGGCGATCGCGAGGCTTTTGAGAAAGAGGGATTGGCGATCGCCCGACAGATGCAAGCAGAGTTGGGGGAATCGTATGAAATTTATTATCGGGATCAGCCTGTAAGATTTTTAGTCGAGAACCTTGAAGGTGATCGCCTGAGATTGGCAACTACGGACTTGCTGAATTCCGGCGGCTCTTAGAGTTAACCATACCGCGCCCTAGTTCGTGTCCGGGGCGATCGCAAATGGCAACTAAATCTTGGAGGTCAAAGGTGCCGTGGACAGCAAAGATACCCGCAGCGATGGAACAGACTTCACGGTAAGTAGGGCTGCTATGCCCTACTGTGAGCTTGCGGTTAAGAATTGGAAGTAACCAAAAAAACCACATCTTCCATATCGCGCTCGAATCGCACTGCTTGGACAATATCTGACTCTTTAGAACTCAAGGAATCAATCACAATTACGCCTGGCTTGAGGGTCAGTGCTTTTTCGATACCCTCATGGTCACTCTGGGCCTCCGTTACACTGTAGCCTTTGGCTTCGAGCACCTCTGCTAGGGTTCTTGTAATTGACGCATCTTTATCGATGATAAGAACCCGCTTATTACTTCCTCCTTGATTGAGCAAGGAATCAATATTTTGCAGCAGTTGTTCTTTGTGTATGGGTTTAGGTAGGTACCGATCAATTCCCAATCGATAGCCGCGCTCCTTATCCTGAACAATGGATAGAATAATTATGGGAACGTGGGCAGTCTCCGGATCATTACGCAACACCGCAGCGGCATCAAATCCATTCATTTGCGGCATCATCACATCCATGATAATCAAATCGGGATGGAGTTCCTTAACTTTATGGATGGCTTCAATGCCATTGACCGCTTCAAACACCATGCCATATTCGGCACTTTCCAACTCTTGGCGCAGCAATTCGCGAATATGGGGGTCGTCATCGACAATCAGGATTTTTTTGCCATGTTTGGTGCTGGTTTGTTGCCGATGCTCCATTTGCTGCAACTGCTGAATCAGGTGATCGAACCGTAATGTGCCGAGTTGTTGCTTGAGACTGTGGTTGGGGGTGACGACTGGCAAGGAAAAGGAGAAGGTACTGCCTTTGCCAAGCTCGCTTTCTACCCAAATTTTGCCATCGTGGTGCTCAATAATTTGGACACATATGGGCAAACCCAGTCCGGTACCCTTGGGTTTATCGGTGAGGGTGTCACCAACTTGCTTGAACTTCTCAAACACTTTGGGGCAATCCTCGGGAGCAATCCCAACACCCGTATCAATGATTTGCACAATCACCTGATCGCCTTCAGCAAGGGTTCGGCAGGTAATGCCGCCCTTTTGGGTGAATTTGACAGCATTGGAAATCAGGTTGATTACCACCTGTATCAGACGATCGCGATCACCGACAAGTTGCGGTAAGTCTGCCCTGAGATCCTGCTTAAGATATAAACCTGAAGTGGCAAACAGGGAAGAAGTGGCATTAAGGGCATGTTCAATCACTGCTGTGATGTTGAGGGGCTCCATCCGCCATTCAATCTTTCCAGCTTCCATTTTGGCGATATCCAGAACATCATTAATCAAGGAAGTGAGTCGCTCGGCTTCGGAGACAATGATTTCGAGATTGGATTCCACTTTTTTGAGTGATCGCTGCAACTTCTTATTTTCCAAGGAGTTGGTGATGGGCAGGATATCTTCATTCAGCTTTTCGCGAATAATAGAAGCAAAACCCAGCACCGAAGTTAGAGGGGTGCGCAACTCATGGGAAACGGTGGAGATAAAATCGGTTTTCATCTTATCCACCTCCCGTTCATCGGTGATATCCCGCACGAGGACCGCGACTCCAAGCCATGATGCTGTGGTGCGATCGCCCGGACGGTAAACATTGGTTAGAGTCACCTGCCCAGTTTTGCCACCGGGCAGTTCCACTTCATGGATGATCACACCGTCGGAGTTGGCGTCAACCTGACGCAGCAGGGGATGAATCTCAGGGAGGGGTAAATCGTCTATGTGCAGCCCCATGGCCATTGCTCCATCAATTCTAAATAACTCCATAAAGCGGGGATTGATCCCCATCACCCGATGTTGGGCATTAACGACTAGCAGACCATCGGCTAGGTTATTAAAAATGGCATTCAGTCCCTTCGTCTCCTCTAGGGTACTTTTTACTTGCGAAAAGGAATCCATCAGTTGACCAACCATGGCATTGAAGGTAATCGCTAACTCACCAACCTCATCACCATATTCCACCTCTGCCCGAACATTGAGATCACCATCCCGCAGTTGCCCCGCCACCTCATTGAGGCGCACCACGGGTACGGTGATTTGCCGTCGCAGCACAGCAGCAGTTGCGACAGCAAGACCAAGGGCAACAACACCAAAAATTAAATTTTCGATCTGGGACTGGCGAATTTGTATTAGGGATTCCGCAAACTTGCGAGTGGCATTTTCTTCTTCGCTGCGGACAATATTTTGCAAAATATCAACCATTTTCTCAGCGTTAGGCTCCGACTGGGCAAACAGATAGAGATCTTCCTGGTAGCGATCGCCCTCGGCGATTTTTAGCAGCTTGGGGGGTAGGGTTCTAAATTTTTGTCGCAGTTGAATCGTTGCCGCCAATAGGCTCTGTTGCTCCGGGGGCATGGGCGATCGCGTCGCCCTCAGGCGCGCAAAGATTTGATCCCCCTCTTCGAGCAGGGCACTAAACTCAAAGCGAAAAGCCGGTCGGCGGGTGAGTAAGTAACTCTTGAGTGCTGCCAACTTTCGGGACCGGACACTGCGGTAGGACGTCAGGGTGTCCAACAGCTCCATACTTTCTCGGGAAGGGAGTTGCAGTTTTTGCAGCTCAATGAGTCGATTCAAGTTTTGCTCAAGGCTAAGGCTGATCGGCTGACCTTCTCGGTCAAGCAGTTCGAGGGCCGGTTGATTTTCCAACTCCTGATTCCGCAGAAAAAATAAGCGATCTGGCATAGATGACCATTGGTCGTAGGCAGTGCGAATTTGCTCAATTTCAGTTTCAGCACCATCGTCGTCATGCCCATGCTCCAACAGCCTTTCCAATTCAGCTAAGTGTTGCTCAAATGCTTGACGAGATTCCTGATAGCGAAAGCGAGATTCCGAACTTCCCTTAGCTAGATATCCCCGAATGTGGGAACGCATCTGAATTAATTCCCGCTGCCCCCGAAACGAAGCTAGAGCCACGGGCAAAATGCGCTCATTCACTTCGCGAGACACCTCCTCACTGTGACGACTCAGCCAATACTGGCGACCAATCAGCAGAAATAAAACAACCAAGATCAGCCCAAAGCCAAAGTTAAGTTTTTCGCCAATTCGACGGCGGTAGCTCAGTGCCGTCAGTCGTGCTAGTAAATTCTGGGAAGCAGAGGTAGACATAGCTATAGCCTTGAATCATTGAAGGTAAATTTCTCGAAACTCAGCTCATTAACACGGTTCCACTGATAGATTTGCGCCCGAAATTTGCGCCATGGCCCATAAATGCGACGAAATTCCCGATCGCGCTGTGCCTGCTCCTCCAAAACAGCGATCGTCCCTTGATAGGCACTTTGCAAAAATTCGGTGCTAAAGGCGCGAATTTGAGTCCCCCCCGCCACTAGGCGATCGAGGGCAGCCGCATTATTGCTGTTGTAGTCCGCTAACATTTTCATCCCGGCTTCAGCCGCAGTGGCACGGAGGATTTCCTGATAGGTGCGGGATAGGTTTTGCCATGCTTGGCGGTTGACGATCATATAATTACTTAAACCTGGCTCCCACCATCCGGGGTAGTAATAGAACTTGGCTACCCGATGTAACCCCAGCTTTTCATCATCGTAGGGATTTTGCCATTCCGCCGCGTCGACCTCTCCACGCTCGAGGGCCCCATAGATTTGATCGGCACTGAGTAACACCACTTTAGCCCCCAAGCGGCTCAACACCTGCCCACCCAGCCCAGGGATTCGCATCTTCAGCCCCCGAAAGTCCGAGGATCGGTTCAGTTCCTCACGAAACCATCCCCCCATCTGCACGCCCGGACTGCCACAGGGAATGCCAACCACCTTAACCGCAGCAAAAAGCGGTTCCAGGAGTTCCAATCCACCTCCTTGGTAATACCACGACAACTGCTGGTAGGCGGTCAATCCAAAGGGAACCGTGGCGGCAAAGGCAAAGGCTGGCACGCGATTGACGTAGTAGTACATGCTGGTATGCCCAATGGAAACCGTATTGTTGCCCACAGCATCCAAAACCGCAAATGGTGGAACTTTTTGGGAATCTTCCAGCATTTTGATCACGAACTTCCCGTCGGTGATCGCTGCCACCCGCTGCTGGAAAAAGTTAATTGCGTTCATGACTAAATCTAAATCCTTTGACCAACTGGTTGCCATCTGCCATTCCAGGCGTGGTTCAGCACGGGAGGGGATTAAGAAAGTGCGACGGTTCATAAATTTAGGTTTTGATAGGAAAATTGCGTAAAGCTGAGATGATTCGATCCCTGCCACTGGTAAATGCGATCGCGAAATTGCCGCCACTGCCCGTAAATCTGGGCAAAATCCCGATCCTCCCGGGACAGGGAATCATAGAGGGTGTCAGCAGTCTTTTTGGCAGCCCGCAGAATTTCGTCACTGAATGGCAGAATCTCCACACCCCGCAGTTTGATGCGATTTAGGGACTGGCTATTGAGCACGTTATAGCGAGCCGTTAGCTGCAAATTGGTCTGGGCCGCCGCCGCCTGCATTGCCGCCTGATAGGGCGGTGGCAGAGCTTGCCACTGGGAGGCATTGATCACGACCGAAAAACTGGTTCCCGGCTCCCACCAACCGGGGTAATAGTAGTAGGGAGCCACATCCGGCAGCCCCAGAACCGTGTCATCGTAGGGGCCGATCCACTCCACTGCATCAATACTGCCGTCAATCAGGGCCGAGGCGATCGCACTAGCGGCTAGGGCATTGACCTCAACCCCAAGGCGAGAAAGAATTTGTCCCTCCAGTCCCGTTATCCGCATTTTCAGCCCCCTGAGGTCGGCGAGGCGTTCGATTTTTTTGCGGTACCACCCCCCCATCTGGGAGCCGGAATTACCCACAGGGAATGCCACAACGCCAAATTTGGCCAAAATCTGATTGAGGGATTCAATGCCGCCACTGCCATAGAGCCAGGCATCATGCTGCTCAGCGGTTAAACCAAAAGGAACGCCAGTCGCAAAGTTGAGGGCGGCAGTCCTATCGGTGTAGTAAAAAAGAGTCGTATGCCCGCACTCCGCCTTCCCCTCGGCAACTCCATCCAAAACTTGGAGCGGTGGCACCAATTCCCCGCTGTCATAGGGGGTAATCACTAACCTGCCACTAGTCAGCAGGCTTACCTTTTGGCAAAAATCTAGCACGCTGTAGCGCACACCCAAATAGGGAGGCCAGCTTGTTGCCATCCGCCAGTTAAATACGGACTGAGACTCCTCCTGCTGACCTGGAGAGACGTTCGTGCAACTGCCCAAAAACGCAGAAGTTGCCACAATGCCCAAGAAGCGACGACGGTTTGGCATAGCTGTTAGATGGCCGCCAGAGGTGGTAATTATTACAAATATTTAATATTTACTTTATCAAGAAAGTATCATTTCGGACGAATTTCTGTTGCTTTGCCAGAAACCTTGCCAAAATTTAATTCTCCAATTGGGGGGCGATCGCCGTTTCAGGCTGAAAGGTTCGGCTGGAGTATCCTTCATCCAGTTTGTCGATGCATAGAGCGCACGACGATAGTGCCTTCAGCAACTTCGGGCCGGACTGGC
>JAAUUH010000030.1 GCA_012031145.1 Oscillatoriales cyanobacterium SM2_2_1 | reverse complement strand
GGTTGTGCATCTGGCGATCGCTGGAGCGGTGGGGCTAGGCATTTACGGTGGGTTGGTGGGGCCGACGGCATGGCAGCGTTTGCGGCGGCGGTGAGGAGTTGGGGCTATACTGTCTGTAACTGTTTGCCCTCCATGATGTGACATATGCTGGAGTCAACGCCGTACCAGACCCTAGGTGTTCGAGAAGATGCTTCCTACGAGGAGATCCGCGACGCGCGTGATCGCCTGTTGGCGGCGACAGAGGGTGATGAATCCCAGCAGGAAGCGATTGAATCGGCCTACGACGCGATTTTGATGGATCGGCTGCGGGCACGTCAGGAAAACCGAATTAAGGTACCGGATCAAATTCGCTATCCGGAGCGGCTCTCGTCATCCTTCGTGACGAATATGAAACTTCAAGCGGCGGAGCGACGCTTCAACTGGGTATGGCAGTGGCTGGATCGTCCCCCCCTGCGAGAGGTGCTGATCACTTCTGGGCTGTTCGCGGGTTTGGCACTGTTGGCATTGTTTACCCCTTTGCAACCGAGTACAAACTTGGCGATCGCCCTGCTGGTGAGTGTGATTCTGCTTACCCGTAAAGAGCGGAAATTTGGTCGCGCTCTGCTACTGGCGATCGCGGCTCTGATGGTGGGATTTGCCAGTGCTTGGGTACTGGATTTGCTGCGGCTGTCGGGGGGGAGCTGGCCCAGTCCTATCCAAGTGGTGGCGATCCTAGTTTGGTTTTGGTTGGTGACGCTATTCGGGCGCTAGGTGCGTCATCAACTCAAGTTAGAATCCTGGCGGGATCAGCGTTACCGCGCCCACCAGATTTTACAGGCTAGGGGCTTAAGCTCTTGTCGTTGAAGTATTTGATACCTAAATTTTTGATATAGCGATATTCGGGTAGGTTCGGACATCGAAGGAAAAGGGGGTTTGGGGGCTGCGCCCCCAGCCAGGGGCTTCACCCCTGCACCCCGTCCTAACCAAGTTATTACAGCTATACCTAAATTAAAGATAGCCCCTAGTTGCGGCGCAATTGGGTGAGGCGCTCTTCGGTCTCCTTGATCCAAGCCGTGTTTTTTTGCTGCTGATAAAAAGTCTGGGCGCGAATAAAGGCTTGGATTGCCTGTTCCCGTCTTCCTTGGGATGCATGCAACGCCCCAAGGGTGAAGTGGGCATCGGCATAGGACGGGCGCAACTGAATCGCCTGTTGTAAATGGGTTAGGGCGGCTTCGGGTTGGCGTTGCAAATAGCGGGCAGCCCCAAGGTTGTAATGGGCTTCGGCATAGCTAGAGTTAAAGCGCAGGGCCGCCTCGTAAAGGGCGATCGCTCCCTCTAAGTCGCCTTGCCCCTGGCGCAGCAGTCCCAGATGGTAGTGGGTCGGGGCGTCATTGGGATTCAGTTGCTGGGCCCGTTGGAGGGCGGCGATCGCCCGCTGGGGTTGATTTTGCTTTTGATAAACCAAGCCGAGGTTGTAGTGGGCGGCGGACAATTGGGGATCTAGGGCGATCGCCTGCTGCAAGCTCTGTTGCGCCTGGGGTAAATTATTCACCTGCAACCATGCTGCCCCCAAGTTGCTAAACCCCATGGCAAACTTAGGATCGAGCCGTGTCGCCCGCTGAAAGGCGAAAATCGCCTGCTGCACCTGGCCAGTAGCCACCAGTGCCAGACCCAAATTGTAATGGGCCGGCATCAGATCTGGGTTCTTGGTGATCGCCTGACGAAACACGGTCACAGCCCCGGCCGGATTTCCCAACCGCACAAAGGCATTACCCCGCACCAGCAACTGCTCCGCTGTCTCTTCAGCGACTACAGCAGAATTGGCTGCCACCGGAGTTCCCAACGGCAGCAGTGCCAAACCCATTGCCCACAACCATCCCTGCCCTGTACTCATAATCATTCACGGCAAAATGTGGTCGCAGTATAGCAAATCCCCATTCCGGAAAATATTGCGCCAGTTGTCATACTGCGCCACCCCCGGGCAAATTGGGCTAAAATCCTAACGCTTAACTCTCATAGGGAACGACTATGGCTGCATGGGAAGAAGAACTTACCCGATTGGGCGATCGCATTATTGCTGGCGAATGCCTCACCCGTGAGCAAGCCCTAGCCCTCACCCACCGTACCCAACCGGACGAAATTCTCGCTCTCTGTGCCGTTGCTGATCGGGTGCGCCAAGCTTGCTGTGGATCGGTTGTTGATCTATGCAGCATCACCAACGTCAAATCTGGAGCCTGCTCAGAAAATTGCAGCTTCTGCTCCCAGTCGGCGCATCATCCCAACGCCCCTGTCTATGGTCTCAAACCCACTGCCGAAATCCTGGCGGAAGCTAAGGCCGCCGAAGCCGCTGGAGCCAAGCGATTCTGCCTGGTTAGCCAAGGGCGCGGGTTGAAATACAACAGTCCCAAATCCCAAGAATTTGCCCAAATCCTCGAGGCCGTGGCCCAAATCCAGTCCGAAACCAACGTTAAGCCCTGTTGTGCTTTAGGGGAAGTAACCGCCGAACAGGCGATCGCCCTGCGGGCGGCCGGTGTCACTCGCTACAACCACAACCTTGAATCCTCATCAGCTTTCTATCCCCAAATCGTCTCCACCCACACCTGGCAAGATCGGGTCGAAACCATCCGCAACCTTAAGTCCGCCGGTATCCAAGCCTGCTCGGGAGGGATCATCGGTATGGGTGAATCCTGGGAGGACCGCATCGACCTGGCTTTAGCCCTGCGCGAGCTAGATGTTGAATCCATTCCCATCAACCTACTCAACCCCCGCCCTGGAACCCCCCTAGGGGATCGTCCCAAACTTGACCCCTACGAGGCCCTCCATGCGATCGCCCTGTTTCGGTTACTGCTTCCCAATCGGATTTTGCGTTATGCCGGTGGACGGGAGGCGATCATGGGAGAACTCCAAGCCCTCGGACTCCGGGCTGGCATCAACGCCATGCTGATTGGTAACTACCTCACAACTTTGGGGCAGCCCCCCGAAGCCGACCATGCCATGCTCACGCGCCTTGGACTGACGGGCGGTGATGCTCCTGTGCCCGTCCCTGCCGCCGTCTAATGCCTTGGTATCTCCGCATCCTTTGGGCCTTTATTGGACTGCTTCTCACCATCGCCAGTACCTTTATTCGTCCTGCCTTGCTGTTGCCCACCTTCCGTGACGACGTTCAAACTATTCAACAGGTCAGCGTCACGTTTCAAATCGGCGCGGTTTTATTTACTGGCTGTGTCGGTGGTCGGTATGTGGCCCTATTTGCCCAAGCCGCCTACCTTGCCTTGGGGTTGAGTGGCGCTGGTGTGTTCTACCAAGGTGGTGGATTGGAGTACTGGCGATACCCTGCCTTTGGTTATCTCCTGGGATTTATGCCCGCCGCCTATGTCTGCGGTCGATTGGCCCTAGGTCGCCCCCGCAGCCTCGAGCATCTCACCCTCAGTTGTCTGGCTGGACTGGGCACCATCCACTGCGTGGGCATCCTTTACCTCCTGATCACCCGCTTCCAGTCTCTCAAGGAACTCCAAGAAATCCTCCTCGTCTACTCCGTCTACTCCATCCCCGGGCAACTGGCTGTCCTCTGTGCCACCGCAGTCACGGCCTATGTGTTACGCCTCCTGCTGATGTACTAGGGGCTATTATCATTTGGTGCCAGATGCTTTCACAGTGAGGTTTTTAGCCCCTAGCCTGCAAAATTCGGCGATCGCGGCAACACTTTTCCCGCAAGGCTCCAGCTTAAGTTGATAACGCGCCCTAGACCTCTTCAACCCCAACCGAAGGAGGAAAAGCACCCGGATCACATAGGCAGTCTTCCATGATTGCCCCCTGCCAATGTACCCCGCGCAGATCTGCCCCGCGCAGATCCCCATGGCGTAAATCCGCGGCTGTCAAGTTAACCCCGCGCAGATCCGCCCCGCGAAACGTCGATCCCTGTAAATTGGCATGGCTTAGGTTGCTGCCACATAGCACCGCCCCATTGAAATTCGATTGGGATAGATCAGTATGGGATAGGTTAGTGCCTCGCAAATCTAAACCGGCAAAGCTGCGACTGCCACTACTGACCCGCTCTAGTAATTGGGCGCGATCGCCAAATAGGGATTCTAGCTTTTCCTTTTGGCTCTGCAATTCGGCATTTTCTGCCTCCAGAAATAACTGGCGCTCCTTAAGCTGAGTCACCTCCCGGGAAATCGACAGTACCGAATCCACTGCGCCTTGAATGCCAAACTCGGGAATCAGCAGATTTTGATAATACTTCAGCCCCTCCGGTGTCTCAAGGGCATACTCTAGGGTGTGCTGCACCCCAGCCCGCACCACCTGATCCATCGCTCCCTCCCACAAGCTCACCAGCACTGGTGGCATCGCCAATTCCAGATGGGTCTTACCAATCATTTCCGCTAACTCCATGCCAAACGCCCGCCCCGTAGCCGGATTAGCATACAGGTAGCGCCCTTGGGGGTCGAATCGAGCAATAAGGTCGGGAGCCATTTCCGTGAGCACTCGAAAGGTGGATTGGTGGCGTAACACCTCGTGGCGGTTCTCCATCATCCGTAAAATCCCCAAAATTTCCCCCTCCGAATCGTGCAGTAAGGCCGTTGACAGGTTGACCGTCACTAGGCGATTCCCCTTCCCTTGATGGATGATTTCCTGATTGAAACAGGGGCTTCCAGCTAATGTTTCCAGCATCACGGACTGAAACTCCTGCATCTGGGGTTCCAAGGTCAGGGGTAGGGGCTTACCCAGCACCTCCGCTGCCCGCCAGCCCAGCATCTCTTCCGCCGTTTGATTCCAAAGCAGCACCGTGCCATCGGGCGCAATGATATCCAAAGCCACGGGCACCGTTTTCACCACCGCCCTCAGTAGCTCATTAGCCCGCTGCAACTCGGTCTCCGCATCGCCGCGCTCGGAAATGTCTAGGCACACCCCATCCGCCACCACCAGCCCGGATGCACTGCGATAGTAGCGGGCAATATCCATCACCCAACGCATGGTGCCATCGCGATGTAGGATCCGAAATTCTCGCCGGAACGTGGCCAGCCGCTCCCGGGCCGCCTTCACCAGCACCGTGAACTGCTCCCGATCCTCAGGAAAAATGCACTCCAATAGCCGAAATGGATTAGCCGATGCCTGCTGGGGTGTAATCCCTGTCAGCTCAATCAACCCATCGCTGATAAACGGTAGCGTCACCGTGCCATCGGGCTGCCAGACCAAACGGTAAAAGGTGCCCGGCATACTCGCAGCGATCGCCGTTAACCGCAGTTCGCTCTCCCGCAATGCCAGTTCCGCCTGCTTGCGGTCGGTAATATCCCGAGAATTAATCACAATCCCCTGAATATTGGCATCGTGGAGCAAATTGTTGCAGATCGACTGAACCTGCACCCAATCGCCATTAATATGCCGATAACGCAACTCCACGGGACTCAGCACATTGGGATGCTCCAACAGTCTGGTCACCACCTGCTGAAACCGCGGCAAATCCTCGGGGTGAATATACTGCACAAATTTTTTACCCAGCAGATCTTCGCCTTGGTACCCCAACACCTTAAAGGCTGCCGGGCTACAAAATTGGATCGTCGTGTCCAGATCCAAGATGGTCACCATGTCCGACGAATGTTGCATCAGGGCCCGAAGTTTCGATTCATTGCGGGCTAAATGGCGGGAAACCCGCAATTGCTCCTCACGTTCGGTGCGCACTTGCCGTTCCATCATGTTGACCTTAGCATTCATCTGGGCTAAGCGAATTTCCATCTGCTGGTGCGATCGCCTCAGCCCATCCTCCTTGCCCCGCCGTTCTGTCACATCTTGGATCCACCATCGCATCCCCACGACGCGCCCATGGCCATCCCGAACACTCAGCAGAGTAAAGTAGGCATCAAAGGGCTGACCTGTGGGATATTGCATCCGAAACTCAATATTTTTTAAGTTTAGACCCCGCTGTAATTGACCCAAAAAACGCTGGAACTGAGACTGCATCTCTGGAAAGACAAAGCTTTCGATCTTTTGCCCCACGGGATTGGCCCCTAAAAGCACCGTTGCGGCCCGATTCGCCAAAAATATTGTCCCTTGGGCATCGGTGACAAAATAGCCATCGGGGGCTAAATCAAATAATTGAACATACCGTAGTTGCTCTTCCTCCAACTGCTCGATCGCCCCTTGTAGTGATGCCAAAAACTGCTCTAATTGGGCAGTGTCGCCATTGTCCGGCAATCGTTGCAGCAACAGCAGAGACTTTTGCAGCAAATCATGGCAGGCGCTCAGTGCCATAGGGGGGTCACAGAAAGAATTAACACCTTGATCCTATCACTATTTTTTAATCATTCTGCGGGAACCGACGGCGGGTCTTGGGTCCCATCCTGAGTATGATCGTCGGCATGATCGACGGAGAGTAAAGGATCGATGGTGAGCAAGACATCCTGCAAGGAAACATCGGCGTCAATTTGGGCTGGTAAATACTTTTGAATCATGGCTAAAATCCGTTCCGTACCCGCGGATTTGGAGAGGAAATTAGTGGCACCAGTGATTTTAGTTCGCAACCGATCAACGAATCCGTCATTCCCGGTCAAAATAATAATGGGAATGCTTTGAAACTCTGGAATTCGGCGAATTTGGGCACACAATTCATAGCCATTGATGACGGGCATCATGAGATCCAACAGAATTAAATCTGGTTTTTGTTTGAGTAGGGTTGGCAATACTTGAATCGGCTCGCGGATAGCCATGAACGCGTAGCCAGCGGTGGTGACAATTTGTTCGAGCATAAAGCACACATGCTTGCTGTCATCAATACAGGTGACAAGAAGGCGAGAATCTTCAGGAATCGAGGCGCTGGCAAGGGGCAGATGCGGGGCAATAAATTCTGGGGTGCGAAGGTCGGGCACTTCTTCCAATCCAACCAAGCCACGATGGTAGTAAGCCATGAGAGATTGGGTAAGACCAAGCAGATCTTTCTGCATCCACTGGGCGATTTCCCGCAGCGATCGCCGCCCATCCACTACAGTGACCAGGGTTTTGTAGGTGGAGGCAGGGGCCTCCCGTTGCAGTTGAGCTGGACGTTTGAGAAAAGGGGCTAAGTTGGGAGAATAGTCGGAGATGCCGGCGTTCCGCCATCGTTGCCACTCTTCGGCGGCTCGGTCAATGAGCGGATCGGTGGCAAACACGGTGATCGCTGAAGATAGCTCCCCTTGGTGATCATGGCAGTAGCGCATTTCATGAACCGAAGCCAACTGCACCAAGTCAAACAAAACCTCCAGCAAAACACCTTGAATCACCGCCACTATCTGATCGCGCGACGCTACTTGACGCTGAAATAGCACCGATAGGATCAGGTAGTCCCAAATGTCGTAGCGATCGGACTCCCGCAAAAAAACCTGGGTTGGGTCGACCTGAAGCCCCTGTTGACTTAAGTGACGACGCCAGCGGCGCACCCGATGGCTTCCCCCCGTAGCCCAAACGAAACGGCCCACAAGGTAGTGAACTCGCCAAATGAGTCCCTTGGCACTCTGCACTTCCAGGGTGCCCGAAAAGTGTCGGTGACCGTAGCCTTTGAGCTGCTCTACGAGACTATGGACTGCCAGATTGTCCGTATCCATGGGCTGCGTTGGTACGTTCACCACTATCCTATAGCATTGGGGATAGCCCCATAGCCCGTGGGTTAGGAGGTCAACAGAGGACTGTCAAGGCGCTGGAGTTGCTGTACTAGGAGGCTGAGGAACAGCCCCACATCGGTGACGACCCCCACAGACTCTATGGAGCCCCGGTCCGCTAGCTTGGTCACCACTGCCGGGTTGATGTCGACACACACCATTTTGACACCCGCTGGGGTCATGTTGCCCACTCCAATGGAATGGAGCATTGAAGAGAGCATCAGAATAACATCGGCGCCGCGAATTAGTTCGGCATATTGTTGCTGGGCTGAAATTAAGTCCATCACCGTATCGGGGAGGGGGCCGTCGTCACGAATGGAGCCGGCAAGCACGAAGGGCACATCCCTATGGACACACTCATACATGATCCCGGTGGTGGCTAGCCCTGCTTTAATTGCCTCGGCAATGCTGCCATAGCGGCGGATGGTGTTGATCACTTTCAGATGATGCCGGTGCCCGCCAGGAACACTGATGCCCCGTTGCATATCCACGCCAAGGGAGGTACCCATCATGGCTTGTTCCAAGTCATGGACGGCGATCGCATTACCGCCTAACAGGGCCTGCACATAGCCTTCCCGGATCAAATAGGCCAAGTGGGGCGCACCACCGGTGTGCACAACCACTGGCCCAGCCGTGACCACGGTTCGACCACCGCGATCGCGCACTTGGCGCAACTCCCAGGCAATTTGCTCGACGATCAGTTCCACGCGCCGTTCACTGGAAACCCCGGCTCCCATAAACGAGAACTCTTCTTTCTTCTCCCGTTGCTCCGGGCGATGGGCTGTCCGAATCCCTTCTACCCCCACCACAACGCGATCGCCCACCCGGAGATCCCGCAGCAACGAACAGGTGGCCGCAACCTCTCCATCCTGGGACTGTACTATGATCGCCCCATCCATCCGCTGGCGATCGCACCGCACCCACCGCCCATGGATCCGTACCTCAGTAGGAAAAATATTCGTGACATAGAAATCATCGGGGGCGACGCCATCGAGGGTCACGGATTCCAGCTGAGCATCCTGCACTTCCGGCAGGTAGGCCCCAATCTCAATCAACTGTCCCATAATCGTCCCCATGATCGCTGCCGATGGGGCCGAAATCCGAATCTTGGCTTGGGACGTGCTGTGCCGCTGGGTGCCGAGGCGAAACTCTAACACTTGAAAGCTCCCTCCCGCATCCACCACCACGTCGAGGGCGCGATTGATCAGCCCCGCATCCAGTAGGTGCCCCGTCATCTGGATCACCCGCGACTCAATGGTCACCCCGTCATGGTGACTTGGGCTGAGGGTCTCGGTTACCCGCAGGGTGAGACATTTGGCCGCGCCCCCCGCCTTGAGAAACTCTGTCAAGGGTGTTTGCCGCACCTCAAAACCAGCCGCCTCCAACCGCTGACTTAGATCTGCCGAAATCCGATTCAGCAGAACGGTATCTCCCACATTCACAGCATTGCAGGCAAAGTTAATCGCATCCGCCTCGGCGATCGCGATCCGTCGTTCCACTGGCACCCGCATCTCAATTAAACGATTGGAATAGGAATCAAACGCCGGCGGGTAATAAAGCAAATAGCCCCGCGACAGCGGGCAAAAACAGGTGTCAAGGTGATAGAACCGACTGTCAATCAGGCGCAGCGACAGCACCTCCACATCCAACCATTTGGCAATGAGGGGATGGGCATCCAATTCGGAACGAAAACCATAGCCCGCCCACAGCCATTGGCCTTCCCGATCCAGCAACGCATCCCCCGCCCCTTCAAAGGGTAGCTCCGGTGGCAACTCAAACACCTCAAACCCCTGGGACGTAAACCATTCCTTGAAGTAAGGCTCTTCTCCCTGCCGCTCGGGATGCAAAAAGCGACTGAGCACCACTTTACGCTCCACCACCAACCCAGCATTGGCTGTGAATACCATATCGGGCCAACCCTGCTGTGGCAGCACCAAATCTACGACAGCCAGTTCCTTGAGCCGTCCATAAAGACCCTGCCACTGGGCGATCGCCCGCTCCTTACTGGATCGGTGCACATTGCCTTCCATCCATGGATTGATGACATAATCCACGTCATAGAAGTCAGGCGCACACATTAAATAATGCAAGTCGAGCACGTCAGTAGAAGCAGGGGTCATAGAGCACATGGCGACAGAATTGGTGTACTCCATCCTATCCCTTTCGAGGGATGCC
Source organism: Oscillatoriales cyanobacterium SM2_2_1 (assembly GCA_012031145.1). Taxonomy (GTDB): domain Bacteria; phylum Cyanobacteriota; class Cyanobacteriia; order Pseudanabaenales; family Pseudanabaenaceae; genus UBA999. Next base: position 20,791 of record JAAUUH010000030.1, on the reverse strand, counting down.
TGCGTCACATCATTAGCGCTTCTTGACAAACCGCCCTGAGTTGTGGGGGTTAGCAAGACATAACACAGCGTTTAGGGATCCCAAAATAAAGCCCACAGGGGAGTGATACAGTGAACCAATGTCGAATGAAGGATTCAGCATGGCAGTAGGCGAATACAAACCCGGATTAGAAGGCATTCCCGCAACCCAGTCCAACATTAGTTTTATTGATGGGCAAGTCGGGCTTCTAGAGTATCGGGGCATTCGGATCGAAGAGCTCTGTCTATACAGTAGCTTTCTTGAGACCTGCTACCTGCTTGTGTTTGGGCAACTTCCCACAGCCCAAGAACTGAAAACCTTTGAAGAACATGTTCTGCTGCGCCGCCGCCTCAAATATCCCATCCGGGATATGATCAAATCTTTTCCCGACAACGCCCCACCTATGGATGCCCTGCAGACCTGCGTTTCTGCCTTGGGCATGTTCTATCCCCTTACCGAACTGCACGATCAGGAATACATTTACCAAGCCACCCTCCGCCTGCTGGCCAAGGTGCCCACCATGGTCGCTACGTTTCACCTCATGCGCCAAGGGAACGATCCGGTGATGCCCCGTGACGATCTGAGCTATGCTGCCAACTTCCTTTATATGCTCAATGAAAAAGAACCGGATCCCCTTGCAGCCCACGTATTTGATGTGTGCCTGATTCTCCATGCTGAGCACACAGTGAATGCCTCCACCTTTGCCGCTTTGGTTACAGCGTCAACCCTAACCGATCCCTACATGGTGATGTCTTCGGCAGTGGGTACCTTGGCTGGGCCCCTCCACGGTGGGGCCAATGAGCAGGTCATGCAAATGTTGGCGGAGATCGGCACTATAGATCGCATTTCCGCATATCTCGATGGCAAAATTGCCCGCAAAGAAAAAATCATGGGCTTTGGTCATCGTGTTTACAAGGTCAAGGATCCCCGGGCTACCATTTTGCAGGGATTAGCCCAGCAACTCTTCGACAAATTTGGTCATGACCGCTATTACGATCTGGCAGTGGAATTGGAAAAACAGGTCGATGAACGCCTCGCTGGTAAGGGAATCTATGCCAACGTAGATTTTTACTCGGGACTGGTCTACAAAAAGCTTGGTATCCCCGAAGATTTATTTACTACGGTCTTTGCGATCGCCCGCACTCCCGGATGGCTCGCCCACTGGAAAGAGCAACTCTCCGACAACCGCCTATTTCGCCCGACCCAGGTCTATACGGGGTTGCGCAACGTTGCCTACGCCCCCATTGAGCAGCGATAGGTGAGGTCGGGAGCCGTGCGCGATTCTGCTAAGATGAATGGGTATTTACGCTTGGTTGCCTTCGATGATGCCCTCCGATCTGCTACGACAACGTGCCAATGTTTTGGGTTTGCAAGTGATCAGCAAAGCCAATGGCACTCGCTTGGGTATCATCACCCAAATGTGGCTAGATATGGATCAGCGACAGGTGGCGGGGTTTACGGTTGCAGAGCGCTATATTCCCGGGACTCCAATTGGCATTGGCGCCACCTTTTACATGGCCCTAGAGCGCGTCGATCTGCTTGGCCCCGATGCATTGCTGGTGGGCAACGATGCGGTTCTGGAGGATATTCTAGTTTCAGAGCGCTATACCGCCTTGATTGGTGACGAAGTAGTCACAGAATCGGGAGAACTGTTGGGGCGGGTGCGGGATTTCCAATTTGATTCCCGCACGGGAGAAATTCAGCATTTAATCATTGCATCGGTGGCTAATCCGGTGGTTCCGGCGGCTTTGATTAGCACCTATGAAGTTGATGTCAATGAAATTATTGCCGTCGGACGAGAACGCATTATTGTGACTGAGGGCATGGAGGATCGCCTTGTGCAGGTGACCAAGGGGCTGTTGGAGCGGCTGGGCTTGGGTAAAGCGCCTTGGGAGGATGAATTTGAAGATGACTACTTTCCCTCGCGAACCGTCTCGGACAACGCTTTGGGCTCGGGATCTCGTAGTGGCTCCTATAGCCCGCCGCCCGCCAGTCGCCCCGTCTATCGCCGCGAAGAAGCGTGGCAGGAGCCAGAGGATAACTGGTCTGAGGAGCGCCCCGCCGTTCGCCGTCGTGCGCCTGAATCCCGGATTGAATCACGACCAGACCCCAAACCCCTGATTCCCCCGGCGGATGATTACGACGATTTAGAGCCAGAGGAGTACACACCCCGTTCTCGCCGCTATGCCGAGGATGCCAAGCAACAGATCCGTGAAGCTTGGGGAGAACCACGGGTGCCGGAGGGTGGCAAGCAGCGGTACGAAGAGCCCCTAGAAGAGGAACTGTAATTGCAGGTCTATTCCTATCCTCTGCTCCAGCGGGGAACGTTGGTGCGTCGCTATCAGCGCTTTTTTGCTGAAGTGGACTTGGTAACTGGCGATCGCATTACGGCCCACTGCCCCAACACGGGCCCGATGTCAGGCATCTGCATCCTAGGAAGTCCGGTATACGTTTCCTTCCACGATGATCCAAAGCGTAAATTGCAGTGGACGTGGGAGATGATCCAAGTGCAGGATACTTGGGTAGGTGTGAATACGGGGCTACCGAATCGGGTGATCGGGAAAATGCTGGCGGCGGGGTTTATCCCGGAGTTGGGCCCCATTGCCCGAATAGCGCAGGAAGTACCCTATGGTGTTGAGCGTAGCCGGATTGATTTTGTTGTGACCGATCCTGAGGGGCAGCCCACCTATGTGGAGGTGAAAAATACCACCTGGAGCCAGGGCGATCGCGCTATGTTTCCCGATACAGTGACCACTCGGGGACAAAAGCATGTGCGAGAACTCATGGCGTTGCAGTCCCAGGGAACAGCTACAGCCTTGATTTTTTTTATTAATCGCTCGGATTGCACGACCTTTGCGGCGGGCAGCGCAGCTGATCCGGAGTATGGTCGGCTGCTGTCCCAGGCGATCGCCCTAGGGGTAAAGGTGTTGCCCTGTCGTTTTGCCGTGACTCCGACGGAAATTCACTATCTGGGCCTAGCGACCCTCCATGACGGCTGAAGTGATTTGGACTTTGGTTTTGGGGTTGTTGGCGCGCGGGGCGATCGCCTGGCTGCTCCCCCCAGGTTTTGATGAAGCCTACTACACGGGCTATGTGCGCCATCCCCAGATGTCCTATTTCGATCATCCGCCGATGGTGGGCTGGGTAGCGGGGCTGGGGATCGCCCTGACGGGGGATGTGACCCAGTTTTCCATCCGCATTGGCCCATTGCTGCTGTTTACAGCTAGTTTGTATTTTCTGTACCGTACCAGTTGTCACTTATTCGACGAGGCAACCGGGCGGCTGACCCTGATCCTGACTAGCTTAGTGCCGTTTTTTGGTGTAGGGTTCGGGATTCTGACCCTGCCCGATAGCCCACTGATGTTTTTTTGGAGCGCTTGCCTTTGGCTAGCAAGCGTCGAGTTTTTTCCCAAGCATAGCGACGATATTGGGCTTTATCGCCCAACGTGGCGGGTAGGGGCGATTGGGGGGTTAGTGGGATTGGCCAGCCTAGGAAAATATCATGGTTTTTTGCTGGGGCTGGGGCTGGTGCTGTTTTGTGGACTCAGTGCCCCCCATCGCCGGGTATTTCGCTCAGGATGGCTGATAGGGGCGATCGCTGCTTTTGTCTTGTTCCTTAGCCCCATGCTGATCTGGAATGCCCAGCATGACTGGGTTTCTTTTCGCTTTCAGGGGGCGCGGGCGGTGCCAGAGGGGGGATACCGCATCGGCGATCTGTTGCTGACGCTCTTAGTGGGGGTAGCCTACCTGTTTCCTAGTTTTGGCGTGCCCCTATGGTGGACGAATCTACGGCAGGTGCCAGCGTGGCAAAACCCAAAATATCTCTGGATCCTGTGCCTTTCGTTACCCATCTATGGCGGCTTTACGCTCATGGGCGGCTACCGACAAGTTTTGCCCAGTTGGCCGATGCCCGGCTTTTTTGGGGCCATGCTGTTGCTGGGGCACCGCATGGCGATCGCCCAAGGCCATCAGCCCCGTTTAATTCGGCGATGGTTGACCATTTCCGGCGGTATCATGGTTACATTGCTGCTTATTGCCCTACTCCATGTGCGGTTTGGCATCATTCAAAAAGATGGTGCAGGGGCGATCGCCGGCGGTATCTGGCAGCCCGTCGATGATCCATCCACCCAACTGATCGATGTGGCCCAAGTCCGGGCGGCTTTTCAAAGTTCCCCATGGCGCGAGTCCTTAGAACAGGCTGATTTTGTATTTAGTAATAATTTCTTTTTTGCCGGTCAGATGATCATGGCCCTCGGGAAGATCACTGACAAGCCCATCACCTGCTTCGATACCGATATTCGCGGCTTTGCCTATTGGTCACGAGCCAGAGATTTCGTTGGCAAAAATGGGCTCTATCTCACCAGCGAGCAATTTCAATTTTTTGACCAGCGGGCGATCGCCGATTTAGCGGCTGTCGGTGAAACCAACCCCGCATGGCAGTTGGGGGCCGATGAACGCCTGCCCGCCGCGATGGTCTATCGCGCCTTCTTTGAAAGCATGACCGATCTGGGGCGAATCCCCCTCCAACGGGCTGGCGGGGTCGTGCAGATTGTCCATGTCTACCGAGCCCAAAACCTCCAGCGCCCCTATCCTCGCCCCTATGGATATTACTAACACCGTTCAGCGCCGCCAAAGCAATGTCTAGCCCGTAGCCTCAGCGGAAAGTCCTAGGGGACTTGGCATGAATGACCCACCTCGCTAGAAATGACGCCCTAGATGCCGTAGCAACCAGAAATTTGCGCTATTCTTAAAGCCAAGGTCAACATAAAGGCTATGGACAAAAAATACCGTCTTATTACCCGCAGTGATTTCGATGGAGTGGTCAGTGCCGTCCTGCTGCGGGAGCTTGACCTGATTGACGAAATCAAATTTGTCCACCCTAAGGACATGCAGGACGGCAAAATCGAAGTTTCTGAGCAGGATATTACCGCCAATCTGCCCTACGTCCCCGGCGTTCACCTGGCCTTTGACCATCATTTTAGCGAGTCATTGCGCGTTTTCGACACTCCCGATAATCATGTGATTGAAGCCAGCGCCCCCTCCGCCGCCCGGGTGATTTATAACTACTACGGCGGGCGACGAAAGTTTGCCAAGGTCTCCCAAGAAATGATGGCAGCCGTGGATCAGTCCGACTCGGCGCAGTTTTCCCTAGAAGAAATTTTGCACCCCCAAGATTGGGTGCTGCTGAGTTTTCTGATGGATGCGCGCACTGGGTTGGGGCGCTTTCGGGAATTCACAATTTCCAACTACCAGTTGATGATGAATTTAATAGAATCCTGTCGTCACTTGTCCATTGGTGAAATTCTCACCCTGCCCGATGTGCAAGAACGGGTGGAACTCTATCAAGATCATGCCGAGAAGTTTAAGGATCAACTACGCCGCTGTGCCTCTGTCCATGAACAGTTGGTGACGTTAGAATTGCGCTCAGAAGAAGTGATCTATGCCGGTAATCGCTTCATGGTCTATGCCCTGTTCCCCCAATGCAACCTCTCTATGCATGTGATGTGGGGAGTGCAAAAGCAAAATGTGGTCTTTGCGGTTGGGAAGTCTATTCTTAATCGTACCTCGCCGCTGAATATCGGACAATTGATGCTCCACCATGAAGGCGGCGGTCATGCTAATGCCGGAACCTGCCAAATTCCCTGCGATCGCGCCGATGAAGCCAAGCAGGAATTGATCGAACAGATCACCGTTCTTAACCGTTACGAATAGCTTTCAGGGCAATGTTGGAAGTGACCATCTATTCAGACAGGATTTCCTGTGTGATAGGGTATAAACGCTCTTTTCTCTCCTCTTCTAGTTTCAGGCTTTCCTTCGACACTTCTGGCTTCCACTATGACCAAAAATAACGCAGCCCTGAATCTAGGCCTTACTGCACAAGGGCAAATACAGTAAGTCCATCATCAATGCTAGCCTAGGCAGCCTCCTTAATGATTTGCCAGATCATCCATAACCTCACCGCTCACCGACCTACTTGTGGCCACGTTCACCCAAACGTTCAAATATAGCTGTAAATAACTTGATGAGGACGGGGTGCAGGGGTGAAACCCTTGGCAGGGGCGCAGCCCCCAACCCCCCTTACCCTTCGATGTCCGAACCTACCCGAATATAGCTATACATCCAAATGTTCAAATAATAGACGGTTGAACCTACTCACCTTGATTAACACTAGATGAAAATAAAAGTTTCACACACGGTCGGGCGCAGTGCTAGGTTATGCACTACTTGAATGCGATGTTTATAGTCATTTTAATTAAGATTGAGACTGTAAAAGACCAGCATTAACCTTCAAGTTCAGATCGAGTAAGGATTTGAGGTTGGAAAAAGCTGTATCAAATTCAAGTTAAATGACTATGTCTTTGTATCGATCAATTCTGTAACCGATAAACCATGTAGAAAATGTTGCTGTGAATTATAGAATCTTTTGTATAACATAGCCGATGATCGACGACAGATTTAACCGAAATGAAGTGCTAAGACGTTGCACTTCCGATAATTATGGGTTCATCCCGATTTGCTAGACTTTTTTTTGCGCGGCTCTATCCTGTTGTACATCTTGAACAATACTGATTCCACCACAAACAACTAGGCCTGCGATTCCAAATCCAACGATTAAGTCAGGAAGTCGGGAATTAAATAAACTCACTAGAAAGCCTGCAATTATCACACTGAAATTTGCAACAACATCATTCTGAGTAAATATCCAACTTGCACGCATGTGTACCTCACCTTTACGGTGCTTTGAGAGAAGGTACAGCCCATAACTATTGGCGGTTATCGCTAGTAGAGCAATTGCCATCATCCAGTTCGATTCCGGTGAACTCCCCCAAACAAACCGTCGAATCACATCGATTACAACCATTACAGCTAGGGTAATTTGAAAAATACCACTTAGAGTCGCTGCGCGATTCTTATGATGCGCTGACCTACCAACCGCATAAAGCGACATCGCATAAACCGAAGCATCTGCAAGCATATCTAATGAATCCGCAACCAGGGCAGTTGAATGCACTAAAACTCCTGCCACCGTTTCGACAACAAACATTACGCCATTGATCAGCAACAAAATTCGCAGCGTTTTACGCTCTGCTGCGCTCTTTGCTTCCATATGACATCCACAGTCCGACATTGAGCCTCCCGATTAGCGTGTTGTTATTCGTTCTCTGAAGAGGTGTAGCGATCGCAGTGACTACATCAGCTAGTAACTCATCGACCCCATCTCAGATCTCTGCCACTCGTGGATCAGCTTCAGCCTAGGGCCCATGGGGCGATCGCCATTTGCCAACTCAGGGGTTGCGACTAATTTCTATCCTAGTCTTACAAAAGATGGCGATATGGTCATCCTCCTATCATGAATGATTGAACGGTATCCCAACAGACTAAGCTACGTCGTTCCCCGATACTTTCATGATTGAACCCATCTACTTAGCATTCCGATTAGCGTTTTGACGGCTTTCGTCAATTAAATAGAGCAGCGCCCGGGTTGCAATACCGCACATTCTAAATTAAGTTCACCGACTCGTAGAGGCGGCGCAGTAGGGCAAGAATTTTCTGATCATACTGGGGGTCAACGGCCCAACGTCCAGTGAGTTGTCCGATGGTGGGGGCTACGCCTCGAGCAACCAAACGAAATCGCGGTGAGACAACTTCCTGCACAAGGGGCGCGGTGCTGGCATAGGCCTTAAGATGCTGAATGTGGGCGCGCACCCCCGTCCGGCGATCTAAAAAGGCGGCTCCTTGAACCCCACCCCCAATCGTCCCCAGTCCAGCAAAGTTGTTTTGTTCCGGCCGAACATCGCCGCCAAACCGGAGGAACCCGGTTTCTACGCACATCTGGCAAAATGCCACGTCATGGTTGACCCCCTCAATCGCCGCCTCTTCGCGATAAATGCGGGTGAGATCCTCATAGCGAGGCAGGGCAGTTTCATTATTATTTTTGAGGAAGACCATCATCTGCACATCGGAGGCAAAACCAATTCCCATAATGTTTCCCAGTTGATCGACAGGAATCCGGGGAATAGATCGCAGGACAACTGATCGGGAGGGATTGTCCCAACTGACAGACACATTAAAGTCCCTTAGCACTATGGCTTGAAGGTACACAATGTTGCGATAACGGATGCGCTGATAGGCCAAGATACGATTAAAGTCAATACCGAGCCGATCTACAAGGTCAACGGGAACGTAGGCATTACCGGAAATCAAAAACCCTTTTTCTTCATATCCCTGACCATTGAGGACGATATTAATTTCCGGGAACAGGACAGGGACAGGGGTAGGTGTGGGTGTCGGCGTTGGCGTTGGCGTTGGCGTCGGCGTCGGTGTCGGGGCGCTCGTGCCAGCGTGTTCCCGAAGCCACATTTGTAGACCATCGGCCAATCCGAGGGCATAGTCGCGGCGGCGGACTTGGATCAAACGGCGATCCGTGGGGCTGGAGATGAAACCCAGTTCCATCAAAATTGAGGGGGGCGTAATATCCCGGCAAAAGGCGAGACGACCAACGGCAGCATTGGTGTCAGGACGAGCGCCGCGGTTGGGCAGTTCGGGGACGCGGCGCAAAAGAGCGTTGATCATCAACTCGGACTGACGACGACGCACCTCGTTATTGGCAATAAAGAAAGCAGTAACGCCACGAACATTAGCATCGCTAAAGGCATCCATGTGGATCTCGAGGGCAATATCACGACTAGTGGCCCGGGCATTGATCCAGTCAAGGGTTTGGCGTAGGCTAAGATCATCACCGGGAGCTTCGACGGATAGTCCGCGTGAACGCAGCTCCGCAATGAGTAAATCTCGTGTGGCAATCATTTCAGCGGCTTCGGTGGTGCCCCCAGCCACAGCTCCGGGGTCGCGAAATGACCCTTCAAAGCCGCCGTGTCCTGCGGAAACAAATATCTTGCCCATAGCTACTGTGATTTATGCCAAAAATTGCCGCCAGTGTATCAGTTCTCTGTCCTAAATTGCCATGAAGAAGCGGGTGAATCTTACTTTTTTCAAGCGGTCGGTGAGCATTCCGTTTACCTATCGCTTAGCCAAGGACTTTAATGTGGCGGCGAATATAATCCGAGCTCAAGTTGACCCCAATAAAGTGGGGAAGATGGTTCTGGAATTGTCGGGCGACATTGATCAGTTGGAGGCGGCAATTGAGTGGCTGCGATCGCAGGATGTGTTGGTGTCCCTTCACGGTCAAGAGATCGCCATTGATGAGCAGCGATGTGTGGAGTGCGGCCTATGTACTGGGGTGTGCCCGACGGAGGCGCTAACCCTAAGTCCCGAGACCTTTCGGCTGCATTTCCAGCAATCTCGCTGTGTGGTTTGCGAGCAGTGCATTACTGCCTGTCCTGTGGCGGCGATTTCCATTGACTTGTAAGTCAATATGTCAATGAAACCAGCCTCACTCCTTAAGAAGAACTAGTTTTTTGGCGGAACGTAATGAGGTGTTGCGTGGGCGCATCTCGATCTAGAGCTAGGGTGTCAGGCGATCGCACGTCGCCCGGAACCCGGCTTGCTGTAGGGCAAAAACTGCTTGCTGGTCATTGTTGACCCAAAACTGGTTGCCTAGACGGATGAAACGCCAGGGTTGCATGTCTGTAAAGGCAGCGACGATGGGAATCTTACGCTCCCTTTCGTGCTCGCTGGTTTGGGATTGGAGTACCTGCCGCAGGTGATGGAGCTTTTGTAGGTCTAGGGCCTGTTCTCGATCTAAATCCACCCGAATCATCCGCACAATCTCAATGGGTTGCACATCATCAATGACCAACTGGCACTGCTCGTCTTTGCGATCTACCTTGCCCCATACCATCACCCGCTGATCTAACCGCAGATGCGATCGCACCCGTTCATAGCTCTTAGGAAAGGCGATTGCCTCAATGTTCCCAGTCAAATCCTCCAACTGCACAATAGCCATGCGATCCCCTTTTTTGGTGACAATCTCCTTCACCTCAAGAACCATGGCGATCGCCGTTACGGTCTTGGACTCCCAGGACTCGTCAAGGTCAGCCAAATTTACCGGGGCCATTAATTTAGCTGCCCTGCCCAAGTTCCGCAGTGGATGATCAGATACATAGAATCCCAATAATTCTTTTTCTAGCCGTAACTTCTCTTGGGGGGCATAGTCCTCAACCGGTTCACCCCGCGGCGGCAGAGCGAACTCTTCCGTTGTTGACGCCGCGCTGCCCCCCACATCAAACAGACTGAACTGCCCAGAAGCCTGCTCCCGCGCCCGGCGTGATGCCCATTCCAAAATCAAATCCAAATCCTGCATCAACTGTCGGCGGTTTGGCTCTAATCCATCGAGTGCACCCGTTTGAATCAGGGCTTCTAGCCCCTTGCGGTTAAGGACGCGGCTATCCACTCGGCGACAGAGATCTCCAAGGCTCTGAAAGGCCCCATCCTCCGCCCGACTGACTAAAATGGCTTCGATTACCCCCATTCCCAGATTCTTAATCGCGGCGAGACCAAAAAGAATGCGATCGCCCGTGGGCGTAAACTCAATATCGGAACGATTAATATCCGGGGGCAACACCTCAATGCCGAGACCGCGGCAAGAGGCGATATAGCGTTGGATCTTTGATTGATCGTCGCTGACCGATGACAGCAGCGCCGCCATGTATTCGACGGGATAGTTAGCCTTGAGATATGCCGTTTGATAGGTCACATATCCATAGGCTACGCTGTGGGACTTATTGAAACAGTTGGAAGCAATTAGTCCACTGGCTAGTAAATAATTATGTATCGTGCTCAGCCCCAGATCAAAAACCGGATGAGAGCCTAAAGATCGCTTACCAACAATGCGCACGCACTCAGTCCCTAGGGTTCAAAGCCCTCTAGTTCGGGAACCTCTGCCACAAGATGCACCCCTTGGATATAAAGGGAGCGGCCATACTTGCCCACGTTCCTAAGTAGTAGCTTCCCTCCCTGTTTTTTGGCTTGAACAGCCATGTCAATGGCTGCGCCTACGCCGCGACTGACAATTTTGGTGACCCCTTCAAAGTCTAGGACAATGGCCGCAAGTTTCCGATCCAAGAATGGCTGCACCGACTGCCGGAACTGGGGCACCGTGGTAACGCTTAGAGCCCCGTTGAGCTTCAGGGTCACCTGATCCCCTTCCATAAGCTCGGTAATTTCCAGTTGGTCTTGCAAGAAAGAAGAGTGCGTCATGGTGTTGTCGTCAATTTGGAGTAGAAACTTTAAGAAACTTGCTCATGCGAACAACGGTTCCCCGGTCAGAGGATTCGATGTCTACACTGTCAACCAATGCCTTGATCATATGCAAACCAAATCCGCCGTTATTTGGCAAACCATTGCTGACAATGGTATCAAAATCTGGCGGCGGCACACTGTTGGGGTCAAAGCCTGAACCTCGATCACGCACTTCAATTACCAGGCTACTATGCCCTGCAAGTGCCACAACTTCCACGTCATGACTTGAGGCACTATAGATAATGGCATTGATGCAAGCTTCGGTTAAAGCTTGAACGATGTCTTGGGTGTCTGCTGGGGTGAAACCCATCTTGGTCGCCAGGGCCTCAATGGCTGCAATCACCACATCCTCCACCCCTTCTACCGGCGGGATAGAGAGCATCAGCTTTAGGGGCTTGTCACTCATGAGGATTGATGTTTAGCAGTTCTGGTTGAATAATATCATAGGGCATTTGGGAATCCTGAGGAAATTCATTGGGTTTAACAGTTGCCATCTTAGGAAAAAATTCTTTTTGTTGCAGGGCCGCATGGCTAAAACGTATCGCATTGGGCTTTTGGGTTTGGGAACAGTGGGTGCCGGTGTGGCAGGAATTTTGGGGGATCCGATGGCACGCCATCCTTTATTTGGATGTGTGGAATTGTATCGGGTAGGGGTGCGATCGCTCGAAAAAAAACGAGCCATTGTTATGGATGAGCGGCTGATGACCACAGATCTAGAAGCGTTGGTCGCCGATCCCACGGTTGACGTGATAGTAGAAGTAATGGGGGGACTAGAGCCGGCCCGAACCCTGATCCTAGGGGCGATCGCCCAGGGGAAGCACATTGTGACGGCTAATAAGGCCCTTTTAGCCCGCCATGGGGTAGAAATTTTTCAGGCGGCCCAAGAGCGGGGGGTCTACGTAATGCTGGAGGCCGCGGTGTGCGGCGGCATTCCGGTGATCCAGTCCCTAAAACAGAGCTTAGGAGCCAATCGCATTGTGGGGCTGATGGGAATTGTCAATGGCACCACCAACTATATTCTTAGCCGCATGACTCGGGAGGGGGCAGAGTTTGGGACGGTGCTGCTGGCAGCCCAGGAGATGGGATACGCGGAGGCCGATCCGACGGCGGATGTGGATGGTTACGACGCGGCAGATAAGATGGCAATTCTTGCCAGTTTGGCCTTTGGTGAACAGGTCGCCCTAGAGGCGGTCTACCGCGAGGGCATTCGCGGGGTGACGCGGGCAGATATTGCCTATGCAGCGGAGTTGGGGTTTGGGATTAAGCTATTGGGCATTGCCCAGCGCCAAGGCTCTGCCCTGCGAGTGCGGGTTCATCCTACCCTAGTGCCCCACTGCCATCCCTTGGCGGCGGTGCAGGGGGTCACCAATGCGGTGCAAATTGTGGGGGATCCCATTGGGGAAGTAGTGTTTTCCGGCCCGGGGGCGGGTGGGGGGGCAACGGCCAGTGCGGTGGTGGCGGATGTCTTGAATGTGGTGGCGGCCCTAGAGGTTGCTCCGCAGCGGGTGAATCCGTTGATGGAGTTCCCCTACAGCAAAGTGGCAATAGTCGCCCCGATGAGCGAGACGGTGACGGCGTTCTATGTGCGGCTGGTGGCGGCGGATCGACCGGGGGTGATCGGGGAGATTGGTGTGACCTTTGGGCGACACGGGGTGAGTTTGGAGGCAATTATTCAAAAAAATATTTTGCCCAACGGAGAAGCGGAAATTGTGGCCATTACCCAGCAAGTCCAGGAAGCGGCGATGCAAGCGGCGCTAGCCGATTTGCGGCAGGTGCAGTCCCTAGGGGCGATCGCGTCGGTATTTCGGTTGTTGTAACCACTCCCCCTAACGACGTAGGGCAGCCAAGAGGGAGTGCCAGCCGGGGGGGAGGGGAGCGATCGCCCGTAGTTGCTGCCCAGTGACGGGATGGGTGAGGTGGAGTTCGGCAGCATGGAGGGCTTGACCCGGAAGGTGTTGGGTGAACAGCCGGGGGCGGCTACCGTAGAGAGGGTCTCCGGCGATTGGCCAACCGGCATGGGCAGCGTGAACCCGAATCTGGTGGGTGCGTCCGGTTTCGAGGCGAAAGCGGAGGAGGCTGAAGTTGCCGAGGCGTTCTTGGATCTGCCAATGGGTAATAGCGGGGCGACCGGTGGAGATAATGGCCATTCTTTGGCGATCGCGGGGGTGGCGGCCAATGGGGGCCATAATGGTGCCGGTTGAGGTCTTGGGAACGCCTGTGATGATACCGAGGTAATGGCGCTGGGCGGTTTTAGCTTGGATTTGCTGTTGCAGATGCTGGTGTACAAAATCGGTTTTGGCGATCATGATCGCGCCGCTGGTGTCCTTATCGAGACGGTGCACAATGCCCGGTCGCTGCACCCCATTGATGCCCGATAGTTGGGGACAGTGGGACAGAAGAGCGTGGACGAGGGTGCCCCGTTCGTGTCCGGCCGCCGGATGGACGACCATGCCCGCTGGTTTATTGAGGATGACTAAGTTGTCATCTTCATAAAGCACCTCCAAGGGAATGGGTTCGGGGGTAAGATCCATTGGCTGGGGAGCTGGCAGCACCACATTGAGGCAATCGCCCTCCTTGAGCAGGGTTTTCTTAGAGCGACAGGGTTGTCCGTTGACCTGAACATATCCCTGGGCAATCAGATCCTGAATACGGGCACGGGACAGGTTGGGGAACTGGAGGGCTAGGAAGCGATCAAGGCGATCGCCCCCAGCATCGGCAGGCACCCAAATTGGTGGCAATAAATCAGTCAAAGGGGAATCCATACCCCTAGAATAAAAGACTGAGACCTTCATCAAGCGACGGGCGAACCGATGCACACCTTTTTGCTGCTACCGGGCAAGTGGACCCTAAAGGGTTCGTTGATTCAAGGAAGCGCCCCAGTGACCCCCTTTCAAGGGCGGATGGTGGTGGGTTGGTCCCAGGATATGTACTGGTTCACTATGATCAGCAAGATGCAGTTTAGTGATGGCCGGGCCGACGAGGTCGCTTCTGCTAAGGGGCGTATGGATAATAACGAACGCCGCTTCACCTATGTATTGGAGCATAGTGAATTGGGCAAGGTGGAAGGTGAAGGACTGATTTCCCCAGGCGCGATCGCCATGAGTTATTTCGTCCGCGATGATGCTAAGTCGCGCACTGGTTTCCAGACCTATTACCGCCAAGACGACAACCATTACGTCATGACCAGCGGCATTATGCTGCGCCAAGGGTTTGAGAGCATGATGGAAACTGCCATGGTTCGGCACCTTGAGTGAAGTCCTACGGCTGCGCCACCTCTATCTCACCCATTTTCGTAACTATTCCACCCTTGACTTTACGCTGTCGGCTCCGCTCACCATCTTGGTTGGCGATAACGCCCAAGGTAAATCTAACTTATTAGAATCCATTTTCTTGTTGACCAGTCTGCGATCGCATCGAGTTAGCCGGGATAGTGACTTAGTCCAAGAAGGACAGGAGCTGGCAGAAATTCAGGCCCGGTGCCACCCCCCCCAGTCTTTTAGAACCGGAGAACATGGCGACATTGGCATCGACCTGCGCCTGACTTTACCCCGACAGGGTCGCCGCCGGATGGCGATCAATGGGGTTACCCTCACCAAGCAACAGGAGTTTCTAGGACATCTAAACGCAGTGCTGTTTTGCAGCCTCGATCTAGATCTGGTGCGCGGCAGTCCGGACATCCGTCGGCAATGGCTCGATGGAATTTTACTCCAACTGGAGCCAATCTATTGGAATGTGATGCAGCAGTATCAGCAAATCCTGCGGCAACGTAATGCCCTACTCAAGGGGATCAAACTGGGGCAATTTCGTGCCGACCCCACCCAAATGCAGGCTTGGAATGAACAACTGGCGATCGCCGGTACCAAAGTCATGCGCCGCCGCGCCCGACTACTCCACCGTCTTGCGCCCCTAGCCCAGCATTGGCACCAAAACATCAGTGGCGATCGCGAACGCCTGGCGCTCACCTATGTTCCCCGCCACCCCCTGCCAACTAGCGATCAGCCCCAGGAATGGCAACAGGCCCTGCTCGATCACTTGGAGGAGCGGGCGATCGCCGAAACCCACCAAGGCACCACCCTTGTCGGCCCCCACCGAGATGAAGTGCACCTCCATATCAACACTGCCCCTGCCCGGGAATTTGGTTCCCAAGGACAACAGCGCACCCTCGTTTTAGCCCTCAAATTAGCAGAGCTTGAACTCCTCGAAACCGTACTCGGTGCCCCCCCGCTTTTACTTTTGGATGATGTTTTTGCCGAACTAGACCTGCGGCGACAACAGGAACTTCTCACGGCGATCGCCCCCGTATCCAAACCCTGATGACCACCACCCACCTTGGCACCTTCGACCGTCATTGGCTCGCCAACAGTGAAATTGTCACCATCACCCAGGGCACCCTTACCCATCGGCGCTGTTCGCCAGAAGCATAGGGGCGATAAAAAAATGGAGGGGCAGCAAAAAAACTTTGCTCGCCACAGTAAATCCAGGTCTGGAACCATCAGTCACGCCCGTACCATGAACCCCACGACTAGTCCGCGTCCCTCGGTTTGATAGCCAAGTTCGAATCCTTGCCCCAGACCCGAGCCTGAAACCAAGTCTCTGTCTCCTCTGCTCGCCCACTCCTCCATAGTTAGACTATTAGCAGGAAGTGATTTCACCCTTTGTGATATAGTGATTTACTACGCTAGGGCAGTTAACTCAGTTGGTAGAGTATCTCGTTTACACCGAGGCTGTCGGGGGTTCGAGTCCCTCACTGCCCATCGTTTCAGTCAGCGTTTTTGGCTGCAAAGTCTAGGTTTTCAATTGGCACACCCATCCCTATCTTGATGCGACGTGAATTGTTGAGCTTCAATTTCCGCCCCCTGACTGTTGTGATGGGTTGTGACTACTGGTCAGAATAGATCTGATCGCTACTTTAAGCATCAAGTATGGTTTTCAAGGTTTGCGTGATTTAATAACAGCCAAAGTTTATGGAACTGCCAGTTTCGATATTTCTATCGAGGCATTTGTTGAGTAATAATCTCAGCTAAGGTTGTGGGTTAACCCGTGTCAGCCTAACTGCCAAAAGACCGATCTGCAATATGCCATAAACAATATTGATGCGGGTAGATTTTTGGAGCTGAAACGTCAAGAGTGTCAAATTCTGGATGTAAAAACAACCGGTTGTGGTACTGGGAAAATAGTATAGTCAATTTAATTAAGAGCGACACAATTGTAGTTGTTTTGAGTGCAATTACTCCCTTCGCCCTTTATGGGCGAGGGGCTGGGGGTGAGGGCGAGAGTGTCTCAAATAAATCTGAAATAGCTATAAAACCACTGAAGAAACAAAGGGATTTCTCGGTCAGTAGAAACCGCTTGAACCGCATGGAGCAGCCATAGCTCACATTAACTCAAAGTGTTGAAATTATGAATCCGCATGTCAGCCATAATGTCGAGTTCGCTCTACAAGACCTAAGAACTAGCCTCATGATTTGATTGCTTTAATGCAAGAACTAGTGCTCGTTCATAATTTCCCAGGGCATGATCCTTAATTCCCTGGGAGAGCGAAAGCAATTTTTTGACCTTGAGGCGAATAGAATAGCGTCGGTATAACCGCGACAGTGCCCAAATCAAAATATTTACACCCGTCACTTCCTCAGTAAATTGTTTCCAGTCTTCCGGGTCTTCAGTGAATCTGCCATCAGCCCGCAGTCCAACAAAATTTCCCCCGTGGCTATAATCAAAACTCCGGGGTGGAACGCGAGTGACGGTATCTTGTCCATAAACAAAACGATGGGTGCGCGATCGCAGTGCCAAGTCATACCCGGCAGCAAAGGCGCGATTGCCGACTCGCGGTGAGCCAAAGGTATAAACCCCCGTCACCCTATAATCCCGCTGGTGCAGGTCAAGGGCAGCAATGGTGGCTAGGGCTCCTCCCAAACTGTGCCCGGTGAGCAATATTGGGCGATCGCGATTAAGGTTCGTTCGCAGTTCTGACCAAATATAGGTTAAGGCTTCATAGAACCCCACATGGAGGCAGCCCCCAAATCCCTGCACCAAGTCAAAGTCCAGATTTTGGCACCAATTCACCAGAGACTCTGTGCCTCGAAATGCTAACACCTGTCGGGTTCCATCCTGGGACAGCAGCGCCCTTGTCCCCCGCGATTCCCATGCCCTCAATCCCAGATGGGGAACATCGGTAGGCAGTTCTGGGGCGTAGGCGATCGCCGATAGTCGGCAGCAGTTCACTGCCTCCTCAAGGTTTAGGGTCATAACGCTCAGCTTAGGGAATGGTTTCCCCATCCTAGGGGAATGGGGGCGATCCCCGATGCTTTCGGTTCAGAAAACAGTAAACGCGCTAGTTGGTCTTAGGGGCGATCGCTAGGAACAAATACTCGATCAAGAAACTTCAAAATGATTTAAGATGAAACCAAATCGAACCACAGGCTCGTACTGCAAATTACCTTAGGAGAATTTTTATATGGCTATCGTCCCTATGCGGCATCTTTTAGATCACGCTGCAGAAAACAATTACGGTATCCCGGCCTATAACGTTAACAATATGGAGCAAGTGCGCTCCATTATGATGGCAGCCGAAGAAACCGATAGCCCCGTGATTTTGCAAGCTTCTCGCGGAGCCCGCAACTACGCCGGAGACATTTTCTTGAAGCACCTAATCATCGCCGCTGCGGAGACTTTCCCCCATATTCCCATCGCCATGCACCAAGACCATGGCAATGAGCCTGCGACCTGCTACACTGCGGTGCGCCATGGCTTTAGCAGTGTGATGATGGACGGCTCCCTAGAAGCCGATGCCAAGACCCCCGCATCCTATGAATACAATGTGGCTGTGACTTCCGAAGTCGTAAAGGTTGCCCACGGGGTTGGCGTTAGTGTCGAAGGAGAACTGGGTTGCTTAGGATCCCTCGAAACCGGTATGGGGGAAAAGGAGGACGGACATGGTGCTGAAGGGCAGCTTTCCCATGATCAACTCCTCACCGACCCCGACCAAGCCGTGGACTTTGTCGAGCGGACGCAAGTGGATGCCCTAGCTGTGGCGATCGGCACTAGCCATGGAGCCTACAAATTTACCCGCAAGCCTACAGGCGAAGTGTTAGCCATGGATCGCATTGCCGAGATTCATCGCCGTTTGCCCAATACCCACCTCGTGATGCACGGTTCCTCTTCCGTACCCGAAGAGCTGCTGCAAATCATCAATGAATACGGTGGCCAAATCCGGGAAACCTATGGCGTGCCCGTCGAAGAGATCCAGAAGGGCATCCAAAACGGTGTGCGGAAGGTGAATATCGATACCGATTGCCGCTTGGCGATTACGGCAGCAGTGCGGAAGGCGCTGATGGAAGTGCCCTCGGAATTTGATCCCCGTCATTTCCTCAAGCCATCAATTAAGGCGATGCAAAAGGTGTGCGCTGATCGCTACGTGTCCTTCGGCAGTGCCGGTCAAGCTGGGAAGATTAAGTACACGACTTTGGATCTCTACGCCATCAAGTATAAGAAAGGCGATCTGACCCAAGTGACCCGTCAATCGGTGACAGCTTAGTCTTGGTGCAATTGTGGGGGCTTTGCCCCCATTTGCAACCATCCCTAGCACTGCCGAACTATTTCGACTAGGTACGGCCTTCTCCGACTCAGACAAGCATTAGCCATGCTGCCTTACAGGGCATCCTTAAGAAAAATTTAGCGCAATAGGACTTGGGAAAAAGCTTGGTGTTGATACTAGGGTGACCACCCTGATTTGGACAGGATCATCTAGAGTAAAATGTAGCGAACGTTTAAGCTATCCAAAAGTACATTATTTGAAACTCAACTCCACTACATCCACTATTTTTAGTGGGGTTGAGTAGTTTAAGTGGGGTTGAATAGTTGCTTTCTCGAAAATAATCTAATTACGATGAGCCCCGCCTTTCGTCAAATGTAAGTCAATTACAAGGATATGTAAATTTCGCGGCTACGATATTGCGGCTATTCTATTACATTGACAATTCAATTTTAAAAATAATAAAATATCCCTTCGGCATCACCGCTTCCATATCGTTTGTAGCGAGACTTAGGCCAGTGAATTTGCGCTTGCTCCTTTCGGTAGCAGTTGCCTTTTCGGGGATAACTTGGCTACAGGGGGGGATTTAGTAGCCATTACAAAAATACCAGATGCAGTGCCCCATGGCAAGGGGGGGAGTCAAATTAGTCTCAGGTGGGGACAATAAAAGCCCTTGAGCTACCTGTCAACTCAGAGCAGCGGCGGCTAGTGACCTCGAGCTCAGTACTAAAAACGCTTAAGCGTTCCATGCATTTGAATCATCTCGAATCTCGCCACTCTCTTAGCTTACTAAGTTTGGGTTGCGTGGGATTATCTAAATCTAACCGGAATTGAGCCAATGGCACGCGCAGTCCATTTCCGTAGGCAACCGTAATCAAAAAGGCGGTGTCTAGGCTTTCCTGCTTAATCTCCCTGATAAATTGGTTTTGCAATTGTTTCACAGCAAGGAGCCGCCCCTGGGCATAATTAGGTTGCGTAAGACAAAAGATTGCTGAACCGTCCATGTATCGGGCTAGGGAAAACCAGTAGGGTTGCCCACTCGACTGGATGTTACGCCGAAAGTCTACTCGAAAAGCATCCCTTGAATCATTTACTCGTTGGCACTGGCGATTGAGATACACCTCAGCCCCCCAGGATGGGGTGACAAATAACGTAGCAGTAGTAACAGCCAGCACATGTATTGCTACACCGATAGACTTTAGCGAAATGTTCATCAGCTAGATTCCTTTTGTTTCAATTCCAAGTTTTTCTATCGTCATCCGCATCATTATTATTGATGTTTTTCATGCATCGCATATTCCATGAAACACTGGTGACGGATAGTAACTTGAAGTACGACTACCAAGTGCGCCCCTTAACTTGACGATGGAGCACACCCACCGATTGGGGTTGAAGTGCACTGCGCTGCTCTTCTTGGAGAACAAACTCCCGGACAAGGCGAACAACGGTGCGCTGGGTTAGTTGCCTGATTGCCTGTCGGATTAAGCCCTGGGCTTCGGGTTTAAGCACGAACCGCTGCAAGAGTCGGAGAATTTCGAGGGGAGTTAGGGTTCTTTGCTGTTGAAGCGATCGCAGGATGCGACTAAGGGCATCTAGGCTAGTGGGTTGATGATCAGTAGTTCCCCCCAAACGCCGGGCGGCTTCCTGTTCAATTCCTCGGACGAGTTCTTCGACCAACTGTTCGCGCATGTAATCGCCACGGCTAGAGAGAAGGAAATCGAGGGTGCGGTCGAGGGTGTGCTCTAGGTCATAGACTTGGTTGCTTTGAGCGTTGCTGAGTAGGTTCTCTAGGCGCTGCCAACGGAATGAACCATCCCGGAAAAGCATATCCTTGAGGGCATGGCGCAGTTCTGGGGATTGGTCAGTCAGCAGTCGATTGGCTACGTAGGGATAGGCTACGGATAAAACCTTGAAATTTCTGTCAACGCCTAGGGCAATACCTTCGAGGGTGACGAGGGATCGGATGATCAAGGCATAGTAGGCTGGCACCCGAAAGGGGGTAGTCATACATTATTTGGGGAAAGTTGATCGGTCATGTCC